>NZ_JBITGZ010000003.1:0-376344 GCF_044457565.1 Kitasatospora sp. NPDC050543 | reverse complement strand
CGTGCGGGGCCCGGGGTTGTGCGGGGGGGCTGGGTACGTCCCCGGCCCCGGGGGGGGGTTCGCCGCCCCGGGCCCCGCTGGGCCAACGGGGTGGGCGGCGGGACTGGATGGTCCCGCCGCCCACCGGTTTCGTCGGCCGGGCACGAGTCCCGGCCGCTGGGTCAGGCTGACGCCTCGCCGATGACCGCGGCGTCGAAGTCGCCCTTCCCGGCGGCGACAGCCCGCTCGAAGTAGGCCGACGCGGTCTCGGTCACGGTCAGCTCCAGGCCCAGGTCCCGGGCCTCCTCCACCACCAGACGCAGATCCTTGTGCATCAGGCTGGCCCGGAAGGCCGCCGGCTGGAACTCGCCACTGCGCATCAGGTCGGCGCGGAACGACATGACCTTGGAACTGAACCCGCTCGCCCCGATCGCGGCCAGCAGCAGGTCACGATCCAGGCCGGCCCGCTCGCCGTACCGCACGGCATCGGCCAGCGAGGCGACCTGAGCCCCCAGCAGGAGGTTGAAGGCCAGCTTCATGGCGGGCGCCTGGCCGACCGGCCCCAGCGGGATCACGCTGCTGCCCAGAGCCGTGAGCACGGGCTTGGCCGCCTCGACGTCCGCCGGGGCACCGGAGGCGAGCACGCGCATCGAGCCCTCGCGGGCCTGCGCCGGGTTGCCGATGACGCAGGCGTCGATCCAGCGTGCGCCCGCCTTCTCCACTCGCGCACTCGCGTCGCGGGCGTACTTCGGCGAGACGGTGGAGGTGTTGATCACCAGGGCACCCGCTCGCAACTCGATGTGGTTGAAGAGGATCTCCTCGATCGCGCCCTCGTCGGCAATGCTGAGCACGAGGACATCGGCGGCGGCCGCGGCCTGAGCCGCAGAGTCGGCCAACCCGGCGCCGGCCTCCGCGACGGGCAGGGCCCGCTCCTTGGTCCGGTTGTACACGGTGACCCGGAACCCGGAGTCGAGCAGGCGGAGCGCCATTCCGCTGCCCATGCTGCCGAGCCCGATGAAGGCGATGTGTCGGCCGGTCATCTACGACCCTTCCGGTGACGTGTCCGTGGCGGTCCGGCCGCGGACAGGACGGTTCGAACGTGCGAGGGGGTGAACTCAGAGCTTGGCGAGGATCTCCGGCGGCAGGCTGTCCAGCGAGAGCTGGGACAGGACTCGCATCGAGCTGTTCCGGAAGTAGGTGAGGAACCCCTCCACGGTGGCGGTGTCGCGCGGCTCGGCCAGGTATGGGGCGAGCTTGCGCTCGGCCTCCTGGACACCGTCCTGGCCGGCCATGTGGCGGCCCACGTCCTCCAGCGTCCCCTCGAACGTGATGAACCGCACCATCCGGTCGTCCTTGATGAACAGCGAGGTGGCCGTGATGCGCCCGATCTCGTTGCCGTTCTCGTCCCGGATGATCGGGGAGCCCGCCCGCTTGAAGTTGGAGGCGGAGAAGATCTCGGCGATCTCCTCCTCGAATCCGGGCTTGATCTTGTAGGTGATGGCGGCGATGGCCATGGGAGGTCCTTCCGAGTCGGTGGAATTGAGCGGGTTGACGACTGACCGGGGGGTTACAGCCCGCCGTCGACGTTCAGCGTGATGCCGGTGACGTAACGGGCGGCGTCACTGGCGAGGAAGAGCACGGCGTGAGCGACCTCATCGGCCGTTACCAGGCGTCCGAGGGCGGACATCCGGGACATTCGGGTCCGGGCCTCGGCCGGGAGGCCGGAATCCGGGCCCATGTCGACGATGCCCGGGGCGACGGAGTTGACCCGTACGCCCTTCGGGCCGAGTTCCTTGCTCAGAGCCCGGGTCAGCCCGGTGATCCCGGACTTGGCGGCGCCGTAGTGGGCACGCCCCGGCACGCCTCGCGCCGCGGCGGAGGAACCGATCGAGATCACCGACGCGTCCTGGGCGAGCAGGCCGAGAGCGGCTCGGGTCACCCGGTACGCGGACGTCAGGTTGCTCTCCAGGACACGCTGCCACTCCTCCTCGGTCAGTTCGGCCAAGGGGGACGCGGCGTCGATGCCCACGTTGTTGACGAGCACGCCGATCTCGCGGCCGGCGTCGCGGCAGGCCTCCACCAGGCGGCCCACGTCCGCCGGATCGGTCAGGTCGGCCCGGACCATCCGATGCTTGCCACCGGTCTTGTCAAGTGCCTTCAGAACAGGCTCGGCTGACGTCTCGTCACTGTGGTGGCAACCGATGACGTCGGCGCCGGCGTTCGCCAGGGCCTGTGCCGTCGCGAAGCCGATCCCGCGCGTCGCGCCCGTGACAAGTGCCAGCTTGCCGTCCAACCGCAGATCCACTGTGCCTCCAAAACGGTGAACAGTTCGCTTCTACGGAGACTTTCGCGGGAACGACTGGACGCCTGCTGGACCGCCCGTGTCACGCCGCCGGAGTGCCGTTGGAGTGCCGCCGGGATCGCCGCCGAAGCGTCGGCGGAGTGCCGCCGGAGATCCACCTGATCCCGTGCACGCCGACTCGCCGCCATTCGCCAGGGGCCCTGGCGAATGGCGGCGGTGTCTGGCTGGGCGGCTCGGGGGCGCTCAGGGGCTCAGCCGAGGTGGGCGAGGCCCTTCGCGTTCCCCGTCTGTGGTGTCGCGCTCAGGCGAACAGCTCGCCGAGCAGCTCGGGGCCGATGGCGATGGGGGCGGGGCGGTAGGCGGGCGGCTGGGTGCCCATCAGGTCGCGTACCAGGAAGTCCCAGCAGCGCTTGCGGACGTAGGCCAGGCAGTCGATGAAGGTGTGCTCTGCCCCGGGCACGATGAGCAGCTCGAAGTCCTTGTCGGCGGCGATGAGCCGGTCGGCCAGCCGCAGCGTGTGGCTCGGGTGGACCTGGTCGTCCATTTCGCCGTGGATGAGCAGCAGCTTGCCCGCCAACCGGTCCGCGAGATCCACGTTGGAGGCACGGGCCCAGGCCTCGGGATTGTCCGCGCCGTCGTAGCTTTCCACGAAGCCCAGGTTGAAGTAGCGGGCGTCGTGCGAGCCGGAGAGGGCGACTGCGGCCTTGTACACCTCGGGGAAGTCCAGCATCGCCCGGGCTGCGGCGAACCCGCCTCCGGAGTGGCCGAAGGCGCCCACCCGGTCCAGGTCCATCCACGGCCGGGTCCGGGCCAGCTGCCGCAGCGCCGCGGCATGGTCGGCGAGGCAGCCCGCGTCGGCCAGGTGGCCCGAGGAGGCGTCGTGGAAGGACTTGCTCCGCCCCGGGGTGCCTCGCCCGTCCAGTGCCACCACCACGAAGCCGAGTGCCGCGACGGGTTCCGCGTCGAGGCCCATGCCGCCGGGGTCGAAGCACGGGGCGACCCGGTTGACCTGCGGGCCGGGGTAGACGTTGTCCACCACCGGGTAGCGCTGGGCGGGGTCGAACCCCCGCGGCCGGTACAGCACCCCGTAGATGTCGGTCACCCCGTCGGCGGCCTTGACGCGGAAGCGCTCCGGCGGCGTCCAGCCGGTGGCGGTGAGCTTGCTGATGTCGGCGTGCTCCAGCTCGACCAGCACTCGCCCGGTCCAGTCGCGGACCGTCGTCACCGGCGGGGTGTCGACGGTGGACGCGGAGTCGATGAAGTACTCCTGGTCGTCCGGCATGGTGACGATGTGGTCCAGCTCGTCGTCCGTGACCTCGGCGAAGCCGGACCCGTCCAGAGCGACCCGGCACACCGTGCGCCGGTACGGATCCTCGTCGACCAGCCCGGAGGCGGTGAAGTACACCACCCGCTCGGCCTCGTCGACGCGCAGGATCTGCCGCACCGCCCACTGTCCGGAGGTGACCTGCCCGAGCAGCGCGCCGGTGCGCAGGTCGTAGCGGTACAGGTGGCCCCAACCGTCCCGCTGCGAGTACCAGAGCACCTCGTCGGCCAGCACCCGCACGATCGGCGGCTCGTACATCCACTGGTTGGGCTCCACGCGGGTGGCCCCGGTCTCGCTGAGCACGGTGGTGACCTCGCCGGTGGCCGGGTCCAGCCGGTGCAGGGTGAGCGTGCGCAGGTCACGGGGCCGGCTGAGGTAGTACACCGCCGAGCCGTCCGGAGCCCACCACGCCCATTTGATCGTGATCGGCGACAACTGCGGCATGAGCAGCGGCTCGGCCTGCGCGCGGACCACCGTGCCCGTGGCGACGTCCAGCACGACCAGTTCGGCCTGCGGCATGTTCTCGTCGCCGGCGTAGGCGTACCGCTGGGTGTGCAGGAGGGGCGCGGCGCCGTCGGCGGGCCTGGCCTCCACGAGGTGGGTCTGCCGGACGGCGCGCTCGTCGGTCCGGTGCGCCAGCACCTTCGTCGAGTCGGGCGACCAGGCCACCGCGGGCGGCAGGTGCGGTAGGCCGATCTTGCGCAGCAGGGTGGTGTTGCTCGTGCAGTCCGGGCCGGAGCCGTACTGGTGGTCGGGCTCGCCGTCGGTGGTCAGCGGCCACTCGCGGCCGTCGGACAGCGAGCGCGCCCACAGGTCGTGCCCCCGCCGGGACACCGCGACCTTCCCGTCGGGTGACGGCACCTCCAGAGGGTTGCCCGGCGGCGTGAACTCGGCCCGCTCGCAGGTGTAGCCGTCCAGGCGGCAGCGCCAGTACTCGCCGAACGCGGCGAACTCCACGGCGTTCCCGGCCAGTTCGATGGCCATGAAAGGCAGGGCCTCGGGGTCGACCTGCTGCCCGGAGGCGGTGGCCAGCGCGGCGGCGAGCAGGGCGTGGTCGAAGGCCGGCTCGCGGGTGCCCGCCGCCGGCTCGACCAGCACGAACCGCCTGCCGACGCCATTGCTCACCGAGTACCAGAAACGGGCGCCTCCGTCGATCCACTGCGGCCTGACCTTGTCGCCGATGACGAGCTCGCCGGGGCGGGCGGGTCGGCGCAGGAGCTGCTCGGCGGCCTGGTAGTCCTGAGTGGTGCTCATTCTTCTTGTTCTTCCTCGGTGTCGGTTATGGGCATGGTGATGTCACGGTGGTGCCATCACTGCAGGGTGATGAGGGGATGGGAGGGCTCAAGCGAGAGCGGCCGCTTCGCGAGCCGGGTGGGGCGAGGTGTGCACGGTCGGTGCCGCGTCGGGGTGTGCGCGTCCCGCCGGACGGCGGTGCCGGGGGAGAGGATCTTGACGGCGGTGGTCTTGCCGGCGCCGTTGGGCCGAGCGGGGAGAAGATCGTTCCTTCGGGGACGGCCAGGTCGACGCCGTCGAGCACGACCTTGTCACCGTAGGGCTTGCGCAGCTCGTTCGCCGCGATGGCCGAATTTCACCGGCGCGACGATCGCGCGTGGTTCACGCGGACACCGGCGGCCGTTCCTGGCCGATGGCGTCGAGCAGCAGGTTCGCGGCCACCGTCGCCCCGTCGGTGCGGAAGGTGTCGGCCACGGCGGTTGCCCGTGCGCGGGTCCCGGGGGTCAGGGCCGCCTTGAGCGCGACGGACAGGGACTCGACGGTCGGGGTCGGACCGTCGTGTGCCGCGCCGATGCCCAGGTCGGCCACCCGGCCGGCGAAGTACGGCTGGTCCGCCCCCTGGGGTACCACCACCTGGGGTGCGCCGGCCCAGGTGGCGGTCGTCGTGGTGCCCGCACCGCCGTGGTGCACGACGGCGGCCGCCCGGCGGAACAGTGCCTGGTGGTTGACCTCGCCGACGACGAAGCAGTCGTCCTGGTCGTCGATCAGAGCCAGGTCGGCCCAGCCGCGGGAGAGGACCGCGCGGCGGCCCTGCGCGCGGATCGCCTCGATGGCCGTCCGGGCGACGTCCTGCGGATCGCGCATGGGAATGCTGCCGAAGCCCACGTACACCGGTGCCGTGCCGGCGTCCAGGAACGCCACCAGGTCGGCGGGGAGCGGTCGTTCGTCGGGAAGGACCCACGCGCCGGTCTGCACCACGTCGAGGTCCGCCGGCTGCTGCCACGGGGCCAGGACCGGGTCCGTGGCCAGCCACGGCCGGTCGGTGAAGACGTGGTCGCGGAGGTTGTCCACCGCCGGCAGGCCGATCGACGCCCGGTGGGTGTTGATCGCCTCGCCGAACACCGCCTGCGCGTCCAGGATGTCCAGGTCCCACAGCACCTGATTGTCGGTCACATCCGAGGGGAGCGGCCGGCCCGGCCGCGGCATCGGCGGGTGGTGCGGGGAGGGCAGGCTGACCGGCTGGTAACTCACGTACACGTAGCGCATGCTCAGCTTCTCGGCCACCGCCTGCACACCGGCCACGGCCGGCACGAGGCCGGTCGCCAGCAGCACGTCACACCCCTCGGCGGCCGCCGTGACCTTGTCGTAGAACGCGGCGACCAACTCGGCCGCGCGCCGGGGCACGCCGCCCGGCGAGGGCGGCGTCTTCCCGGTCACCAAGTCGCGCACCGACTGGCCGGTCGGCACCATCTCCACGCCGACCACGGCCAGCCGCTTCGCGAACTCCTCGTCCGGTGGCGCGCACATCCGTACCTCCGCGCCGAGTTCCCGCAACCGCACCGCGAGTCCCACCAGCGGCTCGACGCCCCCACGCGAATCGTAGGCCGACAACAACACACGCATTTCGTACTCCCAATTCCAGCGGATTCCGGCCTCGGCCGGAGATTCTGCAGGTCGATGTGTTACGCCCTGAACCGGACGCAAAGGTCTGGGGTCGCACCGCGCGCCCGGCGCCGGGTGCGCGGTCGGCCGCTACCGGGCCCAAGGCAGGACGCGGGTGCCTTCGGTGCCGGGGACGGAGGCGAGGCCGTGGAGAACGGATCAGACGGTGGGCAGGTCGAGTTGGTATTCGTGGGTGCGTCGGTAGGGGCGGAAACCGAGCCGCTGGTTGACCGCGAGCATGTGGACGTTGTCCTCGGCGTTGTCGGTCTCGATCTCGGCGACGCCGGGGTACTCCGCGCGCAGCCGGCGCACCATGGCGGCCTTGACCCACAGGCCCAGGCCGTGGCCGCGGTGCGCGGGCACGACCGCGGTGTCGTACTGCAGGGCCTGCGGCGGCGTGCCCTGGGGGAGCACGATCTCGGTGTAGCCGGCCATGGCGCCGTCGTCGTGGACGGCGGCGAGGGTCAGCAGGGTGTCGCCGCGGTCGGCCAGCACCTTCGCCATGGCGCGGACGCGGTCGGCGTCCCAGTGCAGGGTCCCGTAGTCCAGGTCCCCGACGGGCATGTCGTTCATCGCGGTCTTGGCCGCGGCGAAGGCCTCGGCGAGGTCGTCGGGGACCGTACCGGTCCAGCCGGCCAGCCGGTAGCCGGGGCGCGTGGCCTCGCTGGTCTCGCCGATCCAGGTTTCGTCCAGCTGGTCAAGTCGCAGCCTCAGGTGACTGAGCGTCAGGGCGCGGCGAAGGCCCCACCGTTCACAGAAGGCCTCGCCCGGACTGTCGGCTGCGACCTCGACGATCAGGCTGCGTCGGCCCTCGGTGCGACAGGCCGCCACGACCGCCGACAGCAGGAGTGAACCGGTTCCTCGGCGGCGGTGCGCCGGATCGACGTGGAGCTGAAGTTCGGCCAGGTGTTCCCTGCCGGGAGCGGTGAACAGACGTATGGTCCCGACGCCGACCGCGGCACCGTCCGGTCCGCCGGCCAGCCAGGTGAGCTGGTGGCTGTCGAGGCCGGGCTTGGTGAGCTGGGCGTGGATCTGTCCGGGCGTGGGCGGCGGCACACCGGGCAGATCGTGGGTCATGGAGGCGGCGACGACGCGATGCCAGGCGGCGGCGTCGGTTACCGAGATGCGGTGCAGCGGGGTGAGGTGGACGTGCTCTGGCACGGCGGTGGCTCCTGCGGTCGAGGGGATCGAACAGGTGCAACGCTAGGGAGTCTGACGGTCGGCCACATCGGTCGGTGCGACTTAACGTGAAGATCGGAAGATCGACAATGTTAGGTACGGTTACCCCATGTTGTATGGACGGGTGGGGGAGCAGGACCAGATAGACCGGATGCTTTCGAGCGCCCGTTCGGGGGCGAGCGGGGCGCTGGTGATCCACGGTGAGGCCGGGATCGGCAAGACGGCGTTGCTGGAGCACGCCGCCGAGGCCGCGGGTGCCGGGCGGGTGCTGCGGACCGTCGGCATCGAGTCGGAGATGGAGCTGGCCTTCGGCGGCCTGCACCAGCTGCTGCGGCCCGTCACCGACCACCTCGACCGGCTGCCCGAACCCCAGGCGGCCGCGCTCAGGTCGGCGTTCGGCCTGACCGGCGAGGCGGTGCGCAACCGGTTCACCGTGGGCCTGGCGGTGCTCACCACGCTGTCGGAGGCCGCGGGCGACGATCCGCTGCTGTGCCTGGTCGACGACGCCCAGTGGCTGGACCAGGCGTCCCTGGACGCGTTGACGTTCGCCGCCCGCAGGCTCCATGCCGAGGGTGTGGTGATGCTGTTCGCGGTCCGCGACGGCGCCCGCGGAGCGCAGATCGCCGGCCTGCCACGGCTGCGGCTGGAAGGCCTCGCCCCCGCCGCCGTCGACGCGCTGCTCACCGACCGCATCGCGGACCTGTCCCCGTACGCCAGGGACCAGATCATCGAGCAGGCAGGCGGCAACCCGCTGGCCCTCCTGGAACTGCCCGCAGCGCTGACCGCGGAGCAGCGCGCCGGCCAGCTGAACCCGGTCACGCTCCCGACGGGCCTGTCCTCACCCTCCAACCGGATCCAGGAGGCCTTCCAGGAGCAGATCCGCCGCCTGCCCGACGCCACGCGAGCCATGCTCCTGGTGGCGGCCGCCGACGACACCGGCGACCTCGGCCTGGTCCTGCGGGCATCGGCCGACTCCGGCGCCGTACTGGAGGATCTGGAACCGGCCGAACGCGCCACCCTCGTCCGGCTCACCGAGAACACCCTGTCCTTCCGCCACCCGCTGATCAGATCGGCCACCTACCAGGACGCCGCCCTGGCCCGACGCTTCGCCGCCCACCAGGCGCTGGCCGCCGCGCTGGAAGGCGACCAGCACGCCGACCGGCGGGCCTGGCACCTGGCCGCCGCCACGACCGGTGTCGACGAGCAGGTCGCCGACGAGATGGAGGACGTCGCGCAGCGGGCCGGCGGACAGCAGGGCACGGCCTCCGCCTCGGCCGCGTACGAACGCGCCGCCCAGCTCACCGCCGACCCGGCCCGGCGCGCCCGGCGACTGGCCGCCGCCGCCTTCACCTCCGCCGAGGCCGGGCAGTTCCACCGCACCGCGGCCCTCACCGACCACATCAACGCACTCGCCCTGGACCCCGCGATGCTCGCCGACTTCGCCCGGGTCCGAGCGATCGTCGAGCTGGACCACGGGTCGCCGAGCCGGGCCGCCCGCATCCTGATCGAATGCGCCGACCGGATCGGCTCCAGCCCCGATCTCGCGCCGGTGCTGACCGAGGCCGTCCAGACGGCGCACTCCTCGGGCGACCGGGAGCTCATCGCCGAGGTCGCCGCCCGGCTTCCCGCTTCGCCGGACTACGCGATGGCGAGGGCCCTGACCGACCTGCACGGCGCCGGCCCGCACCTCCCGGTCCCGAAACCCCCGGCCGGAGACACCGGATTCGCCGAACGGATCCTGGCCGGGACGTACGGGCAGCTCCTCGCCGACCACGGCACCGCTCACCAGGTCGCCGTCGCGTGCGTGCGCGACTGCCGGGCCCAGGACGTGGTCGGCTGGCTGCACACCGCGCTGCACCTGCTCGCCCAGGCACAGCTGTCCATGGGGCTGCACGAGGAGGCCTACGCCGCCGCCGCCGAGGGGCTCACCATCGCCGAGCACTACGGCCGCAACCACCGCGCGAGCTACCTTCGCGCAACCCTGGCCACGCTGGCCGCCGTCGAAGGCGATCGGGAGCGATGCCACAGCCTGGTCGAGGCGGCCCTGAACTACGCCGACGCCCACAGCATCGAGCTGGCCGCCGCCCACGCGCTCCGCGCCCAGGGCCTGCTCGACCTCGGCCTCGGCCAGGCGGAACGCGCTCTGGAGCACCTGGAAGCGGCGCAGGCCCGCGTGAACCACCCGATGCTCTCGGTCTTCCTCCTGCCCGACCTCATCGAGGCCGCGGTACGCGCCGGGCAGCGCGAGCGGCTCGAGAAGCCGTTGGCGCTGATGGAGGAGTGGGCGGTGGCCGCACGCCGCCCCGCGGCGGCCGCCCTCGCCCGCCGATGTGAGGCGCTGACCAGCCCCGACGAGGAGGCCGAGCGGGCCTTCGAAACCGCCCTGCGCCTCCATGAGGACGGCGCCCAGCCCCTGGAGAAGGCCCGCACCGAGCTGCTCTACGGGGAGTGGCTCCGCCGCGTCCGACGCCGTTCCGACGCCCGCCGCCACCTTCGCGCCGCACTGGAGGCGTTCGAGAAGCTCAACGCCCAGCCATGGGCGCATCGGGCCCGCACCGAACTGCAGGCCAGCGGCGAGACCATCGACCAGGCCGGTCAGCCGGGCGTGCCGCTCGGCCGGCTCAGCCCCCAGGAACGCGAAGTCGTACGGCTCGCCGCGACCGGCGCCACCAATCGCGAGATCGCCTCCCAGCTCTTCCTGAGCCCCCGCACGGTCGGCCACCACCTCTATCGGGCCTTCCCCAAACTCGGCGTCAGCTCCCGCGCCGACCTCCCCCAGGTCCTCGGTCAAGGTCAACAGCAGACCGGTTGACATCGCTGGTGATCCCCGCTCACACGCAGCTCCGGCTTGTCCGCCGTCCTGGCCGCCGATCGATCCGCGCCGGCCGGGAGAAGCTGTCTGATCTCCCGGCGGGCGACAACGCGGGGTCACGTTGCCGTCTGCTCGGCTGAACTGCCGGCCGGTGCCTCCGCGGGGCGGCGGCACCGGCCGGCCGGGAAGGAGCGTCAGGTGGCGAGGGTGGCCACCGGCTCCAGGCCGTAGGTGCGGGCGTAGCCGTTCTCGGTGCCCACGAGCAGGTCCACAACGTCGAAGTAGCGGTCCCAGAAGGGGGTTTCGCGCAGCGCGTCGATCAGCAGCCGGTAGGCGTCATGGTCGTCCGCCTCCCAGACCCAGATGTCGGTGACCCGCGCCGAGTAGAACTCCGTGTCGTAGAAGCGGGAACGGACGCCATGGGTGCGGGCCTCGATCACCGGGACGACCTGGGTGGTGAAGGCCTGGACGCGTTCGGCCACGGTCATCGCCAGCCACTCGGGCGTGGTCTTGACCAGCATGAACGCGGTGACCGGCGGCTCGGTTCGGTCAGTGGGCATCGACTGCCTCCGGTGCGGCGAGGACGGCGGGCTTGAGAGTCTGCGCGCACCACTGCGCGAATCCGGTGGCCGGGCCCGCCTGCGGCGAGCGGTCGACGCCCGAGTCCAGGCCCTGGTCCTTGGCGCGCTTCATGTCGACCATGCCCTCGACGAACGCCTCGTTGAGGCCGTAGCCGAGCATGACGGACCGCAGTTCGTCGAGCGGCTGGCGCCGGTAGCGGACCGGACGGCCCAGCTCCTCGGTCATGATGCGGGCCAGGTCGTCGGGCGACAGGTCCTGCGGGCCGAGCACCGGGACACTGCCGACGCCGGTCCAGGAGCGGTCCAGCAGCAGCCCGGCGGCCGTCGCGGCGATGTCGGCGACGGCCACCAGCGGGGCCGGACGGTCCGCGGCGGCGGTGTCGGTGAAGACGCCGCTCTCGCGGATCGAGTCGGCCTCCTCCAGCAGGTTCTCGAAGAAGGACGGGTTGGCCAGGGCGCGGTAGGCGACGCCGGAGTCGGCGATCAGGTCGTCCATGGCCAGGGAGGCGGTGACCAGCCCGGCGTGGGCGGCCTGCGGGGTGCCGCGGCCGAGCGCCGAGACGCCGACGACATGGCCGACGCCGTGGGCGGCGAACGCCCGCGCGGCCGGGCGGGTGAAGCCGCTGTACGCCTCGTCGGGCGTGGCCGAGGCGTCCGGCGGCACCAGCCAGAAGACGGCGTCGGCCCCGGTGAAGGCGCGCTGGAGGGTCGCGGCGTCGCCGTGCGAGCCGGTGACCACCTCGACCCGTCCGCGCACGGCCTCGGGGAGCCGGGCGGGATCGCGGACCACGACGCGCAACTCCTCTCCACGCGCGGGCGCGGCCTCGACCAGCAGCGACAGCAGCCGCCGGCCGATGTTGCCGGTGGGGGCGGTAATGACGATCATGAAAACCTCTCGGTCTGTTTCGGATCGGTACGGCCCCCTCATCGTGGCGACCCGAACCGGATTGCCACAATGGGAACTTCAGCATCCAATCATTGCCTGAAACGGAATAATGCCGGTGAGCAGCCCAGTCCCGAACCTCGACGCCAACCTCGCCGTCGCCCTCGACGCCCTGCTGACCGAGCAGAGCGTCACCCGTGCCGCCGCGCGGCTGCACACCTCCCCCGCGGCGATGAGCCGCACCCTGGCCCGGCTGCGCCGGGTGCTCCAGGACCCGCTGCTGGTGCGCGCGGGACAGGCGATGGTGCCCACTCCCCGCGCCGAGGCGCTGCGGGACGAGGCCGCCGCGGTGGTGCGCCGGCTGGAGGCATTGCTCACGCCGAGCGGCGGGATCGACCCCGCCGCACTGCGGCGCACCTTCACCGTCCAGGCCTCGGACCTGGTCGGCGCGGCGCTGGCGCCGGGTCTGCTCGGGCTGGCCCGACGCCGGGCGCCGGGCGTCTCGCTGCGGGTGCTCGCGGAGGAGTGGGAGGCGGGCCCCGCGCTGCGCGAGGGCCGGATCGATCTGGAGATCGGGGCCATCGACCACGTCGACCCGGAGACCCGGGTCGACGAACTGATCACGCTGCGGATGGCCGCCGGCGTCCGGGCCGGGCACCCGCTGGCCGAAGGAACCCTGACGCCCGCCAGGCTGGCCGCGGCCGAGCACGTGGCGGTCAGCCGCCGGGGACGCTTCACCGGCCCGCTGGACGCGGCCTTGGCCGAGCAAGGGCTCAGCCGGCGGATCAGCGCCGTCCTGCCCGGACATCTGGCGGCGATGGCGCTGGCCGCAGTCGGCGACGTGGTCTGCCTGGTGCCGGCCGCGCTGCCGGGCGAGCCCCCTTCACCACTCAGCGACGCGGCGCACGCGCTGGGACTGCACCTGTTGGAGATCCCGCTGCCGCTGCCACCGCTGACGATCGGCATGGCCTGGCACCCGCGCCACACCGCCGACGGGGCCCACCAGTGGCTGCGTGGCGCCGTGCGCCGGGTACTCCGCCCGGCCCGGGAGGAGTAGCCCGCGGCGCGGGTCCGCGCATACCCGGGCGCCCGGACACCGGCCCGAACCCGACCGTGGCCAGCGCCCGGCAGCCGGAGCACTGATCCTCCCGCACGCACAAACGCACACACGCACACACGCACGCCGGTGCCCCGGCCCTCCGCGACGGAGGCCGGGGCACCGGCGGGTACGGCGGCCGGGTCACCCGGCCCGGTGGGGGTGGAAGCCGCGGCCGGTCTTGCGGCCGAGCAGTCCGGCCTCGACCATCCGGGACAGCAGCGGCGGGGGCGCGTACAGCGGCTCCTTGTACTCGGCGTACAGGGACTCGGCGATGGCCTGGACGGTGTCCAGGCCGATGAGGTCGGCGAGTTGGAGCGGTCCCATCGGGTGGGCGCAGCCGTGCACCATGCCGTCGTCGATGTCGGCAGCGGTGGCGTGGCCGGCCTCGGCCATCCGGATCGCCGACAGGAGGTACGGCACCAGCAGGGCGTTGACGACGAAGCCGGCCCGGTCGCGGGAGCGGATGACGTGCTTGCCCAGAGTGTCCTTGACGAAGCTCTCGACCCGGTTGGCCACGCTCTGGTCGGTGTGCAGTGAGGAGACCAGCTCGACCAGCGGCATGACCGGCGCGGGGTTGAAGAAGTGCAGGCCGAGGACGTGCGAGGCGCGGCCGGTGGCGATGCCGAGCCGGGTGACGGGGATCGCGGAGGTGTTGGTGGCGAGGACGGCCTGCTCGTCGGCGAGTACCTTGTCCAGCGCGGTGAGCACGTCCGTCTTGACGCGTTCGTCCTCGATCACGGCCTCGACGACCAGCTGACGGTCGGCCAGCGCTTCCAGGTCGTCGGCGAAGAGCAGGTGCGCCCAGGCGTCCTCGCGCTCGGCCGGGCCGATGCGGCCGCGGTCGACCGCGCGGTGCAGGGAGCGGTCGATCCGGGCGCGGGCGGCGCGCAGCGCGGGACTCCCTCGGTGAGGAGCTCGCCGCCGGCCGTCTCACCCCGGGCGACCTGGACGAGCTCGCCACCCGGCTGCCCGCCGTCGCCCGGGTGCTGATGGACCTGGGCCGCAGCCGCCGGGCCGTCGCCGAGCAGCTCGCCGTCCTCGCCGGGGACCGCGGCCCGGCGGCCGCCGCAGCCGACGCCCGCACCCCGCACGAGCAGGTCCGGGAGTTCTTCTACCGTCGGAAGAACTATGTTCACGAACTCGACCTCGCCGCAGAAGAGTTGGCGACCGGGATCGGGATCCGGCGGGGCGAGGTCAGAACGGTGCTGGCCGAACGCCTCGCGTCCGCGCACGGCGTCCAGCTGGCCACCGGGGGAGAGCACCTCCACACGTACGACCCGCGCGCCCGGGTGCTGCGGCTGTCCGACCGCCTGCGCCCGGGACAGCAGGCCTTCCGGATGGCCACCCAGCTTGCGTACCTCGAACACGACGCCCTGCTGTCCGAACTCGCCGTCCAGGACAGCCCGCAAGGGTCCAGCGAGTGGTCGCTCACCCGGATCGGCCTGGCCAACTACTTCGCCGCCGCCCTCGTCCTGCCCTACGCCGCCTTCCACACCGAGGCGGAGACGGCCCGCTACGACATCGAGCACCTCGCGGACCACTTCGGCGTCGGTTACGAGACCGTCTGCCACCGCCTCAGCACCCTCCAGCGCCCCCGGCTGCGCGGCGTGCCGTTCTCCTTCGTCCGGGTCGACCGGGCGGGCAACGTCTCCAAGCGCCAGTCCGCCACCGACTTCCACTTCTCCCGCACCGGCGGCACCTGCCCGCTCTGGAACATCTACGAGGCCTTCGCCGCTCCCGGCCGGGTGCACGTCCAGGTCGCCGCCATGCCCGACGGACGCCGCTACCTGTGGACCGCCCGCGCGGTGACCCGCTCGCCCGGCGGCTGGGGAAAGCCGGGCAAGACCTTCGCCATCGGACTCGGCTGCGAACTCCGCCACGCCGCACGGCTGGTGTACTCCGCTGGCCTCGACCTCGGCGACGAGGCGGTGGCCACCCCGATCGGCCTCGGCTGCAAGGTCTGCGAACGCCCCGCCTGCCCCCAGCGCGCCGCACCAGCCATCGGCCGCCCCCTGGCGGTCGACGAGCACACCAGCACCTTCGTGCCGTACCCCGTGCGGATGGAGCCGGCGGGCCAGGCCCGGGGCACGAGAGAGTGACGCCCGGCCGCTCCACGGCACGGCCTCCTTGCCGGTGTTCACGATCGGTCGTTGCCGCGCCCGTGTTCTCGTGGACGACGGCACGCCGCTCCAGCTCAACGACGTCGCCCACCGCGCCCAACTGGGCGTCGGCACCGTCTACCGCCACTTCCCGACCGCCGAGGCGCTCCTGGAGACCGTCGCCACCCCCTGCCTGGAGACCCTCGCGGCCCACGGCGAGCAGGCGCCGGCCGACGGGGATCCCTGGCGAGCCCTCGCCGGCCTCCTGGCCCGCACCGTCGAGGCGCAGGTCACCGACGCCTCCCTGTCCGCGGTCACCGCCGCGCCCACGGACGCCCTGGCGCGCACCACCGAACTGAAGCGGGCCCTGTGGTCGGTCGGTGGAGAGCCGCTCGAACGCGCCCGCGACGCCAGGGCGGTGATCTGAACGCTCTGCGGAGCGACACCTTCGTCCCCGACGCACGGCTCGCCGGGCATCCGGCTTGGGCCCGGAGCTAGGGGAAGTGATGCGTTCCCTTGTGCTCCGGGCGCGGCCAGGCGGGCGTATTCGTCTATGTCATAGGTGCCGTTGGGGTCGGCCCGGTCCGACGGTGGCCGGAGGGTGTGGGCCACCTGGATGCAGCCGACGAGGTGCCGGCCTCGGAACGGACGTCGCTCACTGACGGCGGGCCGAGCGTCGGCGGGGGCGGGCGTTGTCGGGGCGGGGAGGAGCCGAAGTCGTGGTGGCGACAGTCGGGTTGGTGTTGGCGCGCTGGAAGTCTGCGGCCACCTGGGCGCAGCCGTGGCAGTTCTGCAGGTGACGGGCCAGTTCACGGCCGCGTCGTCGGGCGGGGCGGCGGAGGGCGTCGGCCAGCAGGGCGGTGAAGTAGCGGCACTCCGGCTTGGCCGCGGGGTGGGCGTCCGCTCGCAGGTATGCCTCGCGGAGTCCTTCGCGGGCCCGGGCGGCGAGGGAGCGCACGCCGCTCGGGGTCATTCCCATGCGCTGAGCGACTGCGGCCGCCGGCTCGCCTTCCACCACGAAGAACCAGAGGAGGACCTGCCACCGCTCGGGGAGCGAGCGGTAGGCCTTGGCGACCAGGGCGGTCTCCTCCGTCGCGAGCAGGGCGCCCTCGGTCTCCGCGTCGCCGGCGAGGTGCTCGACCCAGGTGTCGAAGTCCTCCCGCAGCACGACGCGACCCGTGAAGTGCCTGCTCCACTCCATCGCGGTGCGGCGGACACAGGCCATCAGGTATGGGCGCCAGGCGTGCCGCGGTCCGTGGCCGCGGGCGACGGAGACGTACGTGCGGGCGTAGGCCTCGGCGGCGAGGTCCTGGGCGGTCTGCGCGTCACGGCAGTAGCCGCGTGCGTAGGCAAGTACCGCGCCGTGGTGCCGGGCGAACACTTCTGCCATCACCTCTCCCACGCGGGAGGTGTCAGTCGTGGTCATGCTGGGGAGTACTGCAGAGAGCTCGGCGTCGCTCAAGGTGCTCAGACCCAGTCCGTAGTCGTCAGTACGCACGGTCAAGGTGATTCTCCTCAGGTCTGGTTGCCTCGTGGCCGGCAGTTCGCGCGCACTGGCGGGTGCGGCGGCCGCACGGGGCCGGGGAGATTGGGGCGGGGGCTCTGTTGTCAGCGAGGCTGGTCAGGCGCGGCGCTGCGCCTGGCTGGTCAGGGCGGACGGGTGCGGGGGCACCCGGTTTGCGCGGGACGTATCCTCTGTCGATGCCCTCGGTCTACCGGTCGGACGGGACCGGCTGCAGACGGTTGCAATGCCGTCGGGAAGCGGTGGAGGGGTGGTCCACAGCACACCAGCCAGACGGCTTTCGGGCAATCGCGTCCCAGCCCGCCAAGCGGTTGACGATTCCCAATCCGAATAGCGGGGGATCGACGCCGGCGGCCGTCCGGGCCGCCCGGACGGCTCGGTAGCCCGTGCCGCCAGGGGCCGCCTGGGCCTCACTGGTCTCACCAGCCCCGCGTCCGCACCAAACTGACCGGATATAACAGAAAGCCCGATACAGCTTTGGCATGTTCTGAGTCCGCTGCCAGGCGAGTCATTGGCACCATGCCGGGCTGTGAGTGACTACCGATGGGTTGGCTTGGCGTCATCAACCCTTGTCAAGAGAGTGGTTCGACCGAATGCGGGGTGAGTCATTGGCACCATGTCAGGCTGCGAGTGCCTACCGGCGGGTCGGCGTAGGGTCATCAACCCTTGTCAAGAGACCTGTTCGACCGAACGTCTGGTCGGGAAGGCTGTCGCGCCGGGCAGATGGAGCCTGTTCTGGAGGGGATGCCGCAGCCCCGCCCGATGGTTGCATTCAACCCGAGCCTGTGTGAGGGGACACATCCGGGGGTTCGGCGGGAACCGTGGCCGGCCGCCGCGCCGGCCGGATGGCCCGGCGGACAGCGGACAGTGGCCGTGGGCCGTACGAATGGGTGACCCGCGGTGCCGGATTGAACGGCCGGGGTGGACAGGGTGACCGGACCTGGCCGTGGCCACGCCCGCTGCTCTCACGTCGCCGGCGACCGGCGAGGCGCCGTAGTTCGGAGTCAACCGGGGACGGGGCGGGAGGGCCGAGGGCGCGTGCTGGATTCACGGCGTGCCGTCAACGGTAGGAGAGGAAGTACGAGGGGGCGGGCCTGTCCTCCGGCGGCCTGCGCGTGGCGCGAGGAGGGCCGTCGCGCGCGTCCTGGCCGGGCAGTGGCCGGCAGCCGGTGGCGGGCCCGTCCCCTCCTGCCGGCCGTCAAGCGGGTTGGCAGGCGGTCGCGCCGGGGCACCGCGGTGGTTCAGCGTCGGCGGTTCTGCTCGGCCGGTCGGCAGAGGGCCGGGAGGCCTCGGAACGTGGCGTCGCGGACGCTGCCGCACCGGCGCTTCAGGCGCCGGGGGAGCGTCCGCGACGCACCCGTCAGGGCGTCCTGGAAGGCCTGGACGCCCTGGACGTCACCACCAGTGCGGCTTCTCCTGAGCGAGAAGGTCCTGAGGCAGCTGAGGCAGTTGCGGCAGCCGCGGCGGCGAGGTCTCGGCGAGCTGCCGGCGGTAGCCACTCTCGTCCCACCATCCCAGCAGCATCACGGGCAGCTGTCGGCGAAGCCCGCCGCGGAGGTCGAAGAGGTCGGACCGGCACTCCTGGCAGAGGGCGCAACCGGCCAGGTGTCCCTCGGGGTCCACGTACGCCACGGTGGCGTTCGCCGCCGCCGAGAGGGTGCGCGCGGTGTCGGCGCAGGTGGGGCGCTGTTCGACCGCTCGGCGGTACAGCGCGGTGTACTCCTCGCGCAGGGCGGTCAGGGCCCGGCCCAGAGCGGCCGTGACGTGCGCGGGCCGGGTTCCGGTGATGGCGGCCACCCGGTCGGTGTCCTCGCACTCGACCGCCGTGTGCCACAGCAGGGTCTGCTGGCTCGGCGGAAGCCGGCGATAGGACTTGGTCAGCCGATCCCGGGTGGTGTTCAGCGGGCGCGGGCCTCCGGCCATCGCCCACCGGCGGAACCCGGGGGTGAGGGCGCAGGCCCCGTACTCCTGGAGCAGCAGGCGGATGGCGGAGGACCGGGCGGAGGCGAGTACCTCGACCCGCCAGGGGAGGGTCGAGCCGAGCTGACGCAGTGCCAGGCGGTAGGCCCAGGCCAGGGCCTCCTCGGCCAGTCGGTCTGCCGTCCGCGGGTCTCCCACACAGGTGCCGAGGTAGGACCGCACGGGCTGCCAGTGTCGTTCGATCAGCGGCTGGAACGCGGCGGGCCGGCCGCCGGCCACCTCGCGCAGGAGCCGGGAGTCGGGTACGGCGGGCCCAGGCGTTCCGAGAGCGCGGGTGAGAAGCTTGACTTGGGGAATCACGCGACTGTCCTCCGGTTTCGGTGCCGGCGAGGGTGTGTGCAGACCTTGGTGAACGAGGGCCGGACGAGGGCTGGAGTCGGCCGGGCGAGGGCCGGGTGTCGTCCGCCGAGGTGTCGTACGCATCGGGGGTGAGATCGGGGTGAGAACCCGCGGTGCGGGGGTGCCCATCGGCGTCGGCCGTGGGCACCCCCGCCTGATACCGCCGGTTGGTGGGCTCCGCCCTCGCGGGGCGGCCTCCGGCTTCTCCCCGTTGCCGATGGGTCCGGCGGCGGTGACCGGGGCTGGATTCCTGCTGTAGGGGCTCGTTTGTTCACCTCCTGGGTTCGGCCGGGTCCGGTTGGGGCGGCGGTTGGGCCGCCGTACACCGGGGGTTCCCGGGGTCCGAGGGCGGTGGCGATTCCACGGGATTCCCAGTTCCTCGGCGAGCTGGGAGCTTGCGTGGCCGGGAGCTCGCGTGGCTCGCCACCGCCCGGTCGATGGGGTCAGCCGGTACCGGACGGGTCCTGGTGCCCGGTGTGGTCCGCGCCGCCCGTGATCACTCCACCGAGCTTCTGGTGCAGGAGATCGGCGGTGGTGTCGGACAGGACGACCACCCATCGGTCACCCACCAGGTAGGACCCTCCGTAGGCCTCGGCCCCCGTGGTCCAGGCCTGCTGGGCGCCGTCGGTCGGGAAGGTGGCGATCCAGATCTCCTCCCCGGCGGTGGTGCACAGTCCCTGGCGGAGATCCGCGGCATCGGCGGTGATGTCGGCCGTACAGCCGATCCTCCTGGCCAGGTCCTCCACGGAGTTCCGGACGGGGCCGGAAGGTGCCTGCGCGGAGGCGAGCAACCCTCCCGTTCCGCCGGCCAGTTCGAGGACCCCGAGGGCGAGCAGGACGGTCAGCGCGAGCCACTGGAGCGTGAGCCGGACGGTCCTGTCCTGTCGGCCGGTCGCGATGGCGGGATCTCCTGACATCACTTACCGACTGCCGGCGTCCCCGAGGCGGTGATGGCCGACCACTGGTTGTCCATGCCGTTCCCGCGGGCGTCACCGGAGGCCTTGTCGCCCATGTAGAGGTAGACGGGCTTGCAGTTGATGGACAGCTGCCAGGTGCCGTCGGCGCGCTGCATCTTGCCGATCAGCTTCGGGTCCACGCCCTTGATCTGGCTGGGGTCGACCGGCGGGGCCGGCTTCCAGGTGTTGGTGCACTGGCCCTCGCAGTTCGAGTGCATCTGCGGCCAGGAGACGTCCTTGCTGTAGGTGTACAGCGTCCTGCCCTGCGCGTCCACGATGATCGAACCGACCTGCGGGTGGACCATGATGGAGATCTGGACCTGGACCGGGGCCTGCGACTGGTGGGGCTTCGGGGCCTCGCCGGTCGGCATCGCCGACGGGTAGTTCGACGAGGCGGACGGGGCGGACGACGAACCGCCGGTCTGGGCGGCCCCGGCCTTCTTACCGTCGGGCGCCAGGGCGAACCAGGTACCACCGACACCCTGGCCGTTGGTGTCGCCGGCCGCGGCGTCCTTCGCGTAGCGGTAGGCCGGCCATCCGCCCACCGTCAGCTGCCGCGAGCCGTCGGCCCGGGTGACCTCGCCGATCAGGCTCGAGTCGATGCCCGCGCCCGCGATGCTGCCCTCGTGCATGACCGGCGGCCACGTCTTGGCGCAGTCGCCGTTGCAGTTGGACTGCGGCGGCTTGGCGGTGTCCTTGTCGAACCGGTAGAGGGTGAAGCCCTGGCCGTCCGTGACGACCGAGCCGAGCTTGGCGTCGTTGCGCACGGCGAGGGTGCCGCCCGGCTGACCACCGCTCGACGGGTCACTGCTGGGCTGAGCACCGGCGGACGGCGACGAGGTGAGGTCGCCGTACGAGCCGTAGGAGCCGCTGCTGCTGCCCGCGGCGCCGGCTGCCCCGGCCCCGGCCGGCGCCGCGTCCTGCGCGCCCACCAGCTGTCCGTTGTTCTGCTGCGGGGCCGCCGACTTCGCGCTGCTGCTCATGCTTCCGTACACGGCCATGAGCAGGAGCCCGGCCAGCAGGAGACAGAGCGCGGCGAGACCGTATCGCTTCGTCAACATATTCCTTGCCTTTCCATCGGTGGTTCTGACCTTCCGTTGAACCGGTCCTTGCGTCGGATCGCGGTCCCGGGTCGTGCGAGCTGGATCAGGGCCGATATCCCTCCGGGATCTCTCTGGGTGGCACGGTGCTCCGCGCAGGTCTCAGGCTGCCTGCGACGCTCAAGGGCGCGGAGGTGACAGTCGCTCACAGGGGATTCGCACAGGGGATCCGCAGCGGCGATCCGCGGTGCGTCGATCGATCAGGAGACTGCCGGGAACCGTCGCGTTCTCACTGGATCCTCAACGCGAGCGCCGGGCAGCGGTCGACGGCTCTCGCCGCCTGTGAGAGCAGCTGGGCCGGCACGGGCATGCTGCCCGCGGCGGGGAAGCCGTCCGCCCCCAGCTGGATGACATCGGGCAGGACGCCGGTGCACAGGCCGTGGGCCTCGCAGAGCGTCCAGTCGACGATGATGGTGCCGGCGCTCTCCATCTCCGGCAGCGGGAGGATGTTCTGGCACGGCCGGCCGCAGCCGCCCTGGTAGGAGTGCAGGACCAGGTCCTCGTTGAAGACGGACAGGGCCGAGGCCACGAACCGGGAGGCGGCGTCGGGGTGGCTGCAAGCTCCCCGCCCGGTGACCGCGCGCATCCGGCTGTAGACCGTGTCGAGTGCGGGCTGGCCACCGCCGCGTACCAGTTCCTCCACGGCCTTGGTCAGGGCGGGGAGTCCCAGGTAGCAGGGCCCGCACTGGCCGGCCGTCTCGTCCGCCATCCACTGGGAGATCCTGACGACCTCCCGCAGCGGACAGGTCGTCTCCGGCAGCGGCAGGATGGCACCGGCGCCCAGTCCTCCTCCGAGACTCTGGAAGGACTGCCGTGAGATCACGGCGGAGTAGGCGGCCTCGGGGGTGAGCCACTTGCCGTGGTACCCACCGGTCAGGACCCCTTGCCCGATTTCCAGGTCGCACACCGAGAGTACGCCGCTGAGCGGTACTCCGGTCGGGGTCTCCACGACGGTCGCGCCGGCGATCGTCAGCATCACCGTACCGGGTTCGTCGGGGAGGCCCACCTCCCGGTACCCCAGCGCGCCCCTGCGGGCCGCCACGGCGAGCTGGGCGTACGTCTCGGCGTTGGACAGCAGGGTGGGGGCTCCCCCGACACCGCTGTCGCTGGTGCGCACACCCCCTCCACGGGGAAGGGCGATCCCGCTGGTGATTCCGCGGGCGAGGGAGCTCCCCTCCCCGCTGACAAACCGTTCGGGGAGCCGGGTCACCGTCACCGGCGGCTTCAGGGACCTCCGCTCGGCCAGCGCCCGGCGCAGGGACTCCTCCGTGTCGGTCCGCGTGACGCCGATCACCACGCGTTCCGCGTTGATGGCGGTGGCCGCCAGCAGCGCACCGTCCACCACCAGGTGGGGGGTCCGCAGGATCAGCGTCCTGTCCTTCAGACAACTCGGTTCTCCTTCCGTTCCGTTGACGACCACGACCGGCCTGGTCTTGCGCCGGGCGACCGACTTGACGACGGCGGTGAGCTTCCGGGCGAAGGGGAACCCGGCGCCTCCGCGGCCGCGCAGGTTGACGTTCTCGGCCAGGTCGGCCAGTTCCTCCGCGCTCATCGGCGCCGGCATCTGGCCGTGGACCACGAGGTGGGAGCGGTAGTCGACCCGGCCCTCGTCCTCCAGCCCCGCGAGCAGGACGGGCTCTCCGAGCCAGATGATGGGTGGTGGTGAGGTGCTCACCCGTTCTGCCCCCGAATTCCGGTCATGGTGATGGTGTCGGCCAGGTCCCGGTCGGCGGCCGTCGGCAGACGCGGGGCGTCCGGGCCGTCGGTCTCCAGGCGCGGGCGGGCCGCGGCCAGGCGCGGGCCGGACCGGTCCTGCACGGCGAGCCGCAGAGCGAGCGCGATGACCACGCCCACGACGGCCAGGCCGTAGAGCGCCACCACCCAGACGGCGGCCATCCGGCCGGCGTTCAGCCCGTGGACCAGGGCGGCGCCCCAGGCCGGGTAGGAGCACACGTGGATGAGCCGCCACCGGCGCGCGTCACCGGACTTGGCGAGCAGCCCGCGGGCCGCACCGGCGATGGCGACTGCGGGGAACAGATAGCCGGCGGCCGTCCCCAGTCCGAGGATCACCGGCCGGTTCGCATCGGCGAACGGCACGAAGGCGGCGATGGTGCCGATCTCATTCGTGATCAGGTTCATCCACACATGGAGGACCAGGAAGACGACGCCCGAGATGCCCATCGCGCGGTGGACGGCCTGCGCGGCGAGACGGTGCACCGGACGCAGGATCAGCCGGTCGGTCGCCGACAGCCCCCACAGGACCGCGGAGGTGAACGACACGAGTGCGAACACTCCGGCTCCCACCGTCAGATACGCCTGCAGTCTGGGGTTGGCGGCGACGGCCGCGATGCCCAGGCCCGCTGCCGCCACCGGCAGCAGCGACCACGGAGCCGACGACTTCTGACCGCCTTCCGCCGACCGCTCGTCCTCGGTCGCCACGCGTGCCCGGCTTCCCCGCTCGGCGCGCCGCGGCGCCTCTGCGGAGCGCCGTGACTGCCGCCTTTGCCCTCTCACCATTCCTGAGTCCTCCGGCATTGTCCTGAACTTCCTGTCGAATCAGCACACTGATCCCGGTGCGGGCCGTTCGACGAGCCGCGACGAGCTGTAGCTGCCCGTTCTTCCCCGGCCCGGATCCCGGTGGTCGTGTACTGGGGACCGGCCCTTCACGGGCCGGCCTGCCCGGGGCGGCCGGCTCCGGCCGGCCACCCCGGACGGGTCACCCGCAGCGGCGACCGTCGTTGATGCAGCTCACCATCTGGTCCATCAGACCCTTGTTCATGTTGTTGATGAAGTCACCGTGATCGGTGATCGGGTTGTGCAACTGCTCGGGGAAGCTGTCGACGGCGAACCGGGAACCGACCGGGACGTTGTAGGCGATGCGCTCCTCCAGCTGCGGGATCGCCTTGAAGTTCTTCGGGCAGGCGCCCGCGGCGTTGGAGAAGGCGGTGTGGGTCCGGTGGTTGGCGCTGTCGACGTTCTTGCCGTCCCAGCAGTCCGGGAACTTCAGCGACCGGACGACCTTGCTGCCCTGCGGGCAGACCGGGTACTTGTCGACGACCTGGCGGTCCTCGAACCCGGTGCAGCTCCACGACGCCCGGACGTTCGCCGACCCGTTGGTGAAGGCCTTGGCGTCACCGGTGATGATCCGCATGAACTGGGCCATCGCCTGGACCTTGTTCCCGGTGGCGGAGGTGTAGGTGATGCCGGCCTCGACCGGGGTGAGGATCTTCCCCACGTTGCGGTCCTTGCCGCCGCCCGGCGCCTTGGCGTCCTTCTCGTTGGTCCCGTCGAAGACCCGCAGGACGGGCCAGTAGTAGGCCGACTTGTCCCCGTTGGTACACGTGGTACCGGACGCGGCGAGCTTGGCGTTGGAGGAGAAGGCGTCCGTCGCCAGGTTGCCCACGTAGTCGTGCATGTGGTGCGCGCCGTTGCTCACGCCGGGGGCGACGATCACGTTGTCGGGGTTGAGGTGGCGGTTCTCGTTGAGCCCGCACTTCGAGGTGAAGGAGCCGCTGGCCGTCCCCGTCCGAGCGGGCTTCTTGACATTCGGGGTGACGGTCTTGATGTCCACGAAGCCACGCCCCTGGACGGCCTTCGCCTTCGTGGCGGCTCGGGTCTGGGCGACCACCCCGCCCTGACCGTCGGGGCTGTACGCCTTGGCCGAGTCATCGGCGACCAGGTCGTGCCTGACCGCGCAGTCCGCCATCCCCTTGAGGTCCTGCGGCAGACCGGAGTCCGGGCCGGCCTTCGCCGCCAGGCTCTTCAGGGTCGCCCAGCGCTTGTTGGAGAGATCACTCAGGACGCGCTTCTCATTGTCACGCGATCCGGGCGCCGCCAGCTTGCCGTACGCATCCGCCACCTGGACGTCGAGCTCCGCGAGATCCTTGTCGACCCCCTCCTGGGAGGCTTCCGGCACCGTGTTCAGGGCCACCCCGGCATCGGCGCAGGCGACGGTGCCGATCTGCTGGGACGCCGACTGCGAGCTCCAGGGGCGCTGGCCGGCGAACGCCGCCGCCGTGACGACTCCCACTCCGGCGGTGCCCAGCACCGCGGCCAGCAGCAGGGAACCGGCTTTCCTCTTCGTTGTACCGCGTTTGCGAGACTTCATGTTCTGCACACCTCAGTGGGATCAGGCCTGACAAGCAGGCCGCGGACAGCCTTCATCTACGTCGTCTGGCGGACCTAGCGGACGAGTCCGCCGGGTGTCGGCACGGGACTCGCGGTCGGCGCGGGTGAACCGGCCGGCAGCGGGGTGAGGTCGCCGAACTTGACCAGCCGCGTGTTCTCCAGAACGGTGATGTGGTCGAGCACCGTGGCATTGGCCTGGGTCGCCAGATCTCGCACCGTGGAGTTCTGGGTGCTGGCGCGCACCTGGGCGACGACGGCGAACACCTGCCCGTGGGCGCTGCGCAGGATGTTCGCGAAGAGCTCGTCGAACTGCGCACCCTGTGCGCCGTCGAGCTGCTTGAGCCAGGCCTTCTGCTGCGCCGAGGGCTCGCTGGGCACGTTCAGGTCCAGGGCCTGGGCGGTGTCCAGGGTGGCCTTGTCGAGATCCATGTGTCCTTGGACCAGGTGCTGGCCGGCGACTTTGACCTCGGGGGTGGTGCCCCGGGCAATGGCCATCCGGCCCGCAGGTATCTCCCACAGCCCGGCCAGCCGCACCCTCTTCACGAAGTCGCGGTCCATGGCGGTGAGTGGCCCGGTGGTCGTCTGCGTCGCCCCCTGCGTATCGCCCGCAGGCGGACTGCTGTACGCACTGGCCGATTTCACGGCGGGGTACACCAGGGCCCCAGCAGTGGAAATCAGGCCGACGATCACCAAAAGAGTCGCGAACGACCCAGGTAGCCGGCTCACCCGTGGGAGCCCGTAGGAGGCCGATTCTTGACCGCGCTTTTTCCGCGAAGGTGACATTGGGGTCTTCCTCATCATGCCGGGAGGAGCAGGGCGCCGCAAGGAATTCCATCCGGAATTCTGTTCCGGTGATTCTTGGCGACCGCATGGAGCACTCTACGAACTGCCTGGCCGTCAGTCGGCTGATTCATCAGCGATGGACGGATTCCGCGGTTCGTCAGGCCCCGGTCCGAGCTCTCAGAGTTGAAATGGACGAAATGACGGACGGCCTTGGTCCGGTGTGGCGATCACGCGTCGGCCCTGTTTCCGGGCACGACGAACAGGGGCCTCGAATCGGCCGTGTCGGTTGAAGTGGCTTGAGTGGCCTGAACGCCTGAATTCCTGGTGTCGCCGGAGCAGGGGGTGCGGCCGGCCGGCCTCGCAGGCGCGGCGGGCCGGCCCCGGCGGCCCGGTCAGGTGCCGTGCGGCCGGCCCGAGGGCAGTTGCCCGGCTCTGTGTCGCAGGCGCGCACTCTCGGAGGCCATGTTCTGGATCTTCAGTGCCAGGAGGATCTCGAACCTGGACTGTGAGTCGCGGAGACTGCTGCCGAAGATCCGCTCCAGGTTCCGGAGGCGGTACCGCACGGTCTGAGGGTGGACCCGGAGCAGGCGAGCGGCCTTGGTCGCGCCTCCGCCCTCCAGCCAGGCGAGCAGCGTCTCCTCGGTCCAGGCCCGCTGGCGTGGCGTCATGTCACGGAGCCTGCCCAGCCACTTGGCCGAGAGGTGGCTCGCGAGCAGCGGATCCTGGAAGAGCATCAGCTTCACCAGGTGGTCCTCGACGAAGAGGAGTTCGCCCGGGACCCCCGGCCAGTGCGGGGCCATGGTCAGCAGTTTGCGGGCCCAGCCCAGCGAGACCCCCGCGTCCTCGAACGGGACGACCGGCCCCACCGCCGCCGTCCGTCCGTTCAGCCAGTGGGCGAGCGTCCGGTGCATTCCCGGCACCGGGTCGGGGATCAGCAGGTAGGGCAGCAGTCCTTCGGTATCGGCGACGACCTCCGCCAGCGAGAGGCCCGTCGGGGGATCTCCGGGCGCCGACGACAGTGCCACCGCCTGAATCGTGCCTGAGGAGTTCCATTGCGCACCGCCATTTCGGGGGCCGAGGGCGGTGGCGCTCAGGTCGCCGTCGCCGCCGTGGTCGTTGAGCCGGCGTTGGGTCAGTTCGTGGCGGCCGATGGCGCCCCGCAGGGCAGGCTCTTTCATCGTGACCCCCTCCCCGAGGCGCCGGGTTGGGGACAGATGGCGATGGGACCACCCGTGAGCGCACTTGTTCGAAAGGGCCGGGAAGAATGCAGCGCGACACGCTGCGAGTCCTTGGGCGCTGCTTTGCCCAAGGCCTTCCCCAGCACAAAGACGTCGTACGGGGTCGGCACTGCTGACTTACTGCCAGAGCACACTTCCTGCATGGCGACACCTCCCTCAGAGCCACCGACCCCGACGGGGCCAGGCATCGTTTAAAGAGGCGGCCTCGGACGTTTCGTCCCGCGCCGTTATCGATCCGTTATCTTTCGGGAGGGTGATCCGGGTTTGCCGGGGCGCTTTCCCGCGCATCGCCGCACTGGCCCTCCATGGCGTCGAAGGCCTTGCCGTCAGGGGATCGCTTGTGTACGTATCGATGGGCGCGGTGCTCGCGTGAAGTGGTCACCGTCGATGGTGAATCAGGCGGCCGGTAACGGTTCGGGATTGAGTTGACCGGTCGGTGCGGAGCGACGGCCATCGCGGGTGGCGATCGCCAATCGTCATGGTCCGGTCAGGAGGAGGCGCCGCTGGAGCCGTTGGCGGCCAAGTTGAGCGCCGGAAGTGACGAATGCTGGATCGTTCGAGACTTGTGCCGACCGAACAGGTATTCTCCCGCTTGCTTGTAGGCTGTGGCCGAATCGGGGCACGGCAGGTGCCGTGCGGAACCTGTCCGGTGCCCTCACGTCCAACCGCCCCGCACCATACCGACGCGATTGGGGCCGAGATGCGACTCAACCTCAACCAACTGGCGATCTTCGCGAAGGTCATCGAGTGTGGTGGGTTCTCCGCTGCGGCTCAGGTGCTGTTCCTGAGTCAGTCGTCCGTCTCCAAGCAGGTGCAGAACCTGGAGACGTCCCTGCGGACCGTGTTGGTCGACCGCACGGGCCCCAAGATCCGCCCCACCCTGGCAGGGCAGGTGCTCCTGGCCCAGACCAAGGAGATGCTGGCGCTGGCCGACCAGGCCGTCGGCGCCGTCCAGGCGGCCGCACTCTGGCCGAAGGAGCGCCTGGTGGTCGGCAGTACGAGCACCATCGGCGGATACCTGCTGCCGGCGGTCATGCGGGAGTTGCGGCGCCGGGAGCCCGACGGGCTGTTCACCGTGGTCATCAACAGCGTCGACCGCCTTGCCGCCGCGCTCAACCAGGGCCGGATCGGCGTCGGTGTGGCCAGCGGCCCGCTGCCTCCGGGGCGCTACGAATCGGAGCGGCTGGCCAGCGACGACATGCTGCTGATCTGCGCGGCCGACCACCCGCTGGCCGGACGGGAGATCATGCCGGCCGAGCTGTCCGCCGAGGCCTTCCTGCTGCGCGAGTCGGGGTCGCAGACGCGCAAGCAGCTGCTGGAGCTCCTGCACGGCTGGGATCTCGCTGGTGCGCGCACGCTCGACCTGTGGGGCACGGAGAGCATCCGGGAGGCCGTCCGGATCGGGCTGGGCGTGAGCCTGGTGCCCCGGCGGACCGTCCGGTTCGACCTGCTCCACGGCGTACTGGCCGAGCTGCACGTCCGACCGGGGCCGGAGCCGCGCACGGTCATGGCCAACTGGACCCTGGCCCGCCCGCTGTCCGCGTACGAGGAGATGATGCTCTCCCTGCTGCGGGAGGTGGCGGGCGACCCTGCGGGCGCGCCGGCGGGCACGGCCGTGGGCGAGGCCGCGGGTGCCGAGCTGCCCGCGGCGGAGCTGCTCGCCGACTGAGTGGTGTGCCGGCTGAGGGCACCCGTCAGGTGCGAGGCCGGCGAGGCCGGCGAGGCCGGCGACAGGCCCGGGTTCCGTCCTCGCGGTGATCCGCACGGCCGTCCGGCCGGGCCCGACAGGGCGCGAACGGTGTTCGCAAAGGCGTAACGTGCCTGGTCCGGCCGGGGGCGGTACGGGGGGAAGCGCTGCTCGGGTGGGACCGCCCGAGGGGTCGAAATCGGCCGAGGCTAGCATGTGTGTGCGCATCGCCTAGCTCGAAAGATGGACCAGTGACTGTCAACGAGGACGTGTTCACGAATTGGAAGACCCGCGAAGAGATCGCGGAGTCGATGATCCCGATCATCGGGAGGCTGCACCGGGAGAGGGACGTCACGGTCCTGGTTCACAGCCGCTCCCTGGTGAACAAGTCGGTGGTCAGCATCCTCAAGACTCACCGGTTCGCCCGCCAGATCGCGGGGGAGGAGCTCTCGGTCACCGAGACGCTGCCGTTCCTGGAGGCTCTCACCACGCTCGATCTCGGCCCTTCCCAGATCGACATCGGCATGCTCGCCGCGACGTACGGGGCCGATGACCGCGGTCTCTCCGTGGCGGAGTTCACCGCGGAGGCCGTCGCCGGCGCCACGGGCGCCAACAAGCTGGAGCGTCGCGAAGCCCGCGATGTCGTCCTGTACGGGTTCGGCCGCATCGGCCGGCTCCTCGCCCGCCTGCTCATCGAGAAGGCCGGTTCGGGCAACGGCCTGCGGCTGCGGGCCATCGTCGTCCGCAAGAGTGCCGGGGAGGACCTGGTCAAGCGCGCCTCACTGCTGCGGCGCGACTCGATCCACGGCCAGTTCCACGGCACGATCACCGTCGACGAGGCGAACAACAAGATCATCGCCAATGGCACCGAGATCACGGTGATCTACTCCGACGACCCGACGTCGGTGGACTACACGGCGTACGGCATCAACGACGCCATCCTGATCGACAACACCGGCCGGTGGCGTGACCGCGAGGGCCTGTCGAAGCACCTGCGCCCCGGTATCGCCAAGGTGGTGCTGACCGCGCCGGGCAAGGGCGACGTCCCCAACATCGTCCACGGCGTCAACCACGACATGATCAAGCCGGACGAGCAGATCATCTCCTGCGCGTCCTGCACCACCAACGCGATCGTCCCGCCGCTGAAGGCGATGGCGGACGAGTACGGCGTGCTCCGCGGCCACGTGGAGACCGTCCACTCGTACACCAACGACCAGAACCTTCTGGACAACTACCACGACTCGGACCGCCGTGGCCGCTCGGCGGCGCTGAACATGGTCATCACCGAGACCGGTGCCGCCTCGGCCGTGGCCAAGGCGCTGCCCGACCTCAAGGCGAAGATCACCGGCAGCTCGATCCGCGTCCCGGTGCCGGACGTCTCGATCGCGATCCTCAACCTCCAGCTGGAGCGCGAGACCACCCGCGAGGAGGTCCTCGACTACCTCCGCAACGTGTCGCTGACCTCGCCGCTCAAGCGCCAGATCGACTTCATCACCGCGCCCGACGCGGTGTCGAGCGACTTCATCGGCTCGCGCCACGCCTCGATCGTCGACGCCGGCGCCACCAAGGTCGAGGGCGACAACGCCATCCTCTACCTCTGGTACGACAACGAGTTCGGCTACTCCTGCCAGGTCATCCGGGTCGTCCAGCACGTCTCCGGCGTGGAGTACCCGACCTACCCGGCGCCGGCGGTCTGACCTCGGCGGTCTGACTCCGCCGGTCAGATTCCGGCGGACGGCTCGACGTGAGCCGCGATGACCTGGAGGAACGCCCAGGTCATCGCGGCATGCTTTCCGGCAGTGTGAGAGGGCCGGAGACCTTGGTCTCCGGCCCTCTCACCGTGTGCGGGCGATCCCTCAGCCACCCGAGCCGTAGGTGGTGTTGGCGCAGAGGTCGTCGTCGGCCGAGCGGGCGTCGGCGACCAGGGAGGACGGCAGCGGGGTCGGCTCACTGGGCGCGGCGCTGTTCGGAGAGCCTCCCGCCGCGCCACCGTTGGCGGCGGCGAAGTCCTTGCCGAGGATCAGGCTGATCCCGGGCGCGGTGCTGGAGGAGAGGGTCGCGTTGGGGAAGAGGGCGGCGACCTTCTCCGCATTGGCCTTCTGGCCGGTGCCGTACTCGACGACGGTGGTGGCGTGGTTGGTGCTCTTCGCCGTGGCCGTGCCCGTGACGGTGAACTTGGCGCCCCTGAGCATCTCGGCGGCCTTGGTCGGCAGCCCGGGTGAGGTGGTGCCGTTGTAGACGGTGACCCTGACGCCGGCTCCGGAGGTGTTGGCGGGCGTGGAGGTCGCCGGTGCCGGGGTGGTGGGCTGCGCCGACGCCTCGGCGGTGGGCGAGGCGGAGGTCTCCTGCTGCTCACCGACCGCGTTCTGACCGTCGATCGTCCGATCCGCCTTGAGCGTGTTCCAGAGGTTGTCGACGTCGGGGTGGACGAGGTCGAGGTCGGCTTCGTGGTACTTCCAGGGCGGGGTGAGGAACTTCAGGTCGTGCAGCTCGATGTTCTTCAGCGAGAGGGCGAAGGACATCAGCTTGTCGGCGGTGTCCAGTCCGGGGTCGACCCGCAGCGACTTGGTGGCCGCGTCGGCGAGCGGCAGCAGGACGGTCGGGTTGAGCCCCTCCTTCTTCACCGCGCTGATCAGCGAGCCCATGAACGCCTGCTGGCGCTTCATCCGGCCGATGTCGGAGCCGTCACCGATGCCGTGGCGCAGCCGTACGTAGTCCAGGGCCTTCTGGCCGTCCACCTTCTGCGGGCCCGCCGGCAGGACCTGCGCGCCCTTCTTGGGGAGCTTGGGGTTGATGTCCCCCTCGTAGACGGCCTTCGGCAGACAGACGTCGACGCCGCCGACGGCCTTGGTCATCGCGGAGAAGCCCTGGAAGTCGACCACGATGGTGTGGTCGACCCGGATGCCGGTGAGCTTCTCCACCGTGTTCTGGGTGCAGGCGGGGTTGCCCTCCGCGGTGCCGCCCACCTCGAAGGCGGCGTTGAACAGCGTCCCCTTCTGCTCCGGCTTCCACTTCCCGTTCGGCAGCTTGCACGAGGGGATGGTCACCAGGGCGTTGCGGGGGATGGATATACCCACCGCGTGTTTGTGGTCCGCGTAGACGTGCAGCAGGATCGTGGTGTCCGAGCGGGCACCTTCGGCGTCGCCGCCGCCCAGGTCGGAGTTGCTGCCGCCACGGCTGTCGGAGCCGATCAGCAGGACGTTCACAGGCTTGTTGCCGTTGGCGTCGGCCTGGGCCTCGGCCGGCCGGTCCTTGCTGATCGCGTCCGCGTCGAAGGTCTTGATGTTGCCGTTCAGCTTCAGGTAGATCGCCCCGCCGGTGCCGGCTATCAGTACCAGCACGCCGGCGGCGGTCCAGGCGAGGATCTTCTTCACGTTCCGCTTGGGCTTGCGGCCCCGGCCGCCGGTGCGGTCCACGGGGGAGTCCGCCGCGCGCTCCGCGCCACCCCGATCCGCGCCACCCCGCTCCTTGCCACCGCGCTTCTGCGCCGCCCGGCGGGCCTCGGCCCGGCCGCCGGCCCGGGGTACGGGCACCTGGCCGGCTCCCGTGCCGGAACCATCGGTGCGCACGCCGCCGGACTCGCCGTCAGAGCGCGGTCCGCCGTGATCGGACGGACTCTCGTCCCACTGGCCTGACATACGCATACCTCTCACCCGGGCCGGACCACCACCTACCGAACTGCGCCTGTGAAGCCGGCACCGTGGCCTGGTCCAGTAACAGCTCCCCAAGAACGACGGCCGGGGAGGCATCCCGGTTGCATTGGTGAGTGGCGGGGTCTTCCCAGGTACCCGGCATGCTTCCGGCAGTGTCCCCCGGCCGACCCCTGGGGTCTACAGAGACTCAATGGAGCATACAAGCCGCTTATCAGCCGTCATTCGTCGCATCCATGCGAGGATCTGCCGCTTCTGCGGCGCAATCTGACGCTCGGCCGGATTGCGCTGAGGCCCCGCCGGATGCCGATCGGGTGACGTCGGCGGGCATCCGGTTCAGGCCGGGCGCGGTTTGCCGCAGGCTCTCCGGCGGCCGGTTCCGGCCCGGACCGGGGGCTCGGACCGGGGCTGGGACGTGGCGAGAATCTCACCGGGCAGGTGGCGGGGGCGCGGCCGGCGGGCCGCCGTCGCCCGGGCGTACGTGCAGCTGCGGTGGGCGGCGGCGGTGCGGGGCTCGCCCGGCGGCTACCCGGCCGGGCCCGCGTCCGAGTCCGAGTCCGGGTCCGAGTCCGGAACCGGCGGTTCGGGCTCGGGCCCCGGTGGCGGCGGGTAGGGCGGGAGCGGCGGGGCCGGCCGCTCGGGCGGGGTCGGCGGTATCGGTGACGGTTCGGGTGAGGGCGGTGGCCCGATGTCGGGGTCGGGCGGTTGGGGGATGGAAGCCATGTCGTTCGCTCCTCTGCTCCCGTTCGCTCCCGGCCCCGCCGGCTCGGCGGGGCCGGCGGCACCCTCGCGGCGGGCGGGCGGGCGGGCGGGCGGGTGCGGGCGCGGCCCTGAGGCCCGCGTTGCCCGGTTCGGCGCAGAGATGCCGGTGCCCCGCGCATGTCCCGGACGGGCGGGCGTAAACCCGGCGACTCCCGGGCGCTCAGGCGAGCAGCCCGGAGCGCAGGCCGGCCAGTGAACGGGACAGCAGCCGGGAGACGTGCATCTGGGACAGCCCCAGCCGCCCGCCGATCTCCGACTGGGTCAGGTCCTCGCAGAAGCGCAGCGAGAGGATCAGACGCTCGCGGGCCGGCAGCTCGGCGATCATCGGCTTCAGTGCCTGGATGTACTCGATCCTGTCGAACGCCGGGTCCTGGGCCCCGAGCCGGTCCGCCATCGCGCTCGCGCCGGTGTCCTCGGCGTCCAGCTGCGCCTCCAGGGAGCTGGCCGTACGGACCTTGCCGGCCGTGATGCCGTCCAGCACCTCCGCCTCCGACAGCGACAGGTGCTCCCCGAGTTCGGCCGCCGTCGGGGCCCGACCGAGCCGCTGCTCCAGCTTGTCGCCGCCCTTGGCCACCGTCAGCCGCAGCTCCTGGAGGCGTCGCGGCACATGGGCGGCCCAGGTGGTGTCGCGGAAGAACCGTTTCATCTCGCCGACGATGGTCGGCATCGCGAAGGTGGTGAACTCCACCCCGTGCCCGGGGTCGAACCGGTCGATGGCCTTGATCAGCCCGACCGTGCCGACCTGGACGATGTCCTCCATGGGCTCGCGGCTGCTGCCGAACCGCTTGGCGGCGTACCTCACCAGGGACAGGTTGAGCTCGACCAGCGTGCCGCGCACGTACGAGTACTCCGCCGTGCCCTCCGCCAGCTCGCCCAGCCGGGCGAAGAGCGTCCTGGAGAGCACCCGCGCGTCGAGGGGCGCGACCTCGCGCGGCTGCTCGAGCTCGGGCAGGTCGGCGAGAGCCGCGGGGCAGGCCGACCGGCTCGGCGCCGGCACGTTGTCCACGGTGGGGTCGGTAGTCAGCTGGGCCTTTCCAGGCGTCGCCATGACGTTCCTTCCTTGAGGTGTCCACATGTCGCTCCCGGTTACCCGCAGGGTCCGTCGGTATGCGGTCCAATCCCGGAAAGGCACAGATCCACCAGTCGATCCTTACAGGTCCGTCACACGCGGGTGGCCCGGATCCGTCACGCCCACCACCCCGGCCCGTCGTGCGCCGGGCCCCGAACGCCGGGCCGCTAGGGTGCTGCGCAGTCGACAGGAGGGGCGGGCCCGTGCCGGTCAGCGATGACTTCGTCAGCCTGGGGGAGGCGTTCCTCGCGGACCCCCACGGCTCCTACGCGCTCCTGCACCCGCGCGGGACGGTCCACCGGGCCGTCACCCCCGACGCGGCGCCGGTATGGCTGATCACCGGGTACCGGGAGGTGCGGTCCGCCGCCGCGGACCCCCGGCTGGCGCTCGACAAGCGGCACGCGCGGACCTGCGGGAACGCCGGCGACTCGCTGCCACCCGAGCTCGACGCGCACCTGCTCAACACCGACGGCCCCGACCACACCCGGTTGCGCCGGCTCGTGACCCGGGCCCTCGGGCCCCGGCGCATCGGCGTGCTGCGCGAGCAGGTCCAGCAGTGCGTGGACCGCCTGCTCGACGCGCTGACCGGGCACCGGCGGGCCGACATCGTCGCCGACCTGGCGGCGCCCCTGTCGATGACGGTCATCTGCGACCTGCTCGGCGTCCCCGACCAGGACCGGGTCGACTTCCGGACCTGGACGGACAGCCTGCTCTCCCCGACGCCCGACGCCCCCCTGCGCTCACGCGAGGCGATGCGGACCATGTGCCGCTTCCTGGCCGGGCTGATCGCGGACAAGCGCGCCGCGCCGGGCAACGACCTGCTGTCCGAGCTGATCGCCGCCCGGGACGACGGCGACCGCCTGGGCGAGGACGAACTCCTGGCGATGGCGTTCCTGCTGCTGTTCGCCGGCTACCACAACGTGGTCCACCTCGTGTCGAGCACCGTGCTGGCCCTGCTCACCCACCCGGACCAGGCCGCGGCGCTGCGGTCGCGCCGGCTCACGATGCACCAGGTCACCGACGAGGTCCTGAGGTGGAATCCGCCCGGGATGCTGGCCGTCCGCCGCTTCGCGGTGGAGGAGATCGAGATCGGCGGGACGACCATCGGCGCGGGCGAGCGGGTCTGGCTGTCCTGGGCCGCCGCCAACCGCGACCCGCAGGCGTTCGGCGACCCGGAGGTCTTCGCCCCCGTACGGGAGCCCGTACCGGGCACGGGCCCGCAGCTCGCCTTCGGGCACGGCCCGCACTACTGCGTGGGCGCCGCTCTCGCGGGCCTGGAGAACGAGATCGCGATCGGTTCGCTGCTGCGCCGCTTCCCGGGCCTGGCCCTCGTCCAGGCTCCCGATCGGCTGCGCTGGGTCGCGTCGCTGCGCAGCCGTGGGCTGACAGAGCTTCGTGTCACGCTGTAGCTGTAGCTGTAGCTGTAGCGGCAAGGCACGGGCACCTGCGGGCCGCACGGGTTCGGGGCGTGGCCGGACGAAGGGGAGGGGCCCACCACGGCCTGCACGCCTGACGGCGTCTGCTGCCCGGCGCCCTCCTCGGCGATCGCGAACGTCCAAGTCGGCGCCTGTCACATCGGGCGCGCTCCGAACGTCATAGCGGTGACGGCAGTGACGGCACGCGACGAGGGAATGCAGAATCCATGGGCGGACACGAGTACCTGGCCGAACGCTTCGAGGCGCACCGCGCCCACCTGCGGGCGGTGGCCTACCGGATGCTCGGCTCGCTGACCGAGGCCGACGACGCGGTGCAGGAGTCCTGGCTGCGGTTGAGTCGCACCGACACCAGTGACGTGGAGAACCTGGGTGGCTGGCTGACCACCGTCGTCGGCCGGGTCTGCCTGGACATGCTGCGCTCGCGCAACTCGCGGGGCGAGGAGTCACTCGACGTGCGGGTGCCCGACCCGCTGGTGAGCAGCGCGGACGGCGGGATCGACCCCGAGCACCAGGCGCTGCTGGCCGACTCTGTGGGGCTCGCGCTGCTCGTGGTGCTGGAGACGCTCGGCCCGGCCGAACGGCTCGCGTTCGTCCTGCACGACATGTTCGCGGTGCCGTTCGAGGAGATCGCCCCGCTGGTCGGGCGGACCCCGACGGCGACCCGGCAGCTCGCCAGCCGCGCCCGCCGCCGGGTCCGGGGGACGGCCGTGGTGCCGGACGCCGACCTCGGCCGCCAGCGGGCGGTCGTCGACGCCTTCCTCGCCGCCGCGCGCGGTGGCGACTTCGACGCCCTCCTCGCGGTCCTCGACCCGGACGTCGTCCTGCGGGCGGACGCGGGCACGGGCTTCGGGGGCGGGTCCAGGGAGCTCCGTGGCGCGGCGGCGGTGGCCGGGCAGGCGCTCACCTTCCAGCGCTTCGCCGGCTTCGCCCGGCCGGCCCTGGTCAACGGCGCCGCAGGCATCGTCTCGGCCCCGGACGGCGAGCGGGCGGCGGCGGTGCTGGGCTTCACCATCGCGAACGGACGGATCGTCGAGATCGACATCCTCGCCGACCCCGAGCGGCTGCGTGGGCTCGACCTGGCGGTCCTCGGCGGCTGACAGGCCGGCGGCGGTCCGGCAGTGGGGTACTCCCTCGGCGGTGGCTGCGATCCGGGACGGGCTGGACCGGTCGCGCGGACGGGGATTGACGGTACGTGAGCTGCGGCGCACGCCCGCGCCCCGCCCCGGACGGGTGGCCGGCAGGCTACGGTTGGCCCCGACACGAGGTTGGAGCGGCAGCGGTGGCGGGGGCACGCGCCGCGAGGAGCCAGGGGGTGTACGGCGTGGTGGATCCGCTGTCGGTTGCGGCGGTCACGGGCGTGCTGGGAGCGGTCAGCGCGGGGATGGCCAACGAGGCGGGCAAGTGGGCCTGGGAGTCGGTGGGCGGGCTCGTCCGCCGGATCGCCGGCCGGGAGGTCCCCGCGCCCGCCGGGGCCGCCGAGCGGGAGGCCGTCGCCCGGCTGCTGGTCGCGGGGGCGCAGCAGGATCCCGTCCAGGCCAGGGCGTTGGCGTCCTGGATGAGCGGCAACGGCGCGGGCGGACGCTTCGCGGTGGAGATCCCGCGACTGCTGCCCGCCTCCGTCCGCTTCTTCACCGACCGGCAGGGCCCGCTGGTGCTGCTGGACCGCGAGGCCACCCGCAAGGCGGATGGACGGCCCCGGCTGGTCGTGCTGCACGGGCCGGAGGGGATCGGCACCAGCGCGCTCGCCGCCCACTGGGGCGCCCGGGAGGCCCGGCGATTCCCCGACGGCCAGCTGTACGCGGACCTGCGCGGCGGCGGATCGCCCGGTACCGCGCCCGACCCGGCCGCGGTGCTGCGGCAGTTCCTGCGCGGGCTCGGGGTGCCGAAGGAACACCTCCCGCCGGCCCTGGAGGACCGGATCGACCTGTACCGGACGTTGCTGGGCAGCCGGCGCCTGTTGGTCGTGCTCGACCACGCCCAGTCCGCCGCGCAGGTCCGGCCGCTGGTCACCGGTGCGCCCGGGGTGTTCACCGTCGTCGTCGCGCGCCGCCCCCTGACCGGTCTGGACGCGGTGGAGGTGCCCGTCGGCCCGCTCTCCGACAAGGACGCGCGGCGCCTGCTGGCGGACGTGGCGGGCAGGCAGACCGTCTCGGCGGCCCGGGCCGGGTTGCCGTCGCTCCTGGAACGCTGTGGCGGCTCGCCGTTCGCGCTCCGGGCGGCGGCGCCGTACCTGACCTCGGCGGTGCCCGGGGCGGCGGGTGCGGGGCCGGGTGAGGTCGCGGGTGTGGGTCGGCCGGAGCACGGCGGCGATCCCGTCCGGGCCGTCGCCGAGGATCTCTACCGGCGGCTCGCCCCCGGACTCGCCAGGTTCTACCGGCTATGCGCACTGCGACCCTGGCCCGCCATCGGCCCGGTCCTGGCCGCCGCCGCGACCGGGCTCGACGAGCGGGACGCAGCCCGCCTGCTGGCCGAACTCGCCGAGCTCAGGCTGATCGAGACGACCCCGGCCGGCCGCTACCGCTACCGCCCGGCGGTCCGCAGGCACGCGGAGGAGGCCGCGGCGCGCGAGGACGGCCTCGCGGCGTGCGCCGCCTCCGTCGACGCCACCGTCGGGCGGCTCGTCCGCTTCGCCGTCCAGGCGGACTTCGCCGCGCTGAAGCAGCGCTGGCACATCGGCCCGCTGTACGACGAGCTCGGACCCGGCCCCTACCAGGACGAGGGCCGGGCGCTGGCCGCCCTCGCCGACGAGCTCGGCAACCTGGCCGAGGCCGTCCGCGCCGCCGAGGACTTCGACCGGCCGGACCGCGTCTGCGAACTCGTCGAGGCGCTCTGGGCGTTCCAGCTCAAGGTGGGCCGCCAGGAGGACCTGCTGCCCGCCCTGCGGGCGGGGGCCCGCGCCCAGGCCCGCTACCCGGACCAGCGGATGGCGGGCCGGATGCACGGCCAACTGGCTCTGGCCCTGATGGAGTTGCACGCCCACCCGGAGGCCGAGGAGCACCTGCTCGCGGCCGCCGACGCCGAGGAGCGGGCCGGGCACGCGCGGGGCCGGGCCACGGCCGTCGAGTCGCTCGGCCTGCTCCGGCTGCGCCAGTGGAGGTTCCAGGAGGCGTACGACTGCTTCGAGCGGGCCGACCGGCTGCTCGACCGGATCGGGCCCGAGGACGACGGCGCCGCGGACCTGCCGCGCGCCCGCGCCCTGCTCGAACGCCACCGCGGCCGGGCACTGCGCGGCCTCGGCCGGTTCGACCGGGCCCGCGAACGGCTCTCCACCGCGCTGCTCTTCTTCCGCGGCAGCGGGGAGAGCTTCAACAGTGCCCGGATCCTCACCGACCTCGCCGAGATCCGCCTCGACGAGGGCCGCCCCGAGGACGCCCTGGCGCTGGTCGACGAGGCCGGCGCCGCGCTGGCGCGGGAGAGCGCCGAGATCCACCTCGGCTACCTCGCGGCCCTGCGCGGGCGGTGCGTCAGCGCAGCGGGGTGACCCGGACGCGGTGCACGGCCGGGCCGGTCCGGACGATGAGCCCGCTCGCGTACAGCTGCGCCGGGTCGCGATGCGCGCCGGGCGGGCCAGGTCTGCCGGGCTCGGTGCGCTCGCCGGGCTCGCCTAGGCCACCGCTGCTCAGCCACGCGAACAGCGCGGAGGCGAGCGCGGCGGGGTCGGCGGCGCCTGCGGCCTCCGGCGCGTCGGCGCTGGTCAGCCGGACCAGCAGCCCGCTGCGGTGCAGGACCGTACAACTGTCCCGCGCCGTGACATAGGCGGCGAGCGCACAGGACGGGTACCGGGCGAGCACCTCGGCGGCCCACTCCTGCGGCCGTCCCAGGCGGGGGTCGTCGGCGTCGCCGTAGCGGTAGATGACGTCGGCGAGGGCCGGCATCCCGGGGTCGAGGGTGTCCTCGTGCACCGCCAGATGACCACCACCGCCGGGGCCGTCGGGCTCGTACGACGGATCCCCGAAGCGACGGACCTCCACCTCGCCGCCGGCCGTGACGGCGGTGAGGACTCGCAGCGGCGCCGTGCGCAGCGGCGGGTCGTACGGTGGCAGGGGCAGCGGGTCCAGGACGGCGGGCCCGGCAGGCTCGGGGATGCCGATCAGACCGTAGAAGATCCCCCGCAGCAGGCGGGCCGCCCGGCCGGGCACCGAACTGGTCAACTCGCGTGGCCCCGACATGGGCTGATGATGGTTCAGCACCTTCTCCAGTTGCGGCAGCAGCTCCGCGTACGGGTCCAGGACGGGCGCCTCACGGACGAACGCGGCCACCGGGGTCGACGGCCCAAGGCCGTCCGTCGACGGCGCACCGAGCAGGACGGGCGTCCCGCAGGCCGCCGCGTAGTAGCTGACCGAGCCGAAGTCGCCCAGCACCAGGTCGGCGGCGATCAGCGCCTGCCGCCAGCCCTCCAGCGGATCGACCAGGGCGAGCCCGGCCCGGCGGGCCCGGTCCAGCCAGAGCCGGATCTGCCCCGGCCCGTGCCCGTGCCAGATGTTGGGGTGCAGCACGGCCGCGACGCGGTACTCGTCGGCGGGCAGCTCCGCGGTGAGCCGGGGGAGCAGCAGTGGCAGCACGTCCTCGGGCCCGCCGTCACCGAAGAGCGAGGAGGGGTTCCAGGTGGAGTTCAGCAGGACCAGGCGCTGTCCGTGGCGCACCCCCAGCGCCCGGCGGTACCGCTCCCGGTGGCGGGCGGCCGCGAGGATCCGGTCGAAGCACGGGTCCCCGCCCAGCACGGCCGTCGGCACCGCCTCGGGGCAGGCCTCACTCAGCCGCTCGAACTGCTCGGGATGCGAGAGGACCATGGCGTCCGCGACCGGGACGCCGTCGGAGAGCAGCCACTGCGGCGCCAGTCCGAACACGGGCGCCGGGTGTCCGGTGTCCGGTGTCCGGTGTCCGGTGTCCGGTGTGGCGAGCCTCTTATTGTAGCCAACCCCGTGCGAGAGGACCGCCAACTTCCCCTGCACGGCGTCGAGTTCGCCGCCCAGGCTCGCCGACACGGCGAGGTCGACCGGCGTGCCCACCGCCTGCTCCCACGGCAGGACGGGCACCCCGACGGCCGCCAGCAGTTCCGCCACCCCCGCCTGGAACGGCGATGACCCCGTACACGTCGCCAGCAGCTGCACCCGCAGGTCGTCGCGGAACAGCGGAATCACATCCAGCAGCCGCGTCGCGGCCGTCACGTTGTGCACGATCAGCAGCACCCGCCGGCAGCGCCCCCGAGTGGCCCACCGCAACGCCCCGTCCCCGACCGGGACGCGCACCCACCCGTCCAACCGCTGCCCCCACCCCACCGCCGAGCCGGGCCCGAGGCCCGAGACCGAAACAGCCAACCTACCGGCTGGCCGTGATGACGTGGGCGCCGATGCCTCGTGCGGCCGCCCCCCGCCGTTCGCTGAAGGCCGGACCCGGAGGGTGCCACCCCCCCCGTAGTACAGTCCGCAAAGACGATCACCCGGGGGGAACGGATGACAGCGACGCGGCGCAGGCGAATCGCGTGGTGGCTCAGAGGTCTGGCGGTGGCGACGCTCCTGGCGTACCTGCCGGGCTTTCAGGCATCCCACTCGGGCGGGCTGGTGGAGGTCGAGCGTTGGTTCGACCACCCGGTGCTGCTGGTCGGGGCCGCGGTCGTGCTGATCGTGGCCTCGGTGGTGGTCGAGTTGGAGTTCCGTACCAGGCGGTCGCAGATCGGCGGCGCGGCCGCCCTGGTGGCCCTCGGCGCCGTCGGGCTGCCGATCGCGTTCCTGGCGTTCGTGCAGGGGGGAGACGGGCGGGCGGTCGACCGGAAGGCGGACCCGGACCACCCGGCCCGTGTACTGACCGTGACCGATACCGCCTTCTCGATCGACCCGGTCTACCACGTGGAGCTGGTGACCGGCAGCGGCTGGTCCGCCCGCCACTGGGATCTGGGCACCTGGGGGGAGGGCGGACGCGACGACTTCAAGCGCGCCGAGTGGTCCGGGCCGGACCAGATCACGGTGACCGGACGGAAGGAGATCACGGTCTTCACCGTGTCCCCGGCCGGCCGGCCGAGCGAGCCCCGGGTGGCGCCCCGGTAGTCCGCTCGGCCACGCCGGCGCGGCCGCGGGCACGCGCGGCGGCCTCGTCGGGCCGTCTCGTCGGGCCGTACTGCTCCGAGATCTGTTCCGTGCGGGTCCATGGCCCAGGGGTCCGCGGGCGGTACGTGGGCGGAACTCAACCGGCTGCCGTGCAGGCCGACCTGGTGCCAGGGGGCGCGATGCCGACGATCACGAAGGACTTCCACTCTCAGCGGCTGACCTCGCGGGTGCGGAAGTCCTCGACGGACTCGCGGCGGATCAGGAGGCGCGCGCGGCCGGCCTGTGTGGCTACGAGGGCGGGGCGGCCGACGAGGTTGTAGCCGGAGGCCATCGAGAGTTGATACGCGCCGGCGGTGGGGACGGCGAGGAGGTCGCCGGGGCGGAGGTCGGCGGGGAGTCGGGCGGCGCGGACCAGGACGTCACCGGCCTCGCAGTGGCGGCCGACCACGTCGACCTCGCGGGTCTGCGGGGCGCCGGGCCGGCCGATCAGGCGGACGGAGTACTCGGCGCCGTACAGCGCGGGGCGCGGGTTGTCGCTCATGCCGCCGTCGACGGCGGCGAAGGTCCGGCCGTCGCCGGTCTGCTTGACCGCCAGCACCCGGTAGACGGCCACGCCGGCCGGTCCGACGAGCGCGCGGCCCGGTTCGACCAGCAGCCGCGGAACGTCCAGGCGGTGGCGTTTGCACCGGTCGGCCAGCCGTACCGGGACCCGGACGGCGAACTCGTCCAGGTCGAACTCGGCGTCGCCCGGCGCGGGCGGCACGTACGGCACGCCGTGACCGCCGCCGAGGTCGAGCTCCGGCAACTGGACGCCGTGCCGGGCGTGGATGTCGGCGAGGAGCTCGACCAGGCGGTCGACCGCGGTCAGGTACGGCTCCACGGAGGTGATCTGCGAGCCGAGGTGGCAGTGCAGCCCGGTGAGGAGCAGACCGGGCTGCTCCAGGACCCGGCCGACGGCAGCCAGGGCGTCGCCGCCCGCCACGGTGAAACCGAACTTCTGCCCCGCGACTCCGGTGCGGACGGCGTCGTGGTGCCCGGCCGACACCCCGGGCACCACCCGGAGCAGCACCCGCTGCGGCGCATCGGCGCTGGTGAGGGCGGCCAGCCGGGGGATCTCGGCGAGGTTGTCGATCACGATCCGGCCGACCCGCAGCCGCCGGGCCAGCCGCAGCTCCTCGGGGCTCTTGGCATTGCCGTGCAGCAGGATCCGCTCGGGCGGGAAGCCGGCCGCGGCGGCGAGCCGCAGCTCTCCCTCGGAGCAGACGTCGAGTCCGAGGCCCTCCTCGGCGATCCATTCGGTGAGGGCGCTGCACAGGAACGCCTTGGCGGCGTACAGCACTTCGGCTCCGGGCAGGGCGGTGCGGTAGGCCCGGCAGCGGGCGCGGAACTCGTCCTCGTCGAGGAGGTAGAGCGGGGTGCGGAAGCGGTCGGCGGCCTCGGCGAGGTCGACCCCGCCGACGGTGAGATCCCCGGCGGGCGTGGTGCGGGCGGAGGCGGGCCAGGGGGTGCCGACGGGGACGGCGGCGGCCTCGTCGGTGTAGAGGCAGGCGCGTACGGGGGTGAGGCTCATGCGACGGCGCTCCTTGCGAGCTGAGGGGCGGAAGCGGCTGTGACGGCTGTGACGGCTGTGACGGCCGCGATCGGAAGCGCGGGGGCTTCGGGGAGCAGGCGGCGTAGGACCAGTTCGACCTGCACCCTGGCGGCGCCGGCCAGGCGGAGCTCGGCGACGACGGCGTGCAGTTCGTGCTGGTCGGCGCAGGCCAGGTGGAGTTCCAGGTCGGCGTCGCCCGCGAGGCTGAGGCCGGACTGGACGGCGGGAAGCCGGGCCGCCAGCCGGTGGAAGTCCAGTGGTACGGGCCCGTGGGTGACCCGGGCGATGGCCTGTAGCGGGCGGCCGAGCGCGCCCGGGTCGACCTCGGCGTGGACTCCGGTCAGCACGCCGCTGTCGGCGAGCCGACGCAGTCTGCTGCCGACCGTTGCCTCGCTGAGCTGGAGGCGGCGGGCCAGGGCGCTGGCGCGGACCCGCCCGTCGGCGCGCAGGGCGCTGAGCAGTTGGAGGTCCACCTCGTCCAGCCGCGCGGCCGGATGGGGAGCTGCTGGGGGAGCCGGCAGGGGCCCGCGGAGGTCCGTCGCGGGCTGTCCGGCGGTCACCACTGGTGCTGCAGGGCGGGGAGGACAGGGACGGCCGGGATCGCCGGGGTGATCGCCGCAGGTGTGGCAGGCGGGACGGCCGGCGGGGCGACCAGCTGCGGGTCGACGACCAGGGTGGTGACGCCGAGTGGTGCCGCCAGCGCCCGCAGGGCGGGCTCGGCGAGGCGGATGCACCGCTGGGCGGGGCCGAGCAGGTCGGTGAGCGCGGTGGCCGAGGTGAAGGCGACGGCGCAGCGGCCGCCATCACGTCGGCGGAAGAGCCGCAGGGCGTAGCCGCTGCCCACGGAACGGACCGGGACGCAGAGCGTGGGCCGGGGTTCCGCAGGCTCCTTGGGGGCGGAATCGGTGCAGGTCACAGCGGAGCTCCGGGGAGATGGTGGAGAGTGGCCGGGTCCTCGTCGACCCGAAAGGGGTACAGCTCCGACGCTAGGCGTGCCGGTGCGGCGCGCGAGCGTTCCTGACGCCCTGTTGACTGTGGGGTGCTCCTCGCTGACGACTTCTTGACGCGGGCTTCGGCCGAAGGGGTGGTGGGCGGCGGGGTGGCCGGGCCGCCGACGCGGGCAGGAGCCCCGTCACGTTCGATCCACAGCAGCAGCAGCAGCCGCAGCCGCAGCCGCAGACACAGACACAGACACAGACGTGGGCGTGGCCGGCAGGCCACGCCCACGCCGTGGTCTGCCGCCCACGCCCGCTCGTCGGGCGCCTCGGGGCAGCTCAGCCCCGGTCGTTCCCGTCGCCCCGGCCCGGCTCGCCGCCGGGGGTGTGGTGCGGCAGGTGCTCGGCGGGGATGACGCCGAGCCGGCCGGCCTGGTAGTCCTCGATGGCCTGCCGCAGTTCGGCCTCGGTGTTCATCACGAACGGGCCGTAGTGGGCCACCGGCTCTCCGATCGGCTGCCCGCCGAGGATCAGCACCTCCAGGTCCGGCGTGCGGCTGTCCTGCCGCTGCGCCGCTCCGACGGTCAGCAGGTCACCCGCGCCGAGGACGGCCAGCTGGCCGGTGTGGACGGGGCGTCCCGCCGTCCCCACCGTGCCCCGGCCGGCGAGCACGTACACCAGCGCGTTGAAGTCCGGCCGCCAGGGCAGGGTGAGCTCCGCTCCCGCGTTGACGGTCGCGTGGATCATGGTGATCGGGGTGAAGGTCGAGCCGGGGCCGGTGTGGCCGGCGACCTCGCCGGCGATCAGGCGCACCAGCGCGCCGCCGTCCTCGGACGCGAGCAGGACCGCCTCGCGGCCTTCGATGCCCTGGTAGCGCGGGGGGTTCCACTTGTTGGCGCTGGGCAGGTTCACCCACAGCTGGATGCCGTGGAACAGGCCTCCGGAGACCACCAGGTGCTCGGGCGGCGCCTCGATGTGCAGGATGCCGCTCCCGGCGGTCATCCACTGGGTGTCGCCGTTGGTGATCACGCCGCCGCCACCGTTGGAGTCGGCGTGCTCGAAGATGCCGTCGATCATGTAGGTGACGGTCTCGAAGCCGCGGTGCGGGTGCCACGGCGTGCCCTTGGCCTCGCCGGGCGCGTACTCGACCTCGCCCATCTGGTCCATGTGGACGAAGGGGTCGAGCTCCCGCATGCCCACCCCCGCGAAGGCCCGCCGGACGGGGAAGCCCTCGCCCTCGAACCCGCTGGGCGCGGTGGTGACCGAGCGCACCGGTCTCTGGGCCAGAACGGCGCCGTCGGGCCGTGGGATGCGCGGGAGGGCGAGGATGTTCTGCACGGTGATCGCGGGCATCGGACTCTCCTTGGGAAGCCGTCCCCGAACTGCTCTGGATGTTACGCCTCAACGCGTGTTGAACGTTGAACATTCCCCGGGCGTCAGCCGGCCGGGAGCCCGTCCGGGGCCGGCTGCGCATCGGGCTCGAACCGGGCCGAGGCCTGCCCGCGCGAGGCGCTGTCCAGCAGGACGAGGGACGCCACCTCCGCGACCGCGGCCGGCACCGCGAGCCGCCCGCCCTCCGGTACCGGCGCCGGGGCCGCTGCCGTCGCCGACGGCCGCGGCACCGCCCGCAGCAGCCGGTCCAGGCCCCGGCAGTGGCGGGCGAAGACCCGCCGGGGCGCCCAGCGCCCGCGGGCCCGCTGGCCCGCGAGGGCCTCGGCCGGCCCGACGTCCAGCAGCACCAGATGCAGCTCCCGCCCCCGGCTCCCGGCGCTACGGGCCAGCCAGCGCCGCAGCCACGGGCGGCTGCCGCAGTCGTGCACCAGCAGCGGCCCGCCCCGGCGCACCGCCGCGCGCAGCCGACGGGCGTGCTCCAGCCGAGCCCAGGGCCGGTACACGGCGTACGGCAGAGCCTCCGGCATCACCGCCTGGCAGGCCAGGTGGACGTCCCGGGGGTCGACCACGGGCACCGTCGCCGACCAGCGCCGCAGCAGGGTGCTCTTACCGCTGCCGGGCAGGCCGGAGACGACCACCACGGCGTCCGGCGGGTAGCCGAGGGTGAGCTCGGCGTCCTCCCGCCCGCGCAGATCCACCAGTCCACGCGGACGCAACACCGTCTCCCGCCGTTCCCCGGGTGCGACCCGCAACCGCGCCGCACCCGGCGCTCCCGTACCGCTCACTCACCGCTCCCTGCCCCGACCCGACGGCTTCAAAGCCTCGCACGGGTCGGGGCCGGCGTCCCGCACCGGGTCGCCGCAGCTCAGACGGCGTCGATCCGGTAGCGGTAGACGTCGGTCTCGCGGCGGCTGAACCCGGCCCTCTCGTACAGCCGGTGAGCCGCCGTCCGGCTGGGCCGGGAGGTCAGGTCGACCTGGCGGGCACCCCGGTCGCGGGCGGCCGCCAGCGCGGCCCTCACCAGCGCGAGACCGGCCCCCCGCCCCCGCGCGGCCTCGTCGACCACCACGTCCTCCAGCCGGGCGCAGACGCCGGTGGGCAGCGTCACGATGACCAGGGTGAGCAGGCCGACCGTCCGCTCCCCGATCCGGGCGGCCAGGACGACGTTGGACGGGCAGCCGATCACCCGGGCGAGCCGCGCGGCGTCCAGCGGCGGTGCGTTCTTGTGCAGCTGCGGGATGAGGCGGTTGAAGTCCTCGACGCTCTCCTCGTCGACACGGTCGACGACCGTGATGACCGGCTCCGGCACGGCGGTACCTCCTGGCAGACATGGGATCGGATGGGACGGGCTCCGCAGGGCGGGCGGTCCTGCGGGCGGACGGGCGCTACGACAGCGGGATGAGGTGGCCGCGCAGCGGGATGGCGCGGCAGCCCTGCAGCCGCTTGGTCGAACCGTGCCCGATGCCGTAGTCGATCCGGTCCAGCCGCTCGCTCGACGCGCTGCTCATCGGCGCGTGGTAGGTGGCGGCCAGGGGCGCGAACGGGGTGTCCCGGCCCTGCTCGGTGGTGCCGGTGTAGATGTTCTGCAGAGTCCGGTTCTGCGCGAGGAAGAGGCTGTGGGCGACGATCCGGCCCGCGCGCTCGGTGGTGTACAGCCGCAGGTCCGGGCCGAAGGTGTCGATCAGGGTGCGCAGCCGCCGCCGCTCGCCGGCCTCGTCCACGGGCTGCCCGTACCGGCGGACGAGTTCGCAGCGGGCCTCGATCACCTCCTCGAACCTGGCCTCCGGGTCGCCCTGCCCGACCTCGGCGCCGAGTTCGGCCAGCCGGTTCAGCTGGCGCTTCATCTCGGCGCGTCGGCGGCGGCCGATCGCCTGCCGGAACCCCTCGGCGTCCGTCCAGGTGACCTCGCGGACCGAACGGGTGGTCAGGTCGAAGCTCTCGCCGCCGAGCGCCGCCACGGCGGGCTCGACGGTGCTGGCGGCGGCGGGGGTGGTGTAGAGCACGGTGACGGTGGCGAGCCCCGCCGACCTGGCCCAGGCGCAGACGCCGGCCAGGCACGCCAGGACCTCCTCGGGCCGCCCGGCGGCCGGGCCCACCGGATCCCCGAGGTAGCCGGGGGCGGTCAGGACGAGGCCGGGCAGCATCCGCTCGGGGGCGGCGCCCAGCTGCGGAGCCACCTGACGGCCGGAGGCGTACACCTCCTTGAAGACCGGTTCCGGGCCGCGCAGGATCAGCCAGGGGTTGTACGCCTCGTAGGCCTCGGGGTCCTCGACCACCGCGCCGACGAAGCCCACCGCGCCCCGCGCGCCGTCCGGCCCGGCGTGCACGGCCGTCACCGGCCGGCCGGGCAGCCGGCTGAGCATGGTGCTCAGCCAGCGGCCGCCCTGCACCGCGGTGCCGGGCCGCAGCGCGTCCCAGCGTGCGGCGTCGAACGTGTCGGACACCGTCGTCGCCCGCATGTCTCTCTCGCTCTCTGTCGATCTCGGCCGGCTCGGAGCTCGGCTCGCCGTGGCGTCGGGCGCCGGGGTCATCCCTGAGCCGGCGTGACGTCGGGAGCGGGCGTCGCACTTGGCGCCGGGGTGGCGCCCGGACCGGTGGTGCCCGGCTCCGGGCCGGCGTCCTGGGGCGGGGCGCCGCTCAGCCTCCGCACGCTCGGCGACAGCAGCGCCGCCAGGCTGACGCAGGCCGCCGCGGCGCCGGCGGTCAGGGCGGCGCCGCCGGCGTCCAGGACGCCGATCAGCGGGCCCATCAGCAGCGCGCCGAGCGGCATCAGGGCGTTGAAGCCGAGCAGGGCGAAGCTGCCCACCCGGCCCATCAGGTGCTCCGGCACCTTGTCCTGGAGCAGGCTGGGGAAGAGGGAGTTGAAGAAGTGCAGGCCGACGCCGTACAGCACGGCCATCGCCAGTGCGCCGTTGCCGCCGCCGATCAGGCCGGTGGCCGCCAGCGAGCAGGCCATCAGCGCGAGCATCAGGTAGAGCGTCACCCCGAGCCGGCGGACCGTCAGCTTCACCAGGACGGCCGCGCCGAGCAGCGCGCCGACGCCCTGCAGGGTGTAGAAGCCGCCGAGCGAGCGGGCGTCCTGTGCGCCCTCCGGTGCCATCAGCAGCGGGACCGCGACGTCCAGGACCCCGGCGTAGACGGCGTTGGTGCAGGCGCCGACCACGATGGAGATCAGCAGCCAGCGCACCCCGCGGACGTAGCTCAGGCCCTGGGTGACATCGCCCAGCAGCTGCCGCAGCCGCCCGCCCCGCCCGCCCGAGGCGTCCTGCGCGTCCTGCGGGGCCTGCGCGTCGGGCACGGTCTCCTCGGGCTCGGGCGACTCCCCGGCCCTGGCCCCGGCGGCCGCCGGGGGCTTCCCGATGGCCAGCAGCAGCACGCCGGAGAGCAGGAAGGTGAGCGAGTCGAAGGCGAACGTCCACTGCGCGCCGGCGGAGCTCACCAGGAACCCGCCGACCAGCGGGCCGCCGATCAGCCCGATCTGCTGGCTGACCGACAGCGCCGAGTTGGCCGCGACCAGCTTCTCCTTGGGGGTGATCTCCAGCATGTACGCGAAGGAGACCGGCTGGAAGAACCCGTCCGCGATGCCGATCAGCGCGGCGAGCACCACCAGCAGCGGCACGCTGTCCGTCCAGAGCGTGCCGAGCGCGATCAGCAGCAGGGTCAGGAACCGGGCCGCGTCGGCGGACACCATGATCCTGCGCCGCGACCCGGCCCGGTCCCCGACCGCCCCGCCCACCAGGTAGAACAGCAGGGAGGGCAGCAGCAGTACGGCCGTCGCCGTGGCCAGCACGGACGCCGATCCGCTGACGGTGATGATGTGGGTCGCGAACGCCGTCCGGAAGGCGTAATCGCCGATCAGCGACAGCGTCCGGGCCGACCAGTAGCAGCCGAAGCCGCGCTCGCCCACGATGCCCAGGCGCCCTGTCGGTGCTGCTTGCACGGGCCTGCTCTCCCTCTCCATCAGTGTGTGTCCGGGCCGGCGGCGTCCGGCCGCACCAGGGCGCCGGCCAGCGCGGCCGCGGCTTCGCGGGCCGGACCGAACGCTGCCTGGTCCAGCGGCAGGACGAAGGACGTCACCTCGTCCAGCCGGCAGCCCCGTTCGAGCTTGGTCGCCTCTGCGCCGTAGCTGAACGACAGCTCCCGGCAGCCCGTCAGGTACGCCTCCTCGATCGGCGCGTGGAAGCCGAGCTCGAAGTACGTGCCGGGCGATCTCGGGTCGGCGTAGTCCGTCCCCGTCATCCAGGCGTGCCGGATGCCGCCGGCCTCCAGGAACAGGCAGAAGCCGATGGTCCGCCCGTCGGCCACCGCCAGCTGGAGCCGGCCGTGTTCGCCGAAGGACGCGCGCAGGGTGTGCAGCTGGCTGCGCTCCCCGGCGGCGTCCGGCCGGCGCCCGTACTTGGCCCGGTGCTTCAGCCGCAGCCCGACCAGTTCCTCGATCAGCCGGTCGTCCGCGTCGCGCAGCAGTTGCCGCCGGACGGTGACGCCCCGGGTGGCCAGGCGCCGGCGGATCCGGGCCACCCCTTTGCGGGCGTCGCGGCCGAGCGAGGCCAGGTAGTCCTCGAAGGTGCCGCCCGGCAGCCGCAGGTTGGCCCGCAGCGCGGTCGGCACCTCCAGGAAGCCGGCCCGGCGCAGGGCGGCGGCCAGCTCCGTCTCCTCCGGCTGGACGTACAGGAACGCCACGCTGCGCAGCGCCGCGGCCCTGGCCTCGGCCACCACCTCGGCGATGGCGCCGTCCAGGGCCGCCGCCGAGTACCGCCCGGGGCCCAGCGGGAAGCACTCCAGCCCGGGGTAGGTCAGCACGAGGGAGGGGAACCACTGCTCCGGCGCCGGCCCGGCCGCGCGGGCCGCGGCCTGCCGCTCCAGCGCCTGCCGGGTCAGCGACCGGGCGGTGCCCGGTTCGAACAGCAGTCGCCACGGGTTCTTGGCCTCGGAGATCGAGCTGTCCTCGCTCACCGAGCCGAAGAACCCGACCTCCGGCCCGTCCCCGCCCGGCCGGTGGACCAACCACCAGTGCGCCCCCTCGATCCGGTCGCCCATCGCGGCGAGCCAGCGCGCGGAGGCGAACAGCGGCGGGTCGGCGTCCAGCGCGGCCCACTGCGGCGGGCACTGGCCCGCGGCCCTCATCCGCGGCCCGTCAACGCGGTGCGCCCGGCCCAGGCCCAGGACGCCCGGAAGGGTGCCAGCATGTCGGTGACCAGCGCCGGGCACCGCTCGTCGGGGAAGGACAGGTACAGCTCCTGCGCCAGGTCCAGGACGAGCTCCAGCGCCTCCCGCTGCGGCAGCCGGTCGACGAACAGCAGCCGCTCCCGCTGCGCGAAGAGCGCCGGCACCGCGGACGCGCCGGCCAGCGCGGCCGCCCGCCGCATCAGGTGCTTGCCGTCGTGGGTGATCCGGCCGAAGGCGTTCACCCCCGACATCAGCAGTGCCTCGGCGGAGCCGCGCAGCATCAGCTCCCGCGAGGGGGACTCCAGCACCGTGGTGTCCTCCAGCAGGCTCATCGCCCCGACGAAGGCCAGCGCGGCGGCGGAGGCCCGCACCACCTCGATGTCCACCAGGCGCCGCAGCCGGTCCAGGCGTTCGGCGCCGGCCAGCGGTATGCCGCTGTGCACGCGCTGCGCCAGGCGCAGCTCCAGGCCCTGGAGGTTGGGCAGGTCCACCTGCCCGCCGTCGGTCACCGCCCGCATCACCTGGCCGAGGTCCTCCAGCCGCCCCTCGGCCACGTACTCGATGTTGACCGGCAGGTCCGCGACCAGCCCGTCGAAGCTGTCACCGAAGATGGAGGGGTGGTTGACCGTGCCGGGCACCCGGCGGGCGCGCGGGCGCCGGGTGAGCACCAGTACGTCCAGGTCGGAGGTCGGGTTGGCCTCGCCCGAGGCGTACGAGCCGGTGAGCAGCACCGGCTCGTCCAGGTCGGCGTCGATCAGGCCCGCCACGGCCGGCAACGCGACTCCGCGCCGGGCCAGTTCGGTCCGTACGTGATCCGGTAGCGCGTCCAGCAGCGCCACGTCCATGGGGTGGGTCCTCTCTAGCGGTCGGCGGGCAGCAGCGCCCGGCGCAGCCGGGCCAGGCCGGTGTCCAGCTGCTCGGCCGGCAGGGCGAAGGACAGCCGCAGGTGGCCGGGGGCACCGAACGCCGCGCCGTCCACCACGGCGACCCGGTGCTGCTCGGCCAGCCAGCGGGCCGGGGCGCGGCGGGCGTCCTCGGGCGCGGTGGCCAGCCAGCCGCGGATGTCGGGGAACAGGAAGATGCCGCCGGCCGGCCGGCGGCAGGAGAGCCCGGGGATGTCCGCGAGCGCCCGCAGCGCCAGGTCGAGGTTGGCGGCGAGCTCCTTGCCGATCCGCTGCCGTTCGTGCTCGCCGCCGGCCAGCACGGCCGCCGCGGTGTCCTGGGCCGGGCCGCTGGTGTGGCCGATGAAGTGCGAGGCGACGGCGGCGGCGCCGGCGGCCGTCGCGGGGGAGGCGATCGCCCACCCGAGGCGCAGGCCGGCCAGCGCGTGGCTCTTGGAGAGCCCGTCCACCAGGACGCAGTGGCCCGGCAGCTCGGGGTACAGCCCGGTGATCGAGGGGGCGGGCCGGTCGGTGACCGCGACCCCCCGGTACACCTGGTCGAACAGCACCGTGATGCCGTGTTCGCCGGCCCACTCCACCAGCGCGCGCAGCGACTGCGCGGAGGCGACGGCGCCGTCCGGGTTGCGCGGCGAGTTGACGACGACCGCGCCGGTCCGCCCGGTGCGGTGAGCCTCCAGCGCCTCGATGTCCGGTGAGGCGTCACCGACCTCCCCGGGTACGGTGACGGCCCTGCCGCCGGCCATCTCGATCAGGTGCGGGTAGCTGGCCCAGTACGGCGAGGGCACCAGGACCTCGGTGCGCCCGCCGGTGAGCACGGTGCGCAGCACGGCGAGGATGGCCTGCCGGGCGCCGGGGGCGACCAGTACCTGACCGGCGTCGAGGGCGGCGGCGCCGGGGGCGCTCGCGCTCGCGGCGATCACGGCCCGCAGGCCCGGGTCGCCGGCGGGCGCCCGGTAGTGCTGGTCGGCGCCCCGGGCCGGGGCGGGGGGCAGCGCCGGGTGCAGCGGGATGCGGATGTCGCCGGTGGACAGCACCAGGACGTCCTGCGCGTGGGCGGCCGCGGCGGTGGGGGAGAGCAGGGTCACCGGCCGGCCTCCGGGGCGTGCACCCGGCCGACCAGGCCCTCGGTCCGGCCGTCCAGCGCGGCGCGCACCAGTTCGGCGACCCGGCGCCGGCTGCTGGCCTCGGCCTCCTCGGACAGGAAGGCCCGGTGGCTGGTGACCACCACGCCGGGGTGCTTCAGGACGGGGTGCCAACGTGCGTCCTGGTGCGGGTTCTCCGGCGAGAAGACGTCCAGGCCGGCGCCGGCGATCCACTGCTCGTCCAGCGCCCGGTACAGCGCCTCGGGGTCGATCAGCCGGCCGCGGGCGGCGTTGACCAGGAAGGATCCGGGCTTCATCCGGCGCAGCGCGGCGGCGTCGATCAGGCCGTCGGTCTCGGGGTTCAGCGGGCAGTGCAGGGTCACCAGGTCGGACTGGGCGAGCAGCTCCGCCAGGGTGTCGACCGCCTGCGCGCCGTAGCCCTCGGCGAGGTCCCGCCCGATGTACGGGTCGTAGACCCTGACCCGGCCGTAGAACGCGCCGAGCCGGCGGGCGACGGCCCGCCCGATCCGGCCGAAGCCGACGATGCCCAGGGTGCGGCGGTTGGTGCGGTGCGGGGTGCCGCCGGCGTAGATGTCGAAGGTGCCGCCGGCCAGGGTCTGGTGTTGCGGCACCAGTTGGCGCTCCAGCGCGAGGGCCAGGGCGGAGGTGTGGGTGGCCACCTCGTCGACGCAGTAGTCGGGCACGTTGTAGGCGGGCAGGCCGCGGGCGGCGAGCAGGCCGGCGTTGAGGTTGTCGACGCCGACGCCCTGCCGTACCACCACCTTGAGGCCGGCGCCGGCCGCGTCGAGCAACTCCTCGGTGACCTGGGTGCGGTAGACCACCAGCACGTCGCACCCGGCGGCCTGCTCCAGCATCGCGGGGTCGGTGATCTGGTAGCGCCCGTCCCGGTGCGGGCCGAAGCGCAGTTCGACCTCGGGCCCGAGCACCTCGCGTTCGACGCTCGCCAGCGCCGGGTCCGGGCGGCCGCCGTCGATGAGCCACGGCGGGTCGGTGTAGAGCACGCGGGGCTGAGTCATGGTCAGGGACCCTTCCTTCAGACGAGAAAGCGCAGGACGTCGGATTCGGTGAGCACGCACGGGTTGTTGCCGGCCCGGCCGGAGCCGAGGGCGGCGGTCAGCGGGGCCCGCCAGCGTTCGGCCGGCAGGGCGAGTCGGCGCAGGTCGGTGGGTTGCCCGCCGAGGGTGAGGAGCCGTACGAGCAGTTGCTGGACGTCGCCGGGGGTGTGCCGGGCGGCCAGCTCCTGGATGTGCGACACCCGGCGGCGCAGGGCGGCTGCGCCCTCCGGGTGGCGGCACTGGTCCTCGGTCGCCGCCGCGTGCCGCCCCAGCAGCCACTTCAGGTGGAGCGCGACGGCGGTGCCGTGCGGCAGGCCGAGCGCGGCCGTCAGCTCGTAGGACAGGGCGTGTGCGGCGGTGGTCCTGGTGAGGTCGATGGCGGCGCCCGCCAGGGAGGCGCCGTGCGCCATCTCGGCCCGCACCCCGGGGTCGTCGAAGCCGGCCCGGTCGGCGGCCCGGGCGAGCGCGGGCAGCAGCAGGTCCAGCGCGCCGAGCGCCAGCTCCCGGGAGGTCTCGGTGGCCGCCACCGCCCAGTAGGACTCGATGGCCTGGCTCAGCGCGTCCAGGCCGCCGGTGACGGACTCCCGCAGCGGCAGCGAGGCGCTGAGCGCGGGGTCGACCAGGACCAGGTCCGCCCGCACCTGGTCCTGGTCGAGCGAGTGCTTGACGCCGTCGACGTACACGGTGGCGAAGCGGGTCAGCTCGCTGCCCGAGCCGGCGGTGGTGGGCACCAGGACCAGTGCGCTCCACCGGGGTTCGGTGATCAGTTCGGGCCGCAGCAGGCAGTCCCGGGGGTCGGCGTCCTGTGCGCCGAGCACGGCGACGGCCTTGGCGACGTCCAGGCTGCTGCCGCCGCCGATGCCGACCACGACGTCCGGCCGGAACCGGCGGGCCAGGGTGAGGGCCTCCCGCACCTGGGCCAGCTCCGGGTTGGGCCGGACCCCGTCGTAGTGCTCCGTCTTGTACCGGCCGGCCCACTGCTCCACCAGCTCCTGGGCGCCCGAGTGCCGGTAGGAGGCGCGGCCGTGCACCAGCAGGACCTTCTCGGCGCCGAGTGCGGTGAGGGCGTCGCCGAGCCGGCCCGCGGCGCCCTCGCCCAGGTGCGCGGCGGGGTGCCCGGGCAGTGGCAGCAGGCCGGCCCGCGCGGCGGTGGCGGGGAGAGCGCTCATCAGGGGCGCCTCCCCCGATCGCCGCCCGCGTCGCCGTCGCCGCTCACGCTGCCGTCGCCGTCGCCGTCGCCCTCGTCGCCCGCGCTGCCCGCGGCGGCGAAGGAGGCGCCGAACCGGGTGCTGAGGTCCGTCACCGACAGGCTGCTGGAGGCCCGCTCACCGGGTGAGCCGCCGACCCTGCCGTCCACCACCAGCAGCGCGGGCCCCTGTGCGTCCAGCGCCACCCGCAGCGCGGGCCGCAGCCGGGCCACCGAGCCGATCCGGCTGACCTGGCGGTAGCCCGCGCCGCGGGCGATCGCGTCGAAGCTGACCGTCTCGGAGGTGGTCGGCTGGCCGCCGGTGGAGTCGTACGCCTGGTTGTCGAAGACGATGTGGACCAGGTTGCGGGGCGCGTGGTGGCCGACCGTGGCGAGCGTGCCCATGTGCATCAGCACCGAGCCGTCGCCGTCCAGGACGACGAAGCGCTCCTCGGGGCGGCTGAGCGCGGCGCCCAGCGCGATGCCCGACACATGGCCCATCGAGCCCTGCATGTAGAAGTTGCCCGGCCGGTCGCCGCGGTTGAACAGGGTCCGGGAGAGGTAGCCGGTGGTGGAGAGCACATGCTCGTCGCGCAGTTCGGCGACCAGCGCGTCGACCAGGTCGTCCCGGTCGGGCACCGTACGGTCCACCGCCGGGGCGGAGGCCGGCGCGGGGGCCGGGTCGTTCGCCAGCGCGCCCTTGGCGACCAGGACGAAGGCCGGCCGCCCGGACTCCAGGACGGGCCGCGCCTGCTCCAGCACGCTCTCGAACGAAGGCCCGTCCGGGGTGAGCATCCAGTGCGGGACCTCCAGCGAGTCCAGCCACCGCGGCACCACCTTGCCCATCCAGTGGTGCTGCGGCTCCCCGGCGTCGGCCTTCGGCCAGCCGCGCATGCTGACCAGCACCAGCAGCGGGATCCGGTACGGCAGCACCAGCGAGGTCAGCGGGTTGACCAGGTTGCCGAAGCCCGAGTTCTGGGCGAGCACGGCGCTCGGCCCGCCGGACAGCCGCGCGCCGGCGGCGATGGCCAGCGCGCTGCCCTCGTTCGCCGCCGGGACGTAGCGCACCCGCGGGTGGTCCTCCAGTAGCCGGATCGGTGCCTTGAAGTACGAGCAGGGCACCCCGGAGACCAGGCCGACGCCCTCCTTCTCCAGCGCGGCCACGAAGGCCGGTGCGGCGGTCACGGCTTGGTGCGGTAGTCGGAGGGCATGCCCTGCAGTGCGAACACCTCGGACATCGGGGCGATCCGCTCGCCCACCGCGCGGGCGTTGCCGGCGGTGTTGAGCTCCCGCAGCACCTCCTGTGCGCCCCGCACGGCGGCCCGCAGGCCCTGGTTGGCGTAGATCACCACGCGGTAGCCGGCCTGGTACAGCTCGTCCTCGGTGACGCTGTCGTAGGTGGTCGGGACGGCGACCAGCGGCACGTCCACGTCCCAGCGGGAGGCGAACTCCAGTACCTCGTCGGGCCGCCGGCTCTTGCTGTGCACCAGCACGGCGTCCGCCCCGGCGGCCGCGTACAGCCGGCCGCGGTCCAGCGCCTCCTCCATCCCGGCGCCCGCGATCAGGGCCTCGGTTCGGGCGATCAGCAGCATGTCGGGGTCGGGCTGGGCCTCCTTGCCGGTCTTGATCTTGAGGGCGAAGTCCTCGGCGGGCAGCAGGTCCTGGCCGTCGGCGGCAAAGCTGTTGATCTTGGGGAACAGCTTGTCCTCGATGCACATCGCCGCGATGCCGATCCGCGCGTAGCGCTTCACCGCGTACGCGACGTTCATCGGCCCGCCGAACCCGGTGTCGCAGTCCGCGATCACCGGGACGTCGGTCACGGCGTCCATGGCCGTGGCCGCGTCCAGGTACTGCGTCATCGTCACCAGGCTGGCGTCCGGCAGTCCGTGACTGGCCGAGATCTCGAAGCTCGACGCCCAGACGGCCTCGAAGCCGGCCTGCTGCACCAGCTTCGCCGACAGTCCGTCGTGCGCTCCCACCGCCCGCACCGGCGACGGCCCCCGCAGCAGCGCGCGCAGCGCCTGCGCCTTGTTCGCCGGCGCGCCCGGCGCCTCCGGCAGCCCGCTGGTCTCCTGTGTCACCATCAGTTCCCCTCCTTGCTGTACCAGAGCCGGTCTTCGGCGATGTACCTGTCCGGGCCGCCGGCCGCCATGGTGCCCAGCGCGTGGCGCACCTCGGGCGTGACGGCCCCCGCGATGCGCAGCAGCAGCAGCCTGGGCCGCCCCCCGTCCGGCGCGGTGAAGGTCACCGGGACCTGTGGCCGGATGTAGGCGGAGGCGCCCGCTTCGAGCACCTCCTCGAAGTGCTCGCCGGCGAACTCCCAGCGCACCCGTACACCCTCCCGGCCGAGCACGTAGACGTACTGGTGCTGGTAGGTGGTCAGCGGGGAGGGCCGCGCGGCGTCCGAGCCGAGGACGTCGAGCTGCAGGGCCGAGGTGTGCGGGTGCAGCGGGTCGCCGGCCAGCCTGGTGACCAGGTACGCCGGCCGCCCGTCCTCGCCCGGCAGCTCCCAGCGGCGTGCGTCCCGGGCGTGCTGGATCGCCACGCCGCCGTCGGTGCCCGTCCTGGGCGGCAGGAGATCCCGTACCGAGACGCCCAGTCCGAAGGCCAGCAGCGCCAGTTCGTCCGGGCCCGCCGGCTCGGCGCCGCCGACCAGCGCCTCGGTGCGCCGCTGCGGCAGGCCGGTGCGCCCGGCCAGCTCGGTGGCGGTCAGCGCGCCGGCGTCCATGAACGAGCGGATCATCCGGGCGGTCACCGAGGGATCGGCGGTCACCGGCAGCGCCAGGGCGTGGGCGGCGGAGCGCCCCAGTACGGCCAGCTCGCGCTGGGCGTCGCCGGTCAGACCGCCGCCGTAGGTGAGGGCGAGGATGTAGGCGGGCTCGGCGTCGGTGCGGGCGGCGAAGGAGTGCGGCGCGAAGGGCAGGCCCCACACCGAGTCCCCGGTCTCCATCGGGACGCAGCGCGAGCGGCCCTCCCAGCGGCAGTAGTAGTTGACCGGGCCGACGAAGTACGTGAACTGGTACAGCAGATGGCCGCGGTTCCACTGGACCAGCGGGTTGTCCGCCTCGTCGTCCCCGACCACCTGGAGCATCCGGATCCACTCCGGGCGGTAGGACGCGATCCGGGACATCGCGGTGTCCCGGTACTCGTAGTAGGGCCGGCCGGCCCGGCTGAGCACCCGGGCGCCGGCCATCGAGTCCTTCTCCCGCATCACGGCCAGGCCGCGCGGGCAGTCGTCGTGCGCCGGCAGCAGGTCCCGCTCGTTGAGTGGCCAGACCTCCGCCGCCCGGCGGATCAGCTCCCAGTCGAGCGGCCGCTGCCCGTCCGTGTAGCTGCGGAACGTGCCCCGCTCCAGGCCGAGATCACGCTCGGCGTGCTCGTCGTCGCGCTTGAGGTCGTTGGCGGCCGAGCGCAGCAGCGCCCCGGCCCGCCGTGCGAAGCCGTCTCCTTCTGGTGGCACGCGAAATCCCCCTGTCCTTGGCGTAACAGCTCGATGGGCGGCCCGCCGGGCCTGGTGGGGCCGGTCGGGCCGGGTGTGCCCGGCGGCGCGCCGCCGGTGCGGGCGCCGCTCCCCGCTCAAGGCGCCGCTCTCCGCTCAGGCGCGGCACACCGCGCGGGCCAGCCGGTGGGGCGTGAGGCCGTAGCGGGTCTTGAACACGTCGTTGCGCCGGCCGCACTCCAGCACCGGCAGCCCGGAGGCGAAGCCGGCCTCCAGCTCGGCGGCGAAGAGCACGTACTGCGGGCTCCAGTTGAGCTCCGGCGGGTACTCGCAGCCGCCGGCCCAGGCGTGCATCCGGCTGCCGTCGTACATGCAGATGGAGGCGGCCAGCAGCCGGCCGTCCAGTTCGATGCGCAGGATCCGGCAGGCCTCGCCCAGCCGGCGGATCAGGGCGCCCAGACGGTCCTGCGGGTAGTAGCCGGGCGCGTGCTTGTCGGCGGTGCCCAGGCACAGGTCCAGGACGGCCTGGTCCAGACCGTCCCGGCCGGTCACCAGCGTGGTCCGGGCGCCGGCCCGCTCGGCCCGGCGTACGTACTGGCGCAGGGTGCGCCGGGAGGGGCGGGAGACCGTGCTCAGGTGCTCGTCGAGGTCGGCCGGGCCGCCCGCGATCGGGAGCCGGTAGCGCGGTACGGTCTCCTCCAGCTCCACTCCGATGGCCTTCAGTTGGCTCGCCAGCTCGCTCTCCACGGCGATGTTGACCAGCCCCCACAGCTCGGCGCCGTGCTCGGCCGCCAGCGCGCCGAGTGCCGTCCAGAACTGCTCGACCAGCCAGGCGGTCAGCGGCTCGCGGCTGAGCAGTGTGGTGTCGTAGCAGTGCCAGACATGGCCGACCAGCGCGTTGAGGACGGGGCCGCCGCCGGGCTCGGTGGAGAACGGGTCCCTGGTCTCCTGGAGGTAGAGGGGCAGTGCCGCGACCAGCTCGCCGGTGGCGTCCCGGGCCATCAGGTAGCGGGCGCGGGAGGGGAAGGTGAGCGGCAGGCTCTCCACGCTGCTGAGGAAGTCGTAGCGGTAGAAGACGGACGCGTCGCAGGCATCGGCCAGGGCCGTCCAGGCCTCGCGGCCCGCGGCCTCGACGGAGTCCTCGACGGTGATCCACAGCTCGGCTGCCGCTCCGGCGCTCGGCGCGCCCGCGGACGCCTTCGATCCGGTGCCGGCGGTCGTCGCTCCGGCGGTCGTCGCTCCGGCGCGCCCTTCGGCTCGCCCGCCCGGTGCCGCGCCGGTCATCCGGCCACCTGCCGGCTGGCCCGCAGCGGCGGGAAGTGCAGCGAGGACTCCAGCACCACGCGCTCCCAGGCGTCGAGTGCCACACCGTGCACGCGCAGGGCCGCCTCGGCGGTGCCGATCCGCATGCCCTGCGCACCGCCGTTCATGCCGTCGTCCGTGCCGTCGTCCGCACCGCCGTCCGTACCGCCGTCCGCCGCACCGTACGCGCTGCCGTGTTCGAACTCGCAGCGCAGGGTGGCCAGCAGCGCGGCCGGGGCGTGCCCCTCCAGCAGAGCGGCGAGCCGTTCGCCGGCGCCGATCACGCCGAGGCCTCCGGCGCCGGGGAAGGCGGTGCGGATCCCCCGCCGGGCGGTGTCCGGCAGCTGCTCCCAGAGGGCGGCGAGCGCCCGGGTGCGCACGGAGGCGAGCACCTGCTCGAAGTCCCGGTGCTCGGGGGTGTGCGGGGTGATCAGCCGGCAGAGGTAGTCGATCTCCTCGGCCGCGCGGTCCGGGTCGGCGATGGCATCCTGCTCGGTCAGGCCGAAGACCGCGGCCTCCCGCTCGGACTCCACCGGGCCGTCCGAGCTGTGCATCAGCCCGACGATGCTGTTGATGGCGCCGAAGTCCCGTCGCAGGGTGCCGTGTTGGGCCTGTTCGGGGTGCTGGTAGCCCTTGCGGCGGGCCAGCAGCCCGTGGACGTCCTCCTCCTGCTCGTCCCCCTCGTACCGGCAGATCAGGGCGACGGCGGGCCCGAGCGCCAGGACGGCGTCCACCAGCCGGTAGCGCCAGGTCTGCCACTGGCCGGCGATCAGGTCGGCGTAGAGGTCGTCGATCAGCTCGGGGTCGGCGTCGATCGCCCGGGCGGCGACCGGTGCGAAGCCCTCCTTGCGAAGGCGCGCCACCATCTCGCCGTGGACGCCCCGGTACGCGGCGTCCGAGCTCAGGAGGACGAAGACATGGCGGGACCAGAAGCCTGGAGCGGGCACGGAACAGCTACCTTTCGGCCGAACGGCGGGCATGGGGGCGGAGCGGTGGGGGCGCGGTTGACCGGGGCGCGCGGCCGTACGCGATCGGCGGGTGGTCAGTGGGCGGTCAGTGAGCGAACGGGCAGGGCGAGGAGCCGACGGACTGGTCGTCGGGGAGCACGTACTGGCGCCACTTGTGGGCCGAGGACAGCGTCGGGTCGCCCAGGTAGGGGTGCGGCGCCACCTCGTCGTAGCTCAGCAGTCGCTCACGGATCCGCTTCTTGCCGGCCTTGCCCGCGACGGTGGAGCCGCCGAGGCCCTCGAAGACCCGCCTGGTCTGGAAGATGACGGTCAGGCAGGGGCCGAGGTTGCGGCTGCGCCGCTGCCGGTAGCCGGGGCTTGCGGCGAAGATGAACCACGGCTCGCCGCCGTAGCACCACTGCCAGCGCGGATCGTTGGTGTCCTGCGGCACGTCCGCCGGCCAGGGGGCCTGGTCGAGCGCGCCGAGTTCGTTGAGCAGATCCCAGAACCGGGCTTCGTGCGTCGCGAGATCCGCCTCGGGTTCCGGTGGGCCGATGAACGCGATCAGGGTCTGACGCTTGGCGCCCGACCAGGCGCGTTCCCGGAATTCCAGCAGGGTGCGACCGAGCTGCTCGACGCCGTACTCCCCCGGGTGGCGCGGATCGACGGCCGTGTACCAATTGTGGCCGCGCTGCTCACCCTGGATCCCGAAATGGCAGGGATAGTCGTCGGCCGGATCGAGAAGCCTCCGAGTGAATATGTTCCAGGTCTCCGGGAGCCAGTCCAGGGATTTCCCGGCGGCCTTTGCAGAAGATTCACCAGCGGTGGACCAAAGAGGAATATCGGACATCTCTACCAGCTTCCCCGTTCATGCGGCACACGAAGGACCCCTGCCGCAGCTGATGGTTCATCACAACATCACGATTGTTCGAGTGCTGTCAAGGATTGATCTTGAAACTTCTACATCACTGCAGATCAGCCGGGGTGAATGGTTGATCAACATTGTCTCCGGCGGGCCTGCCGGCCCGAACGCAGGGTGAATTCGGAGTGAAGTGCTCCGCTTGACTTCCCTGGACAGCCCCCTAGGTCCGTGTAAGTATCGGTGATCGCTTCGGCCGCACTGCCGATCCACACCTGAACGGGGAATGGGGGGATCCAGGTGTCTTTGGACGACCAGACGCCGAAAGTTCCTGTGGTACTTCTCGACCGAATCGGCTATGCCTTCTACCGGGATGCCGAAGGGCGGGCCTTCCTGCCCGCCGGCCAATTCGACGTAAGGCTGGTGACCTCGCTCGCCAAGGCCGGCGAGGCGAGCGGCGACGAGCTGGCTTCGGTCCTCGCCGTCGACGGCCACGACGAACGGGCGCTCATCGAGGCCGTCCGCTTCCAGAGCACCTTCGGCGGGCGCAAGGCGGCGCGCCTGGTCGCCGTCACCGAGCGCTTCCTGCTGCTCGCCGCCCGGCTGCGCGACGAACTCGGCATCCCGGGGCAGGGTGTGGCGCAGACCCTGCCCTTCCGGGACAAGGTCGTCATGAAGGAGCACCTGGCGCGGCACGGCATCAAGGTGCCCGCGTTCGCGCCCTTCACCGAGGCGGCCGCCCGCGAACTGCTGCGCTCCCACCGGGCCGTGGTCGCCAAACCACGGCTGGGCACCGGCTCGGTGGAGATCACCGTGCTGCGCGACGAGGCCGAGCTGGCCGCGTTCACCGCCGCCCACGCGGGCCGGCTGGCGGACTTCGAGGTCGAGCAGTTCGTCACCGGCCGGCTGTACCACGTGGACAGCATGGTCCAGGACTCCAAGGTGGTCGCCGCGATCGCCGGCGGGTACATCGACGAGACCACCTCGTACCAGCGGCTGCGCCCCTGCCGGGACGTCGCCGTGCCGCCCGGCCCGCTGCTGGACACCCTGCTGGCGTTCAACCGGCGGGTGCTGGAGACGTTCCCGGGCTTCACCGGCGTCACCCACCACGAGATGTTCGTCGCCGAGGACGGTGAGGTGTACCTCTGCGAGATCGGTGCCCGGGCGGGCGGCGGCGGCGTCATCGCGGGATTCCTCTCCCGCACCGGGATCAACCTGGACGAGGCGATGGTCCGGGCGCAGTTGGGCGAGCCCCTGCCCACCACCGAGGGGCCCGCCGACCACCTCACCGGGTTCATCGCCGTCTACGCCGGGCCGGGCACCGTCCGCGAGCCGATCGCCGCGCCGGACGAGCCCTGGGTGCTGGAGAGCCAGATCCTGGCCGAGCCCGGCGAGGTGCTCGACGGACCGCAGAACTGCAACGACGCCGTCGCCATCGTCTCGGTGCGCGGTGACTCGCCGGAGGAGGTCGTCCGCCGGCTCGACCGGGTCCATGACCACATGGCCGTGGCGCTCGGCTCCATCGCCGCCGGATGACCGGCCCGGCCGGCCCGGCGCCGGTACACGGCCCACTCAGTCGAACGAAGGGAAGCCCCCACATGTCCACCGCCCAGGAGCGCACGCTCGACCCGGCCGACTGGACCACCGGCCCCGTGGCCGACCTCTACTCCTCCTACGTCGCGGCCGCCGCCCTGTCCGCGGCGCAGGAGCTCGGCCTGCTCGACGAACTCGCCGAGCAGGGGAAGACCTCGTACGGCAACGGCGACCACCCGCACCTGGACGACGAGGTGGTCCGCACCATCCTGCGCGCCCTGCACTGGGCCGGGGTGGTCGTGATCGAGCCGGACGGCCCGGTCATGACCGGGCCCCGCTTCGCCGAGGCCTACGCGGCCCGCGGCTACTTCTACTGGCTGGTCAAGGGCTGCGGCGAGCTCTTCAGCATCGCGCCGCAGGTGGCGCGGCTGGAGAACAGAGTCGGGGACTTCTACCACCGCGACATGCGGGCGGTGGCGATCGGCTCGCGGATCATCGGCGAGGAGGAGGTGGAGCGGCTCTTCGACCGGGTCCTCGCCGCCCGGCCCGCGCGCAAGGTCGCCGACCTCGGCTGCGGCTCCGGCCAGCGGCTGATCCGGATCGCGGGCAACCACCCGGGGGTGAGTGGTGTCGGCGTGGACATCTCCCGGGCCGCCGTCCAGCTGGCCACGGAGTCCGTGGCGGGCGCGGGCCTGGCCGAGCGGATCTCCATCCAGCGCGGCAACGTCCTGGAACTCGACCCGTCCCCGGCCTTCGCCGACGTCGACACCATCACCTGCGTCTTCATGGGGCACGACTTCTGGCCGTACGACAGCTGCGTGGCGACACTGCGCCGGCTGCGCGCCGCGTTCCCCCGTGCGGAGCGGCTGCTGCTCTGCGACGTGGTGCGCACCACCGAACTCCCCGGGCCAGGCACCACCGTCTTCACCCTCGGCTTCGAGGGCGTGCACGCGTTGATGGGGGACTACCTGCCGACCCTCGACGAGTGGCGGCAGGCGTTCGCGGAGAGCGGCTGGGAGTGCCGCACGATCCACCCGACCGTCACGCCGCCGAACGGCCACTTCTTCGAACTGGCCCCGTCGGCCGGGTGAACCGGCGCCCGTTGCGCCGAGCCGGGGTGGGCAGCGCGCGCACCCCGGCCGCGCCCGGCCCGGCCGCGCGCACCCCGACTGCTCCCGGCCCGCGTCACAGCGCGCGCTCGCGCCCGTCGTGCGGAGCGAAGATCTTGAACGCGTCCTCCTCGGTGGCCCGCGCGTTGAGGCAGTAGTCCGCCCACTCGGCCGCCTGCCGGAACGTGGAGTCCTCGGCGATCCGGGCTGCCGCGCCGTCCACGTCGAAGCGGGTGGAGCGCAGCTGGACGCCCGGGCCCAGCAGGGCCCAGTGCGCACCGGCCCGCCCGTACGGCATGCCCAGACTGCCGGGGTTGACCACCAGCCGGCCCAACGCCAGCCTGGTGTAGGGCATATGGGTGTGCCCGCAGACGATGGTGGTGACGGCCGGGTCCACCCCGGCGAGGACCTCGCCCCAGCGCTCCAGGCTGGAGTCGACCAGCACCACCTCCTCGTCGTCCCGTGGCGTGGCGTGGCAGAACAGCACCTCGCCCAGCCCCCGGACCTCAAGGGTCAGCGAGGTGGGCAACCGCTCCAGCAGATCGACCTGGTCCTCGCGCAGCTGCTCGGCGGCCGAGGGCGCGATCGGGTCCGGGATGGAGTCCCGCAGGCCGCGCCGGTACTCGACCAGCTCGCGGTCCGCGTTGCCGCGGATCCACACCGCCCGGTCACCGAGCCCGGTCAGCAGGTCGAGCACCTGCACCGGCTGCGGCCCGCACGCGATGTCCCCGGTCAGCACGATCAGCTCCGCGTCCCGCACCTCGGGCTCGGCCAGTACGGCCTCCAGCGCGGGCAGTACGCCGTGGATGTCGGACAGCACAGCTACCTGGTTCACCATGGCCGCCAGTATTCAACACGGCGGCGCCCGGACAGGGCGGTTCGTGGAAAGAGGACCACGGGCCCGCCCGCCCGCCCGCCCGCCGGCCCGCCCGGGACCGGCGGGTGGGCCGGGCGCCGGAGGTGGGCACCGGGGCGGGTGGCGCGCCGGTGCCGGGCGGGCCGGTCGCTGCGTGGTACACCGGGCCCGGAGGAGGCGCGAACACCTTGGACGCCGTACTGCACGCCCTGTCCATCACCGGCTCGATGACCTGGGAGATCACCTGGGCGCTGGTGCTGGGCTTCGCCCTGTCCGCCGTGGTGCAGGCCGTGGTGCACCGGGCCACCGTCGTCCGCCTGCTGGGGGACGACCGACCGCGGACGCTGCTGCGCGCGGCCGGCCTGGGCGCGGCCTCCTCGTCCTGCTCCTACGCCGCCGTGGCGCTGGCCCGCTCGCTGCTGCGCAAGGGCGCGGACTTCACCGCCGCGATGGCCTTCGAGATCGCCTCCACCAACCTGGTCGTCGAACTCGGCGTCCTGCTGGCGCTGCTGATGGGCTGGCAGTTCACCGCGGCCGAGTTCACCGGTGGCCCGGTGATGATCGTCGTCCTGGCGGTACTGTTCCGGCGCTTCCTCCGTGACCCGCTGCTGCGCGAGGCGCGCGATCAGGCCGCGCGCGGGCTGGCGGGCTCGATGGAGGGGCACGCGGCGATGGACATGTCCATCCGGCGGCCGGGCTCCTTCCGGCAGCGGCTGCTGTCCGGCGAGGGGTTCACCGCGGTGGCGCACGTCTTCGTGATGGAGTGGGCCGCGATCGTCAAGGACCTGGTGGTCGGCCTGCTGATCGCCGGCGCGATCGCCGCCTGGGTGCCGGACTCGTTCTGGCAGGCGTTCTTCTTCACCGACCACCCGGTGGTCTCCAAGATCTGGGGTCCGCTGATCGGCCCGCTGGTGGCGATGGCCTCGTTCGTCTGCTCGATCGGCAACGTGCCGCTGGCCGTGGTGCTGTGGCAGGGCGGCATCAGCTTCGGCGGTGTGGTCGCGTTCATCTTCGCCGACCTGCTGATCCTGCCGATCCTCCACATCTACCGCAGGTACTACGGCGCCCGGATGGCGGCCTTCCTGCTGGTCACCCTCTACGTGGCGGCGGTGGTCGCCGGCTACGTGGTGGAGCTGCTGTTCGGCGCACTCGGCCTGGTGCCGGACCAGGAGGACGCGAAGGTCCCGACGGAGGGCGTCCGGTGGGACTACACCACCTGGCTCAACATCGCGTTCCTGCTGCTCGCCGCCGTGCTGGTGGCGCGCTTCCTGCGGACCGGCGGGCGGGGCATGCTCCGCGCGATGGGCGGCGGGCCCGGCGGCGGCTCGGGCGGTGGCCCGGGACACGGGCCGGACCCGGCGGGTGGCGACCACGGCGGCGGGCGGCAGCAGGGCGCCCGGCCCTGACGCGCGATCGCGGCCGCAGAGGTGGCCCCGCGTCAGGGGGAGCGGAGGACATGGGGTGGAGACACCGTGAAGACCACGGCCCCGCCGGTTTCCGCCCCGCACGGTGAGAACGTACCCGACCCCCCGGCCACTACGATGGGGAGGCGGTGGCACGGGAACGGGGAGGCGTGTGGTGACTGCCGAGGAACCCGGTGGGGCTTCGCTCGCGGACCGGATCGAGAGACTGTTCCAGATCGTCCGACGGCCCGGCGGTGACGCCTACAGCAACGAGGAGGTCGCCCGGGCCTGCCGGGAGGCGAGCGGCGAGAGCTTCTCCACCACGTACCTGTGGCAGCTGCGCACCGGACGCCGGGACAATCCGACCAAGCGTCATCTGGAGGCACTGGCCCAGTTCTTCCAGGTGCCGCCCGCCTACTTCTTCGAGGACGGCCAGAGCGCCCGGATCGCCGAGGAGCTGACCCTGCTCGGCGCGCTGCGGGACGCCGGGGTGCGCGAGGTCGCGCTGCGGGCGGTGACGCTCTCACCGGACGGTCTGGGCACGATCAGCGACATGATCGAGGCGATCGCCCGCCGTGAGCGCGAGGCGGGAACCCGCCGTCCGGCGTGATGCCCCGGGCGGGCGCGGCTTCTAGGATCGATCGCCGACGGCCGAATCCTCGGCCCGGTGGTGCGGTGGGGAGCAGCGGTGGCGGACCTGGGCCGGCGTAGGGCGTTATGGCGGCGGTGTCGGCGGGTGGCGGACACGCTGTCGTTGCCCGAGCCGTTCGATCTGGTGGCGCTCGCGGTGGTGCTGTCGGAGCGGCTGGGGCGCCCGGTGGAGTTCGTGCCGCTGCGCGCCGGGGGCTTCGGCCCGTGCGGGGTGCTGGTGAGCACAGAGCGCGCCGAGTACATCGGGTACCCGGACGACACCTCGCTGCTGCACCAGCGGCACATCGTGCTGCACGAGGTCGGCCACCTGCTGTACGGGCACGGGGACGGCACCGGGCTCGCCCCCGCCACGGCGCGCACCCTGCTGCCGAACCTGTCGGACGAGCTGGTGCGCCGGGTGCTGGGCCGCAGTGCCTACAGCGAGGTGCAGGAGCGGGAGGCGGAGCTGTTCGCCTCGCTGGTGCTGCACCGCGCCGGTGCGCGCGGTGCGCCGGAGCCGGCCGTCGCCGCGGCCGACGCGGGCGCGGCCGAGACGGTGGCCCGGCTGGGCTCCCTGTTCGACGTACCGGCCCGGGGGCACCGGGCGGCGGCCCCGGAATGATCGACTCGGCCGGATACCTGACCTGTCTCCTCGCCGTGCTGGGCGGCCTCAGCCGGCTCCGGCCGGGCCGGCGGGCCGGGAGCCACCGGCGGGAGCCGGCGCTGGTGGCGGGCTTCGCGTTCTGCATGGGGGCGTCCGCCGCGCTGCTGGCCCCGGCTTCGGCCGCCGCCGTCCAGGGGTGGCCGATGCTGCACCGGGCGCTGCCGCTGATCGGCCTGGAGTGTCGGTTCGCCGCCGAGTGCCTGCTGGCGGTGATGGCGTACACGGTGCAGGCCGCCGGCAACGCCCGGGCGCGGGTGAGCCGGCAGACGGTGGGGTCGGCGCTGGCGATGGCCGCCGCCGCCGGGCTGTACCTGGCGGCGGACGCGGGCCCGGTGGCGGGCCGGCTGACGGCCGGGCCGGGCGGGCGGGCGCCGCTGGCGGCGTACAACGTCCTGTTCACGCTGCACAGCGCGTGGTGCGCCGGCCTGTTCGCCGTGGTGATCCGCCGGGCGGTGCGGCACGTCGGCCCCGGGCTGCTACGGGTGGGCCTGCGGCTGGTGGCCGCGGCGGGGGCGGCGGGTCTGGTGTGGACGGCGCTGAGCGTGATCCCGCTGGCCGATCAGCTGTCGACCGGCCGTCAGGACACCGCGGAGGACGTCTACTCCGCGCCCGTCGCGGTGCTCTGCCTGACCCTCGGGATCGGCGGGGCGACCCTGACGGCCTGGGCCGGGAGAGCGGTGGCGCCGCTGCGCTGGCTGCGCGCCTGGCGCAGCTACCGCCGGATCGGCCCGCTCTGGTCGGCCCTGCACGCCGCGCGCCCGGAGATCGCCCTGGAGCCCTCGGCGCCGTGGTGGAGCCGGGGCGGGGCCGGGCGGAACGCGGAGTTCGCGCTCTACCGGCGGGTGATCGAGATCCGCGACGGCCAGCTGGCGCTGCGCGCGTACGTCCACCCGAGTACCGCGCGGTGGGCGGGTGAGGCGGGGCCCGGGCCGGACGGGACGGGGTGTTCGGCGGTGGTCGAGGCGGCGACCGTAGCGGCGGCGCTGGAGGCGGCCGCCGTCGACCGGCGCTTCGGCGGCGCCGCGTTCCCTGCCCCCGGGCCGCGGCCCGACCTGGCGGCCGAGGCGGCCTGGCTGGAGCTGGTCGCCGAGGCCTTCACCGGGTCGGCGCGGGTGGCGCGGGTACGCCGGCGGGTACGGGCGGAGCTGCGCCGGTGAGCCCGCCGCTGCCCGGCCCGGGGGCGTGGCCTGTCGGGGGCCCGTGGCCGGGTGCCCTGCCCGGCGGGATCGGCCGGGCAGGGCGGTGGCGCGCGTGGTGCAGCCGGCCGGCGGACGGGCCGGCCGACGGGCTAGCTGGGGAAGGGCCAGACCGGGCACCACGGCGGGATGACCTGGCCGGGGTAGGGCGGACCCCACGGCGGGCAGGGCAGGGGGACCTGGGCGGGCGGCGCGGAGGTCCAGAGGATCTTGCCGTTCAGCTCGACGGCGATGGCGCCCTCGTTGTAGACGGTGAGTTCGGCGCCGGGGTGGCCCTCGGTGTGGCTCCACCAGATCGGCCGGTTGTCGGCGGCGTACAGGACGAGGTTGCCGTCCCACTGCATGACGAGGTGGTCGCCGTTGGGGATGGCGCCGGGGGCGGCCCAGATCGCCTTGCCGTCGCGGTAGAGGACCACGTTGCCGTCCCACTGCATGACCACGCGGGAGCGGCCGGACGGCGAGTACCAGCTCTGGTCCTTCGTCAGAAAGCTGTTGCCCGGGATGCGGGTCGGCGGGGCGAGCGCCGAGAGGGCCTCGGCCACCTCGGGGGCGACCTCGGCGGGGGTCGTGGCGGCCCGCGCCGCGGGTGCGGGTGCGGGGGAGGACGACGGTGCGGCGTGGGCGGCGCCGGCGCTCAGGGTGCTGAAGCCGATCACGGCGACGGCGGCCAGGGCCGCGGCTCTTGCGCGGAGACTGCTCATGGGGTTCCTTCCGGGGGCCGGATGACGGGTGCGCGGGCGTACTAGCTGGGGAAGGGCCAGATCGGGCACCACGGCGGGATGTACTGGCCGGGGTAGGGCGGGCCCCACGGCGGGCACGGGAAGGGGTTGGGCGCGGGCGGCGCGGAGGTCCAGAGGATCTTGCCGTTCAGCTCGACCGCGATGGCGCCCTCGTTGTAGATGGTCAGCTCGGCGCCGGGGTGGCCGCCGGTGCCGCTCCACCAGAGCGGGGTGCTGTCGGCGGCGTACACGACGAGGTTGCCGTCGCCCTGCATGGCCAGGATGTTGCCGTTGGGCATGGCGCCGCGGGCCACCCAGATCGGGGTGGTGTCGCGGTACAGGACCACGTTGCCGTCGCCCTGCATGGCCAGCAGGATGTGGCCGTTCGGCGAGTACCAGCCCTGGTTCTTGGACAGCACGCTGTTCATCGGGATGCGGGTGGGCGCGGACAGCGCTGCGGCTGCGGCGGCGGGCGCCTCGGCGGTCGCGGCGGCCGGCGCGGGGGCGGGTGCGGGTGCGGCATGGGCGGTGCCCGTGGTCAGGGTGCCGAACCCGATCGCGACGGCCGCCAGGGCGGCGGTTCGTAAGCGGATACTGGTCATGGCGAGCTTCAGATCCTTCCGGACGTAGCGGGCTTGCAGGACTGCGTATCTGATGACGCGTCAGTCTGTGCTTGAGCGCCGGGCGTCAGGCTATGGCAGCTGAAGTGGAGATTCTAGAGGCAGATTCACCGGCAGATTCATCTCAGCTGATCCGACGGTGAGGGAGGTGCCACGGGGTCTCGCGGTGGGTGCGCCGAGGGACGGGTGTGCGGTCGGTGGCGCCGGTCGATGGCGGGGCGGCCTCGCGGCGCGGGGCGGCGCAGCGGGAGGGCGCGCGGGCACGCTGGGGGCCGGGGAGTGGAAAGTCGGACCCGCCGACTTTCCACTCCCCTCCGGTCAGTCCTGCGAGCGGCGGAGCAGATAGGTGTCCATGATCCAGCCCTTGCGCTCGCGGGCCTGCTCGCGCAGCTCGCGGATCTGCGGGGCGGTCTGCGCCAGCGGGCCGGCGGCCAGGATCTCGTCGGGGGTGCCGAGGTAGGCGCCGTAGTAGATGTCCAGGCCCTCGGGGTCGATCTCGGTGAAGGCGGCGCGCCCGTCGAGCATCACCACCACGTCGTCCACGCCCTCGGGGAAGCCCGCGGCGAGCCGCCGACCGGTGGTGATCTGCACCGGGCGGCCCACCCTGGTGAGGGTGGTGCGGTGTCGCGCGGCGAGCGCCGAGACGCTGCTGATGCCCGCGATCACCTCATACTCGAACGCCGGTCCGCCCCGGGCGAGGACCTCCTCGACGACGGCGATCACACTGTCGTACAGGCTCGGGTCGCCCCAGACCAGGAACGCGCCCGTCTCGTCCGGCCCCAGATGCTCGGCGACCAGCTGCTCGACGATGTCGGCGCGGCGGTGGCGCCAGTCGTCGACGGCCGCCGCGTACGCCGGGGTGCTGCGGTCGCGCTCGGCGTCGGGGACCTCCACCAGGCGGTGGTCCGGGCGGGCGTGGTCGGCCAGCATCCGGCGGCGCAGCCGGATCAGGTCCTGGCGTTCCTCGTTCTTGTCGAGGATGAAGAAGACGTCGGTGCGGGCGAGCGCCTTGACCGCCTGGAGCGTCAGGTGGTCGGGGTCGCCCGCGCCGATGCCGATGACGAGGATGTGCTGCATGGCTGAGATTCTGCCGTGCCGCCGGCCCGGGCGGCCCGCCGGGGCGTCCCGCCCGGCGCGACGGCGGCCGGGGTGGGGCGCGCAGCGAGGTGCGCACCCCACCCCGGCGGTGGGTCAGGCCGGCCGGCCGGCAGACGTGTCGGCCGCCGGGGTGAGGCGGGCGGCGCGGCGCAGCAGCAGGGCGGCCAGCAGGCCGCCGGCCAGGAGCCGGCCGGCGGCCCCCGGCCCGGTGCCGGCCCCGGTGCCGGCCGTCACCGCCGGGGGGCGAAGCGGGCCAGCGGGTTCTCCAGCTCCCCGACCAGCTGGAGGGCCGCGGACGGGTCCGCCAGGTCGACCATCTGCTGGTTGTCGCGCAGCTGGAGCCGGTTGAGGCAGGACAGCGCGAAGGTGTCGGTGAACGCGTCGTAGCGGGCGAACCGCCCGGCCAGCTGCGGGTTGGCGTCCTGGTAGTCGCCGACACACTCGGCGACCGTCCGCCAGAAGGCCTCCTCGCTCAGTACGCCCTCGCTCGCCAGGATGGCGTTGAGGTAGCGGAAGAAGCAGTCGAAGACGTCGGTGAAGATCGACAGCAGCCGCATCCGCTCGGGCACGTCCGCCTGGATCCGCCGGACCTCATCCGGCAGCTCCACCGCCGGGTCCATGACGACGATCTCCTCGGCGATGTCCTTGAAGACCGCCCGCTCGACCGTGCCGCCGTCCAGCACCAGGATGACGTTCTCGCCGTGCGGCATGAACGCCAGGTCGTAGGCGTAGAGGCTGTGCAGCAGCGGCGTCAGGTACGCGTCCAGGTAGCGCCGCAGCCACACCTCGGGGGCCAGGCCCGACTGCGCGATCAGCGCCGCGGCCAGGGAGCGGCCCTGCTGGTCGGTGTGCAGCAGGGAGGCCATGGTGGCCAGCCGTCGGCCCGGCTCCAGCGCGGGGACGGGGCTCTCGCGCCACAGCGCGGCGAGCATCTTGCGGTACGGGGAGTACCGGTCGGTCGCGGCCTCGTACTGGCGGTGGCGGTAGCCGATGGCGGCCCGCTCGCGGATGATCGTCAGCCGGGTGGCCCTGAAGACCTCGTCGGTGGCGACCAGCCCGGCGAGCCAGTCGTTGATCGCCGGGGTGGCCTCCATGTACGCGGCCGACAGGCCCCGCATGAAGCCCATGTTGAGCACCGAGAGCGCGGTCTTGACGTAGTGCTTGGACGGTGCGCTGGTGTTGAAGAAGGTGCGGATCGACTGCTGGGCCAGGTACTCGTCCTCGCCCTCGCCGAGGCAGACCAGCCGCTGCTGGGCGACCTCGGCGGCGAAGGTCACCGACAGCTTGTTCCACCACTGCCAGGGGTGCACCGGCATCAGGTGGTAGTCGGCGAGGTCGAGTCCGAGGCCGGACAGGGTGTCCGCGAAGCGGGCGAGCTGCTCCTCACCGAGTTCGCCGCGCACCAGGGTGTCGTAGTCGAGGTCCGCGCAGGAGGTGAAGGTGGAGTGGTCGCGGTGGGCGGCCAGCCAGACCAGCCGGATCGGGCTGGCCGTCTCGGGGGCGTACGCGTGGTACTCGTGCACGCCGAAGCCGATCCGCCCGTTGTTGGCGACGAAGCCGGGGTGGCCCTCGGTCATGCCGGTCTCGATCGCCTGGAAGTCGGCGGCGGCCAGCTCGGCGGCGCCGGGCTGCGGCTTGGCGAGCTTGTAGGCGCTGCCGGCCAGGGTGGAGCTGATCTCCTCCAGGTAGACCGGCAGGATCTGTTCGCTCAGGCCGAGGGTCTCCCGCAGTTCGATGCAGAAGTCGATCGCGTCGAGCGGCAGTTCGTGGTCGCCGCGGTGGCGGGTGATGCTGTCGGCGTCGATCTGCCAGTGGTCGAGCATCAGCCGCCGGGCGGTGAAGCGGTACGCCACGGCGTCGTCGTCGCTGCGTACCTCGTACCGGCCGTCCTGGCCCTGCTCGGGGGTGAGCAGCCGCTCGTGCGAGAACTCGGCGAGAGCCTTGCGCACCAGCAGCCGGTTGGCGCGGGCCCAGTGCTGCGGGGTCAGGTGGGCGACGGCCGCGATGGGGGTGGTGCTCACGCGTTCGCTCCTCGGGTGGCCGCGAACTGCTCGCGGGTGCAGGTGCCGAGCAGCGCTTCCTTCTCGGGCTTGGCGATCGGGCCGTGGACCTCGAAGCCGACGGCCGCGTTCAGCGCGTGGACGGCGGTGTTGCGTACGTCGGGTTCGACCACGATGCGGCGGGCGGCCGGGTCCTGGAAGAGGAAGGCGAGCACGGTGGTGATGACGGCGCGGGTGAAGCCGTGCAGCGGGGTGGCGGTGGGCGCGCACAGGAAGTGCATGCCGACGTCGCCCTCCAGGGCCTCGTACAGGCCGACCAGCTCGACCCGGGCGGGGTCGTAGCGTTCGACGAGGAAGGCCGGGCGGCCCCGGTGCAGGCCGATGAAGGCGTCGTGGTGCGGGTGCTCGTCGATCTTGCGGTACTCGTCCGCGACCTCGGCGAGGTCGGCGTCCTGCATCATCCAGAAGGACGCCTTGGGGTGGGTGACCCAGCCGTGCAGCAGCTCGGTGTCCGTCCCGAGGTCCAGCGGGCGGACGGCGAACTCGCCGAGCCGCTGGTCGGTGCGGGTGAAGAGGATGTCGCGCATGCTCGATTCCGTGTTCATCGGGTGATGCCCTCCGGCGCGCCGAACTCCTGGAAGGCGATGGACTTCTCGATCGGGTAGACCTCGCGGCCGAGCAGGTCGCGGATGATCCACGCGTTGCGGTACGCGCCCATGCCGAGGTCGGGGGAGGTGATGCTGTGGGTGTGGGTGCCGGCGTTCTGCAGGAAGATCCCGCGGCCGGTGGTGTCGATGCTGTAGTTGCGGGCGACGTCGAAGCGCCCGTGCCCGTCCCAGCGGATCCGGTCGCGGACCGGCTCCAGGAAGGCGGGGGTGCTGTAGCGGTAGCCGGTGGCCAGCACCAGGCCCTGGGTGGCGAGGGTGAAGTCCCGCTCCTGCTCGGTGTGGTGCAGTCCGAGGGTGTAGGTGCCGCGCTCCTCGTCCCAGGTGGCGCTGGAGAGTGCGGTGTTGGTGATCAGGCGGGTGGGGACGGCGCCCCGGATGCTCTTCTGGTAGAGCAGGTCGTAGATCGCGTTGATCAGGTCCGCGTCGATGCCCTTGAAGAGCCCCTTCTGCTCGGCCTCCAGCCGGTAGCGGGTGTCCTCCGGCAGGGCGTGGAAGTAGTCCACGTACTCCGGGGAGGTCATCTCCAGGGTGAGCTTGGTGTACTCCAGCGGGAAGAACCGAGGGGACCTGGTCACCCAGTTCAGCCGGTAGGTGTCGTGGCCGGCGTCGGCGAGCAGGTCGTAGTAGATCTCCGCGGCGCTCTGGCCGCTGCCGACCACGGTGATGCTCTCCTTCGCCTGGAGGGCGGCCTTGCCCTCCAGGTAGCCGGAGTTGTGGATCAGGTCGCCGCCGATGCCCCGGCAGGCCTCGGGCAGGTACGGCGGGGTGCCGGTGCCCAGTACCAGGTGACGGGCGCGGTGCTCGGTCCGCTCGCCGGTGGCGGTGACGAGCGCGTGCACGGTGTACAGGCCCGCGCTCTCGTCGTACTCGACGGAGGTGACCTGGCGGCCGAAGCGCACGCCGGCGAGCCGGTCGGCGGCCCAGCGGCAGTACTCGTTGTACTCGCTGCGGACCGGGTAGAACATCTCGCGGATGTAGAAGGGGTACAGCCGCCCGGTCTCCTTGAGGTAGTTCAGGAAGGAGAACGGCGAGGTCGGGTCGGCCAGCGTGACGAGGTCGGCCATGAACGGTGTCTGGAGGGTGGCGGACTCCAGCAGCATCCCCGGGTGCCAGTCGAACTCCGGCTTGCTCTCCAGGAAGAGGCCGTCGAGTTCCTCGATCGGCTCGGTCAGGCAGGCGAGGCCGAGGTTGTACGGGCCGAGCCCGATGGCGATGAAGTCGTGCGTGGACATGCGGTGTTGTCTCTCCCGGGTGGGGGCGTTCAGCCGGCGGCGCGCTGCGGGACCGCGGTGGTGAGCTGCTGGTGGACGTACCGGCCGGCGTGGCCGGCGAGCAGGTCGAGGACGTGGGCGATGTCCTCCAGTGAGGTCTCCGGGTTGAGCAGGGTGAACTTCAGGAAGTGCCGGCCGTCGACCTTCGTCCCGGCGACGACTGCCTCGCCGGAGGCCGCGAGCGCCTCGCGGGCGTACAGGTTGGCGGCGTCGGCCAGCTCCTCGGCGCCGGCGGGCGGCAGGTAGCGGAAGACCACGGTGCTCAGCTGGGACTTGGTGACGACCTCGAAGCGCGGGTCCTCGGTGAGCATCGCCCAGGTGTCGGCGGCGCGCTGCACGACCTCGTCGAAGAGGCCGCCGACGGCGTCCGCGCCCATGACGCGCAGCGTCAGCCAGAGCTTGAGCGCGTCGAAGCGGCGGGTGGTCTGGATGCTCTTGTCGACCTGGTTGGGGATGCGCTGCTCGGCCATCCGGGCCGGGTTGAGGTAGTCGGCGTAGTAGGTGGCGTGCCGTAGCGTGGCGCCGTCGCGGACCAGTACGGCGCTCGAACTCACCGGCTGGAAGAAGGACTTGTGGTAGTCCACGGTGACGGAGTCGGCCCGCTCGATGCCCGCGAGCAGGTGGCGTCTGGTCGGGGAGGCCAGCAGGCCGCAGCCGTAGGCGGCGTCCACGTGCAGCCAGAGCCCGGCCCGCTCGCACTGGTCGGCGATCGCGGGCAGCGGGTCGATGGTGCCGAAGTCGGTGGTGCCGGCGGTGGCGACCACGGCCATCGCGAACAGGTCCTGCTCGCGGCAGCGTTCGATCTCGCGGGCCAGCGCCTGCGGCCGCATCCGGCGGTCCGGGCCGGTCTCGATCAGCACGACCGCGTCCGGGCCCAGGCCCAGCATCCGGGCCGACTTGGTGACGCTGAAGTGGCCGGCGGCGGAGGCGAGGATCCGCAGGCGCGGCAGGATCTCGTGCTTCTCCAGCGGGAGCCGGGAGTTCTTGGCGGCGAGGATGCAGGCCTCCTCGCGGGCCAGCAGCAGGGCCTGGAAGTTGGACTGGGAGCCGCCGCTGGTGAAGACGCCGTCGGCGTCCTGGCCGAGGCCGATCCGCTGGGCCGTCCAGTCGATCAGGCGGCGTTCGATGAGGGTGGCGCCGGCGCTCTGGTCCCAGGTGTCCAGCGAGGAGTTGACGGCGGTGAGGACGGCCTCGCCGAGCAGCGCCGGTATGACCACCGGGCAGTTCAGGTGGGCCAGGTAGCGCGGGTGGTGGAAGTAGACCGCGTCGCGCAGGTACACGTCCTCCAGCTCGTCCAGGGCGGCGGCCGGGTCGCCGAGCGGCCGCTCCAGGTCGACGGCGGCGATCTCGGGGGCGAGGGCGGCCGGGGTGATGCCGCTGAACGGCCGGGTGGTGCGGGTGATCCGGGTGGCGACCCGGTCGATCCCGTCCGCCATCGAGCGGCGGTAGCCCTCGACGGTGCGGTCGTTGAAGAGGTGTGCTCTGCCGTCCACCGCGCGGGCCGCGCTCCCCGGTGCGGCCTCCGCCGAGGGAGGTTCGGCGGTCTGCCCCTGGAAACTCATGGTGCTGTGGATCCTTCCGGTCGCGGACGCGGGCGAATGCATTGCTAAGGTTAGCCTAACCTAAGTAGCGTGAGATCGTGGCCACCCCCGACCCTGAGGGGTGGTCACGCCCCTTACGCTCAGCCCTCGTCGGACGCCGGGCCCGGCGAGCCGCCCGGCCCGGCGCCCGGCCCGGCGCCCTACTCCGCGTCCGGGCCGGCGTCCGCCGACGCGCCGGACTCGGCGGCGGAGATCGCCTCCGCCCGCAGGTCCTCCTCGGAGGCGCCCAGGCGCCAGTACCCCGAGAAGGTGACACTCCGCCGGTCGAAGCCGCGTTCGCCGACCAGGTGGCGGCGCAGCGCCTTCACCGCGCCGGACTCGCCCGCGATCCACGCGTACGGGGTGCCCTGCGGCAACTCGGCGGCGCGCACGGCGTTCAGCAGCGGCGCGGTGCCGGCGTGCTCGCGGACCAGCCAGGTGGCCGCCACCTCGCCCGCGCAGGGCAGGTCCTGGATGTCCTCGGCGTGCGGGACCTCGATCCAGACCCGCGCCCTGGCCCCGGCCGGCAGCTGGTCCAGGATGCCGCCGATGGCGGGCAGCGCCGTCTCGTCGCCGGCGATCAGCATCCAGTCGGTGCCGTCCGGCGGGCGGAAGCCCACGCTCCTGTTGTCGGCCACGGCCGGGCCGAGCAGGATCACCCGCTCGCCGGGCCCGGCCGTCGCGGCCCAGCGCGAGGCCGGGCCGAGGTCGCCGTGCAGGGCGAAGTCGACGTCCAGCTCGGTCCCCCCGGCGGTGTCGGTGCGCTGCTCGCGGATGGTGTACGAGCGCATCACGGCCCGGACGTCCTCGGGCAGGGCGCGCCATTCGTGGAACCAGCCCTCACCCGCCTCGACGGGCAGGACCGGGGCGTCCTGCCCGGGGTGCGGCAGGAACAGCGAGAAGCTCTGGTCCCGTCCGCCGCTCGCGAACGCCCGCAGCTGTTCACCGCCGAGGGTGACCCGGACCATGGTCGGCCCGAGGCGGCGGCTGCGGACGACCTGGGCGTCGAAGAAGCGGAACTGGACCGCGATGGCGGCGGATTCGGTGGTCATGGGGTGTCAGCTGACCTTCTTGGCGTTCTGGACGGCCTTGGCGAGGTTCTCCAGCAGCGGCGCGGCGCCGGCGTAGGAGAAGCGGGGGACGGAGTCCCAGGGGGTGATCTGGTTGGCCCTGACGGCGGGCAGCTGGGCCCAGGCGGGCTTGGCGGCGAGGTCGGCGGGCTGGAGCGCGGTGCTCCGCTTGTCGAGCAGGATCAGGTCCGCGCCGTACTTGCCGGCGTTCTCCCAGCTGAGGGCCTCGAAGTAGTCGCCCGCCTCCAGCTTCTCGGGAACCACGAAGGTGACGCCGAGTTCGCCGAAGTACATCAGGTCGGTGGAGACCTTCGGGTTGGAGACGTACAGCAGGTCGGCGCTGCCGGAGGCGGCCATGACCTTCAGCCCGCCGCTGGCCTTGGCGGCCTGGCGCAGGGTCTCGGCGGCGGCCTCGAAGCGGGCCTTGGCGTCGGTGACCTGCTTGGCCTTCAGGTCCGCGCCGAGCGACTCGGCCAGTGCGGCGTAGCGCTTGATCGGCTCCGGCAGCGGCACCCGGGCGGCGGTGACGGCCACGCTGGGGGCGAGCTGGAGGATCTTGTCCTTGCTCTCGTCCGGCACGTACCAGAGCGCCTCCGGGTCGTACATGTGGGTCACCAGCAGCTCGGGGGCCAGCGCCGCGTACTTCTCGATGCTGAACTCGCCGTAGACGTTGCCGAGTACCTCGACCTTGTCGACCTTGAGGTCACCGGCCTGTGGGTCCGGCTTGCCGTCCGCGAGCTTGGTCTCGCCGAACACGCCGACGATCTGCCGGTCGACGCCGAAGTCCACCAGGGCCGCCGCGGCGCCGGTGTAGGCGACCACGCGGGTCGGCCTGCTCTTGGCGCCGACCTCCTTCCTCCGGTCGTCGGTGAAGCTCCACGGGCCGCTCTTGGCACCGGACGCGGCCGAGCCGGAGCCCGAACCCTTGCTCCCCCCGCAGGCGGTGAGCGCGGCACCGAGTGCGGCGGCGCCGCCGGCGGCGAGGACGCCGCGACGGGAGAGCTGGGGGGTGGTTCTGAAACGCGGCATGACGGTGTCTCTCTCGCGATCGAAGGCGGTGCGCGGGGGCCCGCGGGCCCGCAGCGTGCATTAGGTTAACCTAACCTTAGTAGTTGTCCAGAGCGGGCCTCGCCGCCCCCGCCTGCACCGGAGCCCCTGTGTCAGTCACCAAGTCACCACCGGACGAAGGGGTTCCGGCGGCCTCGCAGCCACCGCCGGGCCGGCCGCCGGGCAGCCGCGACTCGCTGCGCGCCGCCGGCCTCGGGCTCGCCGTCCTCGCTCTGCTCGCCGTCCTGGGCCTGAGCATCGGCGTCGGCGCCAAGCAGCTCGCGCCCGGCGCGGTGTGGCAGGGCCTGCTCGACAGCGCCTCGCCCGACTACACCGTGGTGCACCGGATGCGGCTGCCCCGCACCCTGCTCGGCCTGCTCGCCGGGGCGGCGCTGGGCCTGGCGGGCGGCGTGATGCAGGCCCTGACGCGCAATCCGCTCGCCGACCCGGGCCTGCTGGGCATCAACGCCGGCGCCTCGGCCGCGGTGGCCACCGCCACCTTCCTGGGCGTGGCCGGCTTCACCGGCTACGTCTGGTTCGCGCTGGCCGGCGCCGCCCTCGTCTCGGTCCTGGTCTACGCCGTCGGCGGCGGGCGCGGCGCCACCCCCGCACGCCTCGCGCTCGCCGGGTCCGCGCTCAACGCCACCCTCTTCTCCTACGTCAGCGCCGTCATGCTGCTGGACACCGGCTCGCTGGAGAAGCTGCGCTTCTGGACGGCCGGTTCGCTGGCGAGCGCCCAGCCCTCGACGGTGGCCGGCCTGGCGCCCTTCGTCGGGGTGGGGCTGCTGCTCGCCCTCGCCCTGGCCCGGCCGCTGAACGCCCTCGCGCTCGGGGACGACTCCGCCCGGGCGCTCGGCGCCAGCCCCGCCCTGGTGCGCGGCGGCGCCATCGTGGCCGTCACTTTGCTGTGCGGGGCGGCCACCGCGGCCTGCGGGCCGGTCGTCTTCGTCGGGCTGATGGTGCCTCATCTGGTCCGCGCCCTCACCGGCCCCGACCTGCGCTGGATGTTCCCCTACTGCGCGGTGCTCGCCCCCGTGCTGCTGCTCGGTGCCGACGTGCTCGGCCGGGTGCTCGGGCGGCCCGGCGAACTCCAGGTCGGGATCGTGACCGCCGTCCTCGGCGGCCCGGTCTTCCTCCACTTCGCGCGACGTGGGAAGGCGGCACGGACATGAGGGTGATCCGACTCGGGAGCGGCCTCTCGCTGCGCTACCGGCCGCGGGCCCTGGCGGTGGGCGCGGGCTGCGCACTGCTGGCGCTCGCCGTCGCCGTACTCGCGCTCGGCAGCGGCGACTACCCGGTCAGCGTCGGCGAGGTGCTGACCACCCTGACCGGTGGCGGCACCCCGGCCCAGGACTTCATCGTGAACCAGCTCCGGCTGCCCAGGGTGGTCACCGCCCTGCTGGTCGGCGCCGCACTGGCGCTGGCCGGCGCGCTGTTCCAGTCCCTGGTCCGCAACCCCCTGGGCAGCCCGGACATCCTCGGCTTCACCCAGGGCGCGGCCACCGGCGCGCTGACCGTGGTGGTGGCCGGCGGCAGCAGCCTGGCGCTGTCGGCCGGCGCGGTGGCCGGCGGCCTGGTCACCGGCGCCGTGATCTACCTGCTCGCCTGGCGGGGCGGGGTGCACGGGCACCGGCTGGTGCTCGTCGGCATCGGCAGCGCCGCCATCCTCACCGGCGTCAACAGCTACCTGCTCACCCGGGCGCAGCTCACCGAGGCCGCCCGGGCCGTGCTCTGGCTCACCGGCAGCCTGGACGGCCGGGGCTGGGGCGACGCCCGGCCGCTGCTGGTCGCCCTCGCCGTGCTCGTCCCGCTGGTGCTGCTCGGCTGCGGCCGCGCGATGCAGCTGATGGAGCTGGGCGACGACGCGGCGAACGCGCTGGGCGTACCGGTGGAGCGGCTGCGCCTGACGCTGCTGGCCTCCGCGGTGCTGCTGGCCTCGCTCGCGGCGGCCGCCGCCGGGCCGGTCTCGTTCGTGGCGCTCACCGCGCCCCAGCTGGCCCGCCGGCTCACCCGGGCGCCGGGGCCGAACCTGGCCGCCTCGATGGGCGTCGGGGCCGCCCTGCTGGTCGGCTCCGACTGGGCCGCGCAGCGGGCGTTCACCGGCCACCAGCTGCCGGTCGGCGTGGTGACCGGTGTGCTCGGCGGCGGGTACCTGATCTGGCTGCTCGCCACCGAGCGCAGGGCGGGCCGGATATGACCGACGCCCGGCCCCCGGAGCCGCCGGCCCCGGCGCCCCATCGCGAAGCCCCGCACGACGTACCCGCAGGAGTACCTGCGGGCAAGCCCGCAGACCCACCCGCGGGAGGACCTGCGCACAACGAGGAAGACGGAGAGCCGACCATGGAGCACGGCCAGGCGCGGCTGAGCGGCAGCGGGCTGACCCTCGCGTACGAGCAGCGGACCATCGCCGAGGACCTCACGGTGGCGATCCCCGACCGGTCGTTCACCGTCATCGTGGGCCCGAACGCCTGCGGCAAGTCCACCCTGCTGCGGGCGCTGTCGCGGATGCTGAAGCCGGCCGCCGGGACGGTGCTGCTGGACGGGCAGGACATCGCGGGGCGGCCCGCCAAGCGGGTGGCCCGGACGCTGGGCCTGCTCCCGCAGTCCTCGATTGCGCCGGACGGCATCACCGTCGCCGAGCTCGTCTCGCGCGGGCGCTACCCCCACCAGGGGCTGCTGCGGCAGTGGTCGCGCGAGGACGAGCGGGTCGTCGATGAGTCGATGGCCGCGACGGGCGTCGCCGACCTGGCCGAGCGTCAGGTGGACGAGCTGTCGGGCGGTCAGCGCCAGCGGGTCTGGATCGCGATGGCGCTGGCCCAGCAGACGCCGCTGCTGCTGCTGGACGAGCCGACCACGTACCTGGACATCGCCCACCAGATCGAGATCCTGGATCTCTGCGCCCGCCTGCACGAGGAGCAGGGCCGCACCCTGGTGGCCGTGCTGCACGACCTCAACCACGCCGCCCGCTACGCCACCCATCTGATCGCGATGCGCGCCGGCCGGGTGGTGGCGTCGGGCCCGCCGGGGGAGATCGTCACGGCCGAGCTGGTGGAGGAGGTCTTCCGGCTGCCCTGCCGGGTGATCGACGATCCGGAGACCGGCACGCCGCTGGTGGTGCCTGCCGCGCGCCGGCGGTCTGGCACGTCCGTCCCGGCCTGAATTGCCCACCCGGAGGGCCGTGCCACAACTCAGGCAGGCCTTACCGAATTGAGACGAGGAGTGGCGTGAGCATCGAGGTCTTCCGGGACGCATGGGGGATACCCCACCTGCGCGCGGGCAGCGCGAACGAACTCGCCTTCGCCCAGGGCCGCAACGCCGCGGTGGACCGGGCCTGGCAGCTGGAGGTCGAGCGGCACCGCGCGCAGGGCAGTACGGCCGCCTTCCTGGGCGCCGACGCCGTCGAGTGGGACCGCTTCGCCCGGCAGGCCCGGCTGGCGGACACCGCCCGGCGCTGCTTCGACGCGCTCGACGAGGACACCGCGGCCTGGGTGTCGGCGTACGTCGACGGCGTCAACGACGGCCTCGCCGAAGGCGCCCGCCGGGCGCCGCAGTTCGCCGCCGCCGGGCTCGCCCCGGGCCGGTGGCGGCCGTGGACGCCACTGGGCCTCTGGCTCTCCACCCACATCCTCTTCGCCGGGTTCCCCACCAAGCTCTGGCGCGAGCAGGTGGCCCGCGCGCTCGGCGAGGACCTCGCCGAACTGTTCGCCACCGACGGGCCCGGCACCTCGGGCAGCAACGGCTGGCTGGTGAGCGGCGGGCGCACCGCCACCGGCGCCGCGATCATCGGCGGGGACCCGCACCGCTTCATCGAGGACCCGGGCGTCTACCAGCAGATCCACCTCTCCTGCCCCGAGTTCGACGTGGTCGGGCTGGCCGTCCCCGGCGTCCCCGGCATCGGCCACTTCGGGCACACCGGCACGGTGGCCTGGGCGATCACCAACGCGATGGCCGACTACCAGGACCTCTACCGCGAGCAGCTGCGCCGGCGCGGCGAGCAGCTGGAGGCGCTCGGCCCGGACGGCTGGCGGCCCGTCGCCCGGCACACCGAGACCATCGAGGTCGCCGGAGCCGAGCCGGTCGAGGTCGAGGTGATCGAGACCGACCGCGGCCCGGTGATCATCGGCGGCCCCGAGGACGCCGAGGCGATCAGCCTGCGCTACCCGCCGCGGGTCAGCGGCGAGTTGGGCTTCGCGGCGCTCCCCGCCCTGCTGCGTGCGAGCACCGTCGCCGACGTCGACCGCGCCTTCGACGGCTGGGCGGAGCCCGTCAACGTCGTCCAGGCCGCGGACACCGGGGGCGGCCTGCTGCACCGGACGGCCGGGCGGGTGCCGCTGCGCCACCGCGACAACCGGCTGCGGGTGGTGCCGGCCTGGGAGCCCGGGCACGACTGGCAGGGCTGGCACCACCCGATGCCGCGGGAGGACGTCGAGGGCGTCGCGGCGATGGCCAACCAGCGTGGCCTGGCCGCGCCGCTGGGCGTCGAGTTCGCACCCCCGCACCGGGCCGAGCGGATCCGCCAGCTGCTGGACACCTCCACCGCGTGGACCGCCGAGGACATGGCGTTCATCCACACCGACACCCACCTCGCCTCCGCCGCACCGCTGCTGGCCCTGCTGGAGGGACTGGAAGGTCCGCAGGGTCCGGCCGGGCCGGAGCGGCTCGACCCGGCGGCGCGGAGGCTGCGGGAGCGGCTGCTCCGCTGGGACCGCCGGATGGCGGCCGACAGCACCGACGCCACGGCGTACGCGCGGCTGCGCGCGGCCGTGGTGCGCCGGCTGGCCGCCGATCCCGCGCTGTCCGCACTGGCCGGACCCGCGCCGTACCCGGCGGTCTTCCAGCCCTGGCTGGTCCTCACGTCCCGGGTCGGGTACGCGCTGGGGACCTTGCTGACGGGTGCGCGGCCGGCCGGTATCGACCGGAGCGCGCTGGTGGCGGCGGCCCTGCGGGAGGTGGCCGAGGCCGCCGAGCCGGATGTCGCCTGGGGCGAGCTGCACCGGCTGGCGCCCTGGCAGGCGCTGCCCGGTGCCACACCCGAGGAGTGGCCGGGCGTGGCCGGTGACCACGACTGCGTGCTGTCCACGTCGAGCGTCCCCGGCCTCACCGACCGCTTCGCGCGCGGCCCGGCCGCACGCTACGTGTGGGACCTGGCCCGGCGTCAGGACAGCCGCTGGGTCGTGCCGCTCGGCGCCGACGGCGCGCCCGGCGCCCACCACCGCGACCAGCTGCCGCTGTGGCTGGCCGGCGACCTGGCACCCGTGATCACCGACTGGAACCAGCTCACCGAGGAGCGACATGACGTCTGAGTCCGCCACCCGCCGCGAGGCCGTGCACGAGCAGGCCGTGCCCGGCTTCGGGACGGTCCGGATCCTGCCGCTGGAGCCGGCCCTGGACGCCGAGCTGCTCCACGGCTGGGTCACCCAGCCGCGGGCCCGGTTCTGGGGCATGCTCGACGCCGACCGCGAGCGCGTCCAGGAGATCTACGAGTACGTGGACTCGCTCACCACCCACCACGCCTACCTGGTGCACCGCGACGGCGAGCCCGTCGCGCTCTTCCAGACGTACGAACCCGAGCACGACCCGGTCGGCGAGTGCTACCGGGTGCGGCCCGGCGACTTCGGCGTCCACCTGCTGATCGGCCCCACGGCCGGCGCGGCGGAGCAGGGCTTCACCACCACCCTGGTGTCGGTCTTCCTCGCCCACGTCCTCGGCGACCCGGCCCGGCTGCGGATCGTGGCCGAGCCCGACGCCCGCAACGACAAGGCGATCAACCTGCTGCTGCGGACGGGCTTCGAGCTCGGCCCCGAGATCGAGCTGCCCGAGAAGCGGGCCCGGCTGCTCTTCCTGAGCCGCGACGGGCAGAGCCGGGTCGCGCACGACTGAGCCCGGCCGCCGGCCGGCGGGGCACGGCCGGATCCCGCCGGCAGGCCCGCCCGGCCCTCGCGGCGCCGCTACCCTCGGTTCACCCGGCGAGCCCGTGGCCGGGCACCCGGCGGTGAGGGGAGCAGTGTTGGCGATCTCCACGCACCGGAGGGTACGGCGCACTCCCCGCCGCGGCACCCGGACTGCGCCCGCCCCGGCGGCGGCGCGCTACTCGACCCGGCCGACCGGGCGGGCCCCGGCCAGGCTGACGTCGCCACGGACGAGCGCGGCGGCCTGCTCGCCGGTGAGCGGGCGGGCGAACAGGTAGCCCTGCCCGAGCGGGCAGCCCATGGCGGCGAGCAGGTCGCGCTGCACGGTGTTCTCGATGCCCTCGGCGATGACCTGCACGCCGAGGGTGTCGGCGATCCGGGTGATGCCCTCGACCAGGGCGTACTGCTGCTGGGAGAGCCCGAGGCCGTCGATGAAGGACTTGTCGATCTTCAGGATGGAGATCGGGAACTCGCGCAGGTAGCTCAGCGAGGAGTACCCCGTCCCGAAGTCGTCGATGGCGATCCCGACCCCGAGATCGCCGAGCGTCTGCATGTCGGTGCGCACCCGCTCGTCGCGCCGCATCAGGACGCTCTCGGTCAGCTCCAGCACCAGCGATCCCGGACTCATCCCGGAGTTGCGGACCGTCTCGCGGACCACGTCCACGAAGCCGGCGTCGCGGAACTGCCGGGCCGAGACGTTGACGCTCACGTGCAGCGGCGTACGGCCCTGGGCCAGCCGGCGCCGGGTGCTCAGCCGCTGCCAGCCGGCCGCCTCCTGGGCGGCTCGCTCCAGTACCCACGCGCCGAGCGGCACGATCTGGCCGCTCTCCTCGGCCAGCGAGATGAACTCGTCGGGCAGCACCATGCCGCGCTGGACGTGCGGCCAGCGCACCAGCGCCTCGAAGGCCACCAGGTCGCCGGAGGAGAGGTCGACGATCGGCTGGTAGTAGATCGCGAACGCCGACTCCGCGATCGCGGTGTCCAGGTGTTCGTTGAGCTCGTGCCGCTCGACCAGCCCCGCCTGCTGGGCCGGCTGGTACTGGCACCACTGGCGCTTGCCGGCCGCCTTGGCGGAGTAGAGGGCGAGGTCGGCGTGGGTGAGCAGTTCGGCGGAGTCCACGCTGTCCTCGGTGGTGGCGACGCCGACGCTGGCCGAGACCCGCACGGCGCCCGCACTGAGCCGGAACGGCTCGGCGAACGCGCTCAGCACCGCGTCGGCGATCGCCCCGACGTCGGCCGGCCGCAGCGCGTCCTCCACCAGCACCGCGAACTCGTCGCCGCCCAGGCGCGCCGCCGTGTCGGAGGTGCGCAGCGCGGTGGAGAGCCGCAGTGAGACGGCGACCAGCAGTTCGTCACCGACGGCGTGGCCCTGGGTGTCGTTGACCACCTTGAAGTCGTCCAGGTCCAGGAACAGCACCCCGGTGACGGCTCCGCTGCGCTCGCTGCGGGAGAGGGCGTGGCCCACCCGGTCCTGGAACAGCACCCGGTTGGCGAGCCCGGTCAGCGAGTCGTGGAAGGCCTGGTGGGTGAGCTCTCGCTCCATCTGGCGCTGCTCGGTGACGTCGCGCAGGGTGAGCACCAGGCCGCCGACGGTGGGGTCGTCGCGCAGGTCGTTGCAGCGCACCTCGGCCTCGATGGGGGTGCGGTCGTGGCGCAGCAGCCGCCAGTGCTCCCGCTGCTCGGCGTGGTCGCGCGAGCGCATCAGGGCGAGGGCGTTGCCGACCGAACGGGTGTCCTCGGGCGGGACGAGGTCGGTCATCCGCACGCCGTCCAGGTCGGGGTAGCCCAGCACCCGCTGGGCGGAGGAGCTGGCGTACCGGATGCCGTCGTCCGTGTTGAGGATCAGGATCACGTCCGAGGCGCTCTGCACCAGCGTGCGGAAGTAGGCCTCACTGTTGCGGCGGGTGAGCTCCTGGCTGAGTGTCACCCGTTCCACGGCCAGGGCCGACTGGGCGGCGAGGATCTCCAGGGAACCCCATAACGCGATGAGTTCCTGCTCGGTACCGGTGACGATCAGCGCCCCGATCAGCGGGTCGCCGGAGGGGCGCTCCTCGAGGGTCAGCGGGCAGAGCAGGGCGCTGGGCATGCCGTTGAGGCGGGCCGCCAGGTCGTTGCCGAGCTCCTCGACGGGCAGCAGCCTGGTCTCGCGGATGGTGGCCAGGGCGAGCACCTCGTCGGACGGGTCGCCCACGGGGTGCTGGTCCGCGCCGCGTTCGGCGTGCCGTACGTGCAGCATGCCACCCTCCGTCACGGCCAGGAGCGCCACGTGACCGGGCTCGGTCGGCATCAGGGTCGAGGCGGCGGTCTGGACGGCGTCCGCGACCTCCTCCACCGCCACCGCCGAGGTGAGCGAGGCACCGGCCTCGCGCAGGGCCCGCTCGCGGGCGATGGCCTGCCGGTGCGCGAGCACCACGCCGGCCAGCCGGGCGAGCACCAGCAGGAACAGCACGGCGGAGAACGCGCCGATCACCCCGACGTTGGTGGTGTTGCCCTGGACGGCCTCCAGGATCAGGATGCCGGGAGCGATCAGCGAGGCGAGGGTGAGCAGGGTCAGCCGCCCGGCGCTGATGTCGGTCTGCTGGGTCGGGATCGGCCGGGTCAGCTCGACCATCGACGGATGCAGGGCCGCGGCGCCCCACGCGCAGTAGAAGGCGGCCCAGCCGAGGTCGACCGGTGTGCCGATCCGCCAGGTGCCGTGCAGCAGGATCAGCCCGTACAGCACGTCGGAGATCAGGATGCCGACCGTGCCGATGGCGAGCAGTTGGAGCGAGCGGCTCTTGCCGCCGCGCGGCACCAGCAGCCGCATCAGCATCGCCAGCACCAGGACGTCCCCGAGCGGATAGGCGATCGAGATCGCCTTCTGCATCCAGGTCAGTTCAGGGTTCCGGGCGTAGGGCAGGATCAGGTAGATCCAGGACAGCAACGCCAGGCCCACGGTGAGGGTCAGTGCGTCGATCAGGCTGCCCCGGTCCTGATGGGCCGTCCGCCAGCGGATGAATCCCAGCACACCCGCCGCGTACAGCAGGAACTCGGCCAGGTAGAAGGCATCGGCGACCGAGGGGAACGGATTGTTCAGGTGCAGGAACTCGTTCTGGATGACCTGCACCACCTCGCCGGCGGTGAAGGTCAGGTTCGCCACGGCCAGGAGGTACCACGGCAGGGCGTGCGCAGGGCGGTTGATATGGACCCCGACGATGATGGCGACCCCGCTGCCGAGGCCGATGACCGTCCACCAGATGATCCGCTGACTCGGATTGATGTAGTAGACGCAGGTGAACAGCACCATCCACGCGATATAACAGGCCATCAACCGCTGTCGTCGACGTGTCAAAGAAAGCTACCCCCTTCGCGACATCACCGACGGGAACGGTGGGATTCGGAGGCGGGATTCGGAAAGGACTGACGGCGCCCCAGGAATCCCTTCCCCGGGCCTCCGTTCTCGGGTCTCCCGAGTATAGTCGGGAGGGAAAGCGCAGTGCTTGATTCGAGTCGCCCGAGGGCCGGCTTCGAAGATCTGCACCTCTAGCATTCTGCCGACACATCCCGAGGTCAAGCCGGTGGACGCTCTGACAAGCCCTGTACGCGACAATTCCGGGCGGGGTGTCGTTCTGTGTAACAGTGATGAACAGTATGCGATCTGGCCCGCCGAATACCCGGTGCCCACGGGGTGGCGGCAGGTGTACGGGCCCGCCGGGCGTGACGCGTGCGTGGCCCAGGTCGAGGAACTCTGGACCGACCTCCGGCCGGTCCGCCGGGGCCCGCCACAGGGTGGCCCCGGGACCGCGCAGCCCACCGGGCAGCAGCCCCCGCACCGGTCCGCCCACCAGTCCGTCTACCGGCTGTTCCGGGCCCGGGCCGCGCTGGCACCCGACGCCGTGGCGGTGCTCGCCGACGACAGCCGCCTGACCTACCGCGAGCTCGACCGGCTCAGCGACCGGTTAGCCCTGGCGCTGCGTGGCCTGGGCGTGCGCGCGGAGAGCGTGGTGCCCGTCTGCATCGACCGGAGCCCCGACATGGTCACGGCGCTGCTCGCCGTCCTCAAGGCGGGCGGCGCCTTCCTGCCACTGGACCCGGCCCACCCCGACCTGCGGCTCGCCCAGCTGGTCGCGGACTGCCGGTGCGAGCTGCTGCTCACCACCCGCGCCCACCAGGGCCGGTTCGAGGGCCTGCGGGCCCGCGCGGTCGCGGTGGAGGAGTACCGGGAACCACCCGGACCGCCGCAGGCGGCCGGGCACGCCGCGCAGCCGTCCGGACACCCGGCGCAGCCGTCCGGACACCCGGCGCAGCTGCCCGACGACTCGGCGCCCGAGGACGCGGCCTACCTGATCTACACCTCCGGGACCACCGGCACCCCCAAGGGCGTCCTGGTGAGCCACCGCTCCCTGGCCTTCACCCTCGCCCGGGTCGCCGCGGCGTACGAGCTCACCCCGGCGGACCGGGTCCTGCAACTCGCCGCGCTCGGCTTCGACACCTCGCTCGAACAGATCCTGGCGACGCTCACCAGCGGCGCCACCCTCGTCCTCGCCGGCAGCCACACCTGGGCGCCCACGGAACTGCTGCACCGGCTGCCCACCCTCGGGCTGACCGTGGCCGACATGACGCCCGCCTACTGGCACCACTTCCTCGGCCTGCTGCCCGACGACGGGCCCCCGCCCGCCGGCCTTCGGCTGGTCATCGTCGGCGGCGACACCGTGCACGCCGACGACTGCCGCAGCTCGCTGCGCCGACTGCCCGGCACCCGCCTGGTCAACGCGTACGGGCTGACCGAGGCCGCCATCACCTCCACGCTCTGCGAAGTCACCCCGGCCCTGCTGCACACCGCCTCCACGGCCCCGGTGCCGATCGGCAAGCCGCTGCCCGACGCCCGGGTGCACGTCCTGGACACCAAGCTCTGCCCGGTCCGGCCCGGGGAGAAGGGCGAGATCTACCTCGGCGGCCCCGGCGTCGCCCGCGGCTACTGGCACCGCCCGGGCCTGACCGCCGAACTCTTCCTGCCCGACCCGTACGCGGTCGGCGCCGGCGAGCGGATGTACCGCACCGGGGACGCCGGCCGCTGGCGCCCGGACGGCAACCTGGAGATCCTCGGCCGGGTCGACGACCAGGTGAAGGTCCGCGGCTACCGGGTGGACCCGGCCGAGATCGAGGCCGTCCTCGCCGCCCACCCGGCGGTCCGCCTGGCCCGGGTCACCCCGGTCGAACAGCGCGGCAACGGCGTGGCCCTGACGGCGTACTACACCCTGGCCGACCGCGGCGGCACGGACGCCAGGGCCCGCCGGGACGCCATCCGGGAGTACCTGGCCGAGCGGCTCCCGGACTTCATGGTCCCGGCCGAGTTAGTCCTGGTCGACCAGATGCCGCTCACCCCCGCCGGCAAGATCGACCGCCGCCGGCTGCCGCACACCGAACCCCTGGTGCACCGGCGCGGCGCCGGAGCCGCCGCCGGCAACGGCAGCGCGGTGGAGTCCGGCGTCGCCGAGCTCTGGTCCGAACTGCTGGACGTCCCGGACGTCGGCACCGAGGACGACTTCTTCGAGCTGGGCGGCAACTCCCTGCTCGCGATGGAGATGCTGGCCCGGGCCCGCATCATGTTCGGTATCGACGTCACCGAGATCCGCTTCCTGACCCGCTCGCTGCTGCGCGACTCCAGCCTGCGCTCCTTCGCCGAGGCCACCCGCTCGGCCCGGGTCGGCACCCACAGCACCGACGGCCGGGCCGTCGACTTCGCGGCCGAGGCCGAACTCGGCGTGCCGGTACGGCGATCCGCCCTGCCGTCGCCCGACCGGAAGCGGCCCGCGCAGATCCTGCTCACCGGAGCGACCGGCTTCTGCGGCGCCCACCTGCTCAAGACGCTGCTGACCGACACCGAGGCCCGGATCCACTGCCTGGTCCGCGCCCCGGACGAGGAGCACGCGTGGGAGCGGATCCGGGCGGCGCAGCAGCGCTTCCTGCGCCACGATCTGAAGGACGAGCGGGTCGTCCCGCTGGTCGGCGACCTCACCGAGCCGCTGCTCGGACTGACGGAGTCCCAGTTCGACACGCTGGCAGACTCCCTGGACGCGATCCACCACCTGGGCGGCCAGGTCAACTTCATCTACCCGTACCACCAGCTGCGCCAGGCCAACGTCGGCGGCACCCGCGAGGTGCTGCGCCTGGCCGGCCGCTCCCGGGGCATCCCGGTGCACTACCTCTCCAGCCTCGCCGTCCTGGCCGGCTTCGGCCCGGCCGGCGTCGGGTCCGTCACCGAGAGCACGCCGCTGGACCACGCCGACCGGCTCTCGGTCGGCTACGTGGAGAGCAAGTGGGTCGCCGAGGCGCTGCTGCACAACGCCGCCCGGGCCGGGCTGCCCGTCACCATTCTGCGCACCAACGACGTCACCGGGGACCTCGCCACCGGCGTGCTGAACACCAGCACCGAGGTGTGCGCGCTGATCAAATACCTCGCGGACAGCGGCACCTGCCCCGACGTGCGGCTGCTGCTGGACTTCGTGCCCGCGGACCGCTTCACCCGCGCCGTCGTGCACATCGCGGCCCACGCACCGGCCGGCGGCGAGGCCTACCACCTCACCAGCCCTCGCCCCGCCGTGCTCGCCGTGCTCGCCGAACGCCTGCGGGCCAGGGACTACCCGGTCGAGGAACTCCCCTACCAGCAGTGGGTGCAGGGCCTGGTCCGGTTCGCCGCCGGGCACCCCACGCACCCGATCACGCCCTTCGTCCCGCTGTTCGTGGACCGCTGCCCCGGCACCGAGCTCTCCATCAGCGAGATGTACTTCCGGCCGACCTTCCCGCTCTTCGACCGTTCCAACACCGTCCGGGCCCTGGAGGGCAGCGGCATCGAACTGCCCGCCGTGGACCACGGCCTGCTCGACCTCTACCTCGACCAGCTGCAGAGCAGCGGCTACCTGGCACCCGCCGAGGTGCCGGACCGGCGGCTCTGACGGCACCGACAGCCCTGTGAGCCCCAGCGGCTCCACCGGATCCGAGACCTCTGACAGCTCCGACAACTCCGACAGTTCTGACGGCTCTGACGGCGGGAGGACCGCGCCATGGTGACCACGTACAGCGGCTGGCACACCGTCGACCTCGCCCGCGCCCCCGCCGACGCCCCGGCGGCCTTCTGCGCGGACCTCGGCCCCGAGGGCCTGCTCGCCGCCTATCGGCGCGGCCTGTTCCCGATGCCCGCGCCGGACGAGTACGCCGCGGCGCTCAACGAGGCGCTGTTCGAGGACCGGGTGGCGGCGGGGGAGATCGCCGTCCTCGGCCCGGCGCAGCCGCCGGAGGCCCCGTACGAGGTCGCCTGGTGGTCCCCCGACCCGCGCCCGGTCATCACCGTCGAAGGCGCCCGCCTCGGAAGCCGGCTGGCCCGGCGGCTGCGCAACCGGCTCGGCTGGTCGACCAGCGCCGACCGGGCCTTCGCCCGGGTCGTCGAGGAGTGCGCGCAGGGCCGGCCCCAGCAGTGGCTCGGCCCCGGACTGCGGGCGAGCCTGCGGAGTCTGCACCGCGGCGGCTGGGCGCACAGCGCCGAGGTGTGGGACGACGGCGGCGAGCTGATCGGCGGCGTGTTCGGCATCCGGATCGGGCCGGTGCTCAGCCTGGACTCGATGTTCAACCACCGCACCGACGCCGCCCGCGTCGCCGTCGCGGACCTCGCCGCCCGCTTCGCCGAGGCGGGCGGCGAACTGCTGGACGCGCAGTGGGACAGCCCGCACATCCGCAGCCTCGGCGCCGAGCCGATCCCGCGTGCGCGCTACCTGGCGGTACTGGGACAGCCCGCCGCGCCGCCGTCGGCACCGTCACCGCTGCCGCGGGCCCTGCTGCCGGCCGGCCGGCTGGCCGGCCGGCAGCGTGAGCCGCGCTCGCGGCCACCGAGGCGTGCTCGGGTGATCGGCTAGGGGAGCGTGATCACGACCTTGCCGAACGGGCTGCCGTCCCGAAGGTGCCGGTATGCGGCGATCGCCTCGTCGAACCCGAAGACCCGGTCGATCACCGGCCGCAGCCCATGCCGTGACAGCGCCGCGTTCAGCTGCTCGAAGCTCGTCCGGCTGCCCACCGCCAGGCGCTGGAGGTGGAAGAACCGCCCGTTGAACAGATTCGGATCGAACGCCGCCCCGCCCGCCGGGAAGGCCCCGACCAGCGAGATCTGCCCGTTGAAGCCGATCGAGGCGACCGATCTGGCGATGGTCGGCGCGCCGACCGCCTCCACCACCAGGTCGGCGCCGCGCCCGCCGGTGAGCGCGGCGACGGCCTGCTCCCACTCGGGCGTGGCCCGCCGGTCCACCACCTCGGCGGCGCCGAGCTCCCTCAGCCGTCGGGCCTTCTCCTCACCCGAGGTCACCGCGATCACCCGCCCGCCCAGCGCCGCCGCCAGCTGGACCCCGAACAGTGCCACCGCGCCGGAGCCCACCACCAGCACGGTGTCCCCGGCGGCCAGTGGGCGCGCCCCCGTGGTCAGCGCGGCCCAGGCGAGCACGCCGGCGCAGGGTAGCGTCGCGGCCTCCTCGTAGGACAGGTGGGCCGGTATCCGCACCACCGACTCCTCGTCGACCACCTGATACTCGGCCAGCATGCCGCCCAGGCTCGCCCCGTACTGCTCGCTGATCAGCGGCAGCGTCATCGGCCCGTCGATCCAGCGGCGGAAGTACGTGACCGCGACCCGGTCCCCGGCCTCCGCCCGCCGGACGCCCTCGCCGACGGCCACCACCTCGCCGGCCCCGTCGCTGAGCGGTACCACCCCGGCCGCGGCGCGCAGCGGGTACGTTCCGTCGAGGATCATCAGGTCCCGCCGGTTCAGCGAGGCCGCCCGCACTCTGATCAACACCTGCCGCGGGCCCGGCGGCGGCAACTCCTCCGCGCGCATGACGAGGCGATCGACGCCGTCGAGGCCGTCGACGCCGTCCTGCGGCTTGTCGAGGTGGTAGCCGGTGGAGGTCCGGGAGTGCGCCATGGTGGTCCGTCCTGTCTCCTCGCAGGAGCCGTTCTCCCGCTGGCGAGAACGGTACGGACGTCCGGCTGGCAGTGAATCAGTCGTGGATAGGTATCGCCCGTCGTCTGACGTGTGTTCAGAATCGCCTGTCGGCAGGCATGTTCATGCCTTGCTCGCTGCCCGCCTGCGGAGTCGACCGGCCGGAGCGCCGGCTCTCCGCTCGTCCGGAGGGCCGGCGCCCGGCTGGTGGCGCTCTGCACCGTCGGCGCGGCGTCCGCCTGCGCCGGGCGTGGAACCGTCCGCCGAGGGGTCGGCGGGGGCGCCGATCGGGCGGCTCTCCCGAGCGGACAGGGAGGGCCGGTGCGACGGCCCGATCGGCGCCGAGGTCGGCCCGGCGCCGAGGTACGGGGCCGGCCGTGGGTGGGCCGGCTACGTGGCCTGCGCGGTGAGCAGCCCCACGCTGTAGCCGTCCTCGTCCACCACCGGCCAGGCGGCCAGCCGGCGCTCACGCATCGTGGCGGCGGCTGCGCCGGCGAGCATGCCCGCCGTCGCGAACGGGCGACCGTCCTGGACGATGTCGCGTACCGCCAGGCGCTCGGTGTACCAGGAGGTCACGCGGAACGGGGCGAGCTGAGCCCAGGTCAGCATGCCGGTGCAGCGTCCGTCGTGGCCGCGTACCAGAATGTGGTCGACGTGGGCACCCTGCATCACGGCGATGGCCGTGTCGACCAGGACGTCGTCGCTGATCTGCAGGTCCGTCGGGCGCATGCGGTCGGAGACCATGACGGAGACGGTGGCCGCGTGGAGTGCGGGTTCGGGCAGGCAAGTGGTCATGACCCGCCTCCGTTCACCATGACGGCCGTCGCGCGAGGCCCGTCCGAGATCAGCTCGCTCGCGGTGCGGGTGTTGGCCGGGTCGGCCGCGGCGTCCATCAGCCGGGCGGCTTCGCCGTCGTCGGTCTCCGGCGGGATCACCAGCAGGTCGAGGCGGCCGGGGGAGAAGGAGCGGATCATCATCTCGTGCTGGTCCTGCTCCTCGAGGAACCAGCCCACGTGGATCACGTGGCCACCGACCGGGATCCTGCGGGGCACGACCGGCCACCGGTGGGGGTTCACGGTGATCCGGGTGACCCGGCCCCACGTGCTGTCCAACTCGGCGACCAGTGCGGGGAGTTCGAGCAGGAGGTTGCGCGAGTGGGGCCACCACGCGCCGTCCAGCCGGCCGGGGGCGGATCCGTGGGGGGTGAGAGAGAGTCGCAGCTGTGGCGTCGAGGCCGGTAGCGGGGGAGCCGCACGGTCGCCGTCGAAGGTCACGGTGGTCACGGTCATTTCGTGGACCAGTCCCCGGGCCCGTTCACACGGAACCGGCGTCGTCGATCTCCGGAGACGAAGCCGGTGTCGGGACCAGCATGCGAGGTGCCTTCGGTGGTGCCAACCCTACTCCGGCGCAGGGCCGCACCTCGCATGTTTGCGCAGGGCACGTTTGCGCAGGCCGAATTCCGGCCGGTGGCACTGTCCCGAGCGTACAGTTGAGATACCGAGGACGCAGCGCATGCCGGCATCCGGATCCGGCGTCGCCCTTGGAAGCCACCCGGCTCGTCGAGAGCCGGAGACGGGCCCACCATGTCGCTCGACCGTACGTTCCCTTACTCCCTCTTCGAGGCCCCCGGCCTCCTCGGTCAGATCGACCGCCGGCCGTCACGGCTGAGCCTGGATCCGTCGCTGGCGCACAGCGGGATGTTCGACGGTGCCTGGTGGCCCCGGACCCGCGATCTGGAACGCGAACTGCCCGCTCTCATCATCGCACTCCGGCGGCGGGTCGGACCGGTCCTGCACGTCAGCGTCGAGCGATCGGCCTGGGACGCCGCCCCGGGGCGGGTGACCGTCGACGGCCGGGTCGTCCGCGTCAACTGCTTCTCGTCCAGCCTCCACACCATGGGGGTCGGCGGCGGCCACCAGGACCACTTCCTGCTCCTGGTCGTACCCCCGCACACCGACGCCACGGTCGCCAGGGCCGCGATGGCCTGCGCCGCCCGGCCGGGCAACAGCACCCCGGCCCTGCGCATCCTCACCGTCCGCGCCGCGCTGCCCCCGGGCACCTGGCCCCCGCCCTGGCCGCCTCCGTTGCCGCCGGCTCCGCAGCCTCTCCCGCCGTTGCCACCGCTGCCGCACTAGAGCGGGTGCGGGCGGTGGCCCGGCGTCGGCCGGCACGCCGGCGGACCCGGCGTCAGGAGACCGCGTACATACCGCCGCCCATGGTCAGCCCCGTCCGGTGGGCCAGGGCGGCGGCCTCGCCGCGCGAGCTGACGCCCAGCTTGCCGAGGATGTTGGCGACGTGGAACTTCACGGTCGACTCGCTGATGTGCAGCGCCTGCGCGATGTCGCGGTTGCGGCGCCCCAGGGCGAGCTGGTCGAGCACCTCCAGCTCGCGCGGGTGCAGCCCGTCCAGCGGGTCGGCGATCGGGGTGGCCGGCGGGCCGAGCGGCAGGGTGGCGGTGACGGTGCTGCCCCAGCCGGGGACGGCGTCCACGGTGAGCCGGCCGCCGAGGGCGGTGAGGCGGTCGGTGGTCCGGCGCAGGGCCGGGGCGTCCTCGGCGGGCAGGCCGGGGCCGTCGTCCCGGACGGTGACGCGCAGGGTGTCCTCCTCCACCTGCCAGGCCACGTGCAGGCGTTGGAGCCCGTCCTGTTCGAGCATGGCGAGCACGGTGCTGCGCACGGCGGCGCGGGCGCTGTGCGCGATGTCGGCCGGCAGGGTGCGGCCGGTGGCGGGCGGGCGCAGGTCGAGGCGGACGGGGCTGTGCCGCAGCAGCGGCCTGAGCTCGTCGGTGAGCCGGCCGAAGGCCTCCGTGGCCGGTTCCTCGCTGAGCGAGCGGTCGAGGTCCGCGCTGGCGCGCAGCTCGATCATCGAGGCGACCGTGAGGTCGACGGCCGCGCGCCGGGCGGTGCCGTCGTCGAGTCCGGTGGCTCGCAGGGTGCCGAGGATCGCGGACAGTGCGGAGGCGTGTGCGTCGGTGAGTTCGGCGATCGCCCGGGCCCGTGCGCCCGCCGCCGCGCGCGAGGTGGCGGCCTGGACGGGGGCGGCGTCGGCGGCGCGGTGGTTGGCGTGCACGGTGAAGAGGTCCCAGATCCGCTGGACGATCGCGAGCGTCCGCTCGGGCAACCGCTCGGACCGGGTGCGTACCAGCACGAGCAGGGCGCCGTTGGTGCCCGCGGGCGCGGAGGCGACCGCCAGGGTCGGCCGTGCGGCGCCGGCGAGGACGGCTTCGCCCTGCCACGGACGGCCCGCTGACGCCCGGTCGGCGAGCCGGCCCAGCTCACTGCTGCTGACCCGCGCGGCGAGCTCGCGGTCGCCGTCGGCCTTGGTGGGCGAATGGCTGCAGACGCCGCTGAGTTGGGCGATCACGCGGTGCGGTACCAGGTCGGCCAGGACCTGCGAGAGCCGCGGGAGGAGCTGCGGGCGGGGCGCCTGGAGGACGGCGATCGCCTTGGCCAGGACGTCCTCGGGGTTGGTCCAGCCGTCCGCGTCGAGGCCGTCGGCGTCGAGGCCGTCGGCGCTGATGGCGTCCGCGCCGACGCCGTTCCCGTCGAGGCCGGTCCCGGCCGTGCTGTTCGCGTCCATGCCGTTCACGATAGCCGCGCGGTGCGGGCGGCGGACTGGCCTTTCGGCCAGGGGGAACTGACCGAACGGCGGGCCGGGCCGGGGTGCTCGGGCGGACAGGCTGGGAGACGTCGGACCAGCCGATCGTCTTCCAGTAGGGATCGTTCACCATGACCACGAGCACCACCACCACGACCAAGGCCGTTGCCTTCAGTGAGTTCGGCAGTGCCGATGTGCTGCACGCCATCGAGATCGGCCTTCCCTCGCCCGGGCCGGGGCAGGTGCGGATCGCCGTCCGCGCCATCGGTGTCAACCCGCTGGACTCCAAGGTCCGCAGGGGCGCGATGAAGGAGATGTTCCCCGTCACCTTCCCGCATGTGCCGGGATACGAGGCGGCCGGCGTGGTGGAGGCGGTCGGTGCCGGCGTCACCGACGTCCGGGCCGGTGACGACGTGGTCGGCCCCACCATCGGCGGCGCGTACGCCGAGCACGCCCTGCTCGACGCGCAGCGGCTGGCGGTCAAGCCCGCCTCGCTGAGCTGGGAGCAGGCCGCGGCGCTGCCCGTCGCGCTGGAGACCTCCTGGCGGGCGCTGGAGGCGCTCGCGGTGCCGGCAGGCGGGACGCTGCTGGTGCACGGCGCGGCCGGTGGGGTCGGGACGGTACTGCTCCAGCTCGCCCGCGCCCGTGGTATCCGGGTGATCGGTACCGCCGGCGAGGGCAACCACGCCCACCTGCGCAGGCTCGGCGCCGTCCCGGTGGCGTACGGCGAGGGGCTCGCGGACCGGGTGCGCGCGGTGGCGCCGGAGGGGATCGACGCCGCCCTCGACGCGGCCGGCCGGGACGAGGCGGTCACCGCCTCGATCGAGCTCACCGGCGGCACCGAGCGGGTGCTCTGCATCGCGGAGATGGAGGTCGCCGAGAGGTACGGCGTCCGCTTCAGCGCCGGCGACCCGGGCGGTGCCGCCCGCAGCCGGACGGCGCTGCTCGCGGCGTTCGAGCTGCACGCGGGCGACGGGCTGCTGGTGCCGATCCACCGGGCACTGCCGCTCGCCCGGGCATCCGAGGCGCAGCGCCTCAGTGAGCACGGGCACCTGGCGGGCAAGATCGTGCTGACCGTCGGCTGAGCGTGCGGGCGCCGGGCGGGCGCCGGCTGGTCGCGCCGGCCGTCCGCCCCCGACACCCGACCCCGCCGCCGTCCGGCGCGCGGCGCTGACGGAACGTCAACGGCTGTGTACGGTGACCCCCGAGGCATGGCGGGTCATGGGCGGAGGATCGGGCGTGACGGATACCGGTACCGGACGGTTGGCGGGCAAGTCCTGTGTGGTGACGGGTGCGGCCAGCGGGATCGGGCGGGCGGTCGCGGCCCGCTTCGCCCGGGAGGGCGCGTCGGTGGTGGCCACCGACATCGACGGGCAGGGGCTGGAGCGCCTGGCGGCGGAGTTCCCGGGCGCGGTCTCCGGCGTGGTCGGTGACGTGTCGAAGGTGCCCGACGCCCGCCGGATGATCCTGGCCGCGGTCGAGCGGCACGGCCGCCTGGACGTCCTGGTGGCCAATGCGGGGGTCATCCCGCTGATGGAGGTGACGGAGGCCGAGGCACACGACTGGGACCAGGTGATGGCGGTCGACGGCCGCGGCATGTTCCTGACCTGCAAGTACGCGATCGAGGCGATGCTGCCGGCCGGCGGCGGGGCGATCGTCTGCGTCTCGTCGATCTCCGGGGAGGCGGGCCAGCGCGGCCAGTCGGTCTACGGCCCGGCGAAGTTCGTGGCCTCGGGGCTGACCAAGCACCTCGCCGTCGAGTGGGCGGACCGGGGGATCAGGGTCAACGCGGTGGCGCCCGGCACGATCACCACCGAGCGGGTGCGCAGGCTGCCGCAGGAGCCGGGCGGCCCGGAGTACCTGGCGGCGATCGAGCAGCAGCACCCGATGAAGCGGCTGGGCGATCCGGCGGAGGTGGCGGCGGCGGTGCTGTTCCTGGCCTCGGACGAGGCCTCGTTCATCACCGGCGCCGTCCTGCCGGTGGACGGCGGCTACCTCGCGCAGTAGGCACCGCCGGGCCGGGTGCCGGGCACCGGGGATGCGGCGCCCCGGCCGCCGGGGCTCAGGACAGCACCCGGTGGCGGAAGTTGCGCAGCCCGAGCCCGAGGAACAGCACGCAGAATCCGGCCAGTACCGGGTAGATCACGTACAGCGGCATGTGCTCGGCGTCGGTGAAGGCCGCGCGCATGCCCTCGGTGATGTAGATCAGCGGGTTGGCCAGCACCAGCACCTGCAACCAGTGGAAGCTGCCGACGTGCACCAGCGACAGCCTGGTCCACTGGTAGTACGTGCCGCCGAGGAAGACCAGCGGCAGTACGACGAAGCCGAACATCACCCCGATGTTGCGCGGTTCGAAGGCCGTGCCGAGGAGCAGTCCGAGCGAGGTCATCGCCAGGCACGCCAGCGGGACCAGCGTCACCGCCGTCCACCAGTGCACGTCCAGCCGGGCGTGCACCCCCGGGGCGTGCACCACGGTGGCGATCGGCAGCACGATGACGGCCGAGATCATCCCCTGCACGGCGCCGGAGAGCACCCGTGCGACGGCCACCAGCCAGACCGGGCAGGGTGCCTGGACGCGGTCCTCGATCTCGCGGGTGTAGCCGAACTCCTGGGACATCTGGATCGCCACCGACTGGATGCCCTGGAACATGATCGAGATGGCCACCACCCCGGGCACCAGCACGGTGGCGAAGGCCGACTGCCCGCCCCGACCCGCTGCGCCGCCGATCCCCTGCCCGATGATCGGGAAGACGTACAGGAACACGAACACCAGCAGGAACGGCTGCATGACGGTCCGTCCGACGAACTCGCCGAAGTGCTTGCGCAGGACCAGCAGGTCGCGCCGGATCAGCGCGGCCAGCGCCGATCGGGCCGCGGCCTGCGCGGAGCGTGGCGGGCGCACGGAGATCGGGGCGGGGGAGCCTGGGGCGCGGGCGCCCGCGCGGTCCGTGCCGGGATCGTCGGGGTACGGGCCCTCGGAGGCGGCCATCAGTCTCGCAGCTCCTTCCCGGTCAGGCCGATGAACACCGTCTCCAGCGTCGTCCCGGCGACGGAGAGGTCGACCACCTCGAAGCCCGCCGCCTCGGCGGTGGAGACCACCCTGGGCAGCAGCCGTTCGGTGCTGCGCACCTGGAGTTCGAGGCCGCCGGGGATCGGCCGGCTCCGGGCGACGGTGCCGAGGTCGTGGGTCAGGCGCTGCGCCAGGGCGGCGGTGTCGCCCCGCCCCTGGACGGTGACCACGCTGTCGGCCTGGACGCTCTGCTTGAGGGCGGCGGGTGTGTCGAGGGCCAGCACCCGGCCGTGGTCGACGATCGCGACCCGGTCGCAGAGCCGGTCGGCCTCCTCCATGTTGTGGGTGGTCAGCAGGATGGTCTGCCCGTCGGCGATCAGCCCGGCCATCACGTCCCAGAGCGCCAGCCGGCCCTGTGGGTCCAGGCCCCCGGTCGGCTCGTCCAGGAAGAGGACGGCCGGACGGTGGCCGATCGCCCGCGCCACCATCAGCCGCTGGGCCATGCCGCCGGAGAGCTCGTACACCGAGGAGTTCGCCCACCGGGACAGGTGGAAGCGTTCCAGCAGCCCGTCGGCCACCTGCCGGGCCCGGCGCGGCGGCATGCCGAACAGCAGGCCGTGGTAGTAGAGGTTCTCGCGTACGGTCAGCGCCCGGTCGAGGGTGTTCTGCTGGGACACCACGGCGATCACCTGCTTGGCGAGGGCCGGACGGGCGATCACGTCGATGTCGCCGATCCGGGCGGAGCCCGCGGTGGGGATCACCCGGGTGGTGAGCATCCCGACGGTGGTGGTCTTGCCGGCGCCGTTGGGTCCGAGCAGGCCGAAGATCTCGCCGTGCCGGACGTCCAGGTCGAGCCGGTCGACGGCGGGCGACTGCGCCCGGGGGTAGACCTTGGTCAGGCCGCTGGCGCGGATCACGCTCTCGCGGTCGGCGGGCACCCGCATGGCTGACCTCCGCTCGACACCCTGACCCCTCACGTCCTGCCACCTCAATTCGAACACCGTCCCCGTGCGGCCGCCCGCCGCGCTGCCCGCCCGCCGCGCTGCCCGCGCGCCCCGGCGCCGGGGTCAGGCTCTCGCCGGCGTCGGGCCGGGCCCCGGCTCGGTCGGCTCGGCCAGTTCGGCCGGCTCGCCGGAGAAGGCGACCCGGCCCCGGTGCAGGACGTGCACCACCCCGGCCCCGGCCAGCGAGTGCGGCAGGGACTGCGCCGTCAGCACCACCGTTCGGCCCTCCGCGGCGGAGTCGAGCAGGATCGCGTGCAGGCGGGCCGTCACGGCGGGCGCGAGCCCCCGGCCGGGCTCGTCCAGCAGGAGCAGCCGGGGGCGGGCGAGCAGGCCTCGGCACAGCGCCACCAGCTGCTGCTGGCCGCCGGAGAGCACCCCGGCCGGGCGGGCGAGCAGGCCGGCCAGCTCGGGGAAGAGCCGCTCGGCGTCCTGCGGGTCGGCGCCCGCCGGGCCCAGGCCGAGGTTCTCGGCCACCGTCAGGGAGGTGAACAGGCCCCGCTCGGCGGGCACCAGCGACAGCCCGAGGCGGACCCGCCGACGCACGTCCAGGCCGGTGATGTCCCGGCCGCGCCACAGCACCCGGCCCGCCGACAGGTCCAGCAGCCCGGCCAGCGCGTGCAGCACGGTGGTGCGTCCCGACCCGTTGCGGCCCAGCAGTACGGTGACCCGGCCGGCCGGGAAGGCCAGGTCGACACCGTGCAGCGCCTCCAGCGGTCCGTACCGGACGCGGGCGCCGCGCAGCTGCGCCTCGACGGTCATGGCGCCCCAGCCTCCCCCCAGGCCCGGGCCACCCGCGGATCGGCCAGCACCGCCCGGACCGGCCCCCGGGCCACCACCCGGCCGCCGGCCATCGCGTAGACGGTGTCGGCGAGGTCGGCGACCAGCTCGACGTCGTGTTCCACCAGCAGCAGTGCCATGCCCTGCGCCGCCAGCCCGCGCAGCACCCGGGCAAGCCGTTCGGTCTCGGGGGTGTCCAGCCCGGCGGCCGGCTCGTCCAGCAGCAGGACGCCCGGCCCGCCCGCCAGTGCCCGCGCCAGCTCCAGCAGGCGCAGCGTCCCGGTGGGCAGGGCGGCGGCCGGCCGCTCCCGCAGGGCCGACAGCCCGAGCAGTGCCAGGGCGTGCTCGGTCGCCTGCTGGGCCTGCCGCCCGCCGGGGGCCGGCAGGCCCAGCAGCCCGCGCACCGACCCGCCCGCCCGCTGCTCGGCGCCGACCCGGACGTTCTCCGTCACGGTGAGCGTGGGGAACACCGCGATCTGCTGGAAGGTCCGGGCCATGCCGAGCCGGACCCGGGCGTGGGCGGGCAGCCCGGTCACGTCCCGCCCGCCGAGCAGCACCCGGCCCGCGTCCGGGCGCAGTGTGCCGGCGAGACAGTCGAAGAGCGTGCTCTTGCCGGCGCCGTTCGGGCCGATCAGCGCGGTGATCCGCCCGGCCGGCGCGGTCAGGTCGACGCCGTCGACGGCGGCGAGCCCGCCGAACCGCCGGACCAGGCCACGCGCCGTCAGCCGGGCCGGGGGGCGCGCGGCGGGTCGGCCGGTGGACCGGGCCGCCGCGCCGCCGGGGCCGGGGTTCACGGCCGGCTCTCCGAGGCCCGCCGGGCGATCCGGGCCCGGACCCGGTGCCCCGCCGGCGTCAGCCCGACCTCGCCCGCCGGCGCGCCTGCCGCCGGACCTGCTGCCGGGCCCGTCGGCGCGGCCACCCCGCGGCTGACCCGGGTGAGTACTCCCGCCAGGCCACCCGGCATCCGGCCCAGCGCCATCGCCAGCGCGCCGACCGCCACCGCCGACACGCCGGGCGCGGTGCCGGCGTCCAGCCCGATCAGCAGAGCGGCGGCGAGCACCGCGCCGACGGCGCTGTCCGCCCCGACCACGACCACCGCCGCGAACCAGACCAGCCCCAGCACCGGGTCGAAGGCGGCCGCGTCGAAGGCCCGTCCGGCCAGCCCCAGCAGGCCGCCGCCGAGGGCGGCGAGCCCGGCCCCGGCCATGAAGGCGAGCAGCTTGAGCCGCGGTACGTCCACGCCCGCAGCGACCGCCCCCGGTTCGTGGTCCCGGACGGCCGTCAGCGCCCGGCCCAGCCGGCCCCGGTGCAGATTGCGCACCAGCAGCAGACCGGCCGCGAGCAGGACCAGCTCGGCGGCGTAGTAGGCCCGGTCCCCGTCCAGCAGGACCGGGCGGTCGAGCGTCAGACCGGCCGTGGCGTACGGCTGCTGGAAGACGAAGCGGCTCATCGCCATGCCGACCGCGAAGGTGACCAGGGCCAGCGCCAGGCCGCGGCGGCGGATCGCGGGCCAGCCGGTGAGCAGTCCGAGCGGGGCGGTGGCCAGGACGGCGAGCAGCAGCGCGGGCACGGCGGGCAGCGCCGGGATCCCGGGGATCCGGCCCGACATCAGCAGCGCGGTGCCGAGCGCGCCGAGGCCCGCGTAGCCGGCCTGCCCGAGCGAGACCTGTCCGCCGTACCCCGTGACCACCACCACGGAGAGCAGGATCAACGCCAGCGCGGGTACCGCCAGCGCGGCCCGCAGATCGTCGCTGCGGAAGCCGAACGGCAGCAGGAGCAGCAGCGCGCAGGCCGCCCGGGCGGCGATACCGGTGCCGCTGATCCCTCCGGTGCCTCCGGTGCCGCCGTCGGCCCGGATGGCGGGGGCCGGGCTGGCAGCCCCCCGGCCGCCGGAGATCCGGTCACCGGCCAGCAGGGCGGTCGCGAGCAGCGCGATCACGAACAGGTTCGCCTGTACGGCCTGGACCAGCGGCAGCAGTTCGCCGCCGGGGCGCAGCCGGGTGAGCTCGCTCTGCGCGATCCCGAGGGCCAGACCGGTCGCGACGGCCACCGGCAGGCTGCGCAGCCGGGCCGCGACGGCCACCGCCATGGTCTCCATCACCAGCAGCGGCAGCCCGTACGGGTCCAGCAGCAGCGAGGGCGCGAGGACGACGCCCACCAGCCCGGCGGTGAAGGAGCCGAAGGCCCACCCGGTGGCCGAGACGCGGTCGGCGTCGACCCCGGCCAGCTCCGCCAGCGGACGGTTGTCGACGACCGCGCGCAACTGGAGCCCGAAGCGGGTGAACCTGGTCGTCACCGTGACGGCGAGACACAGGACGGCGATCGCGGCGAGGGCTGCCACGGTGTCCGCCCGCACGCTGAACCCGCCGGGCAGCTCGATCGGCGCCGTCCCCACGGCGGCCGGCGCGCCCGCGATCGGGGTGGTGCCCCAGATCAGCACCACGATGCCGATCAGCAGCACGAACACCCCGAGCGTGGCCACCATGGTCTCCGCCGGTCCGGCGCCGCGCCGTTGCAGCGGCCGGAAGACCAGCCACTCCAGCAGCACGCCCAGCGCCGGTGCGGCGAACAGCAGGCAGAAGGCGAGCGCGAGCCCGGTCGGCCAGTGCCGTACGACGACCAGTTCGCGCAGCAGGTACGCGGTGGCCATCGCCTGCGCGCCCTGGGCGAGGTTGAGCACGCCGGTGGCCCGGTAGCAGATCACCAGGCCGATCCCGCTGAGCGCGGCGGCGCTGCCGACCGTCAGCCCGGCGAGGGCGAGCTCAACGGTGAGGGTGAGGTCCGGGCCCAGCGCGAGGACGTCGACGTCGACCATGCCGCCGGCTCCGCGCTCAGCCCGCGTCCGCGTCGGGCGGCGCGGGGGAGTGGGCCGGTCCGGGGTCCGGGGGCGGTGGCGGCTGTGCCTGCGGCGGCTGCTGCGACTGTACTTGCGGGGGCTGCGGTGGCCCGGGTTCGCAGAGTGGGCACGGGGTGAGGCCGCGCCGGCGCAGCCGGTCCACGTCCACCGGCTCGGCCTGCTCCTTGCCGGCCACCAGCGGGCAGCCGGGCCGGTGGTAGAGCGTGCCGTCCGGCACCGCCAGCCGGGTCTCGCCGGGCTTCGCGTCGCCGGGCTGCTCGCCGGAGGCCGCCGCGTCGGCCGGGTGCCGCGCGGGCGCGGGTTCGGCCGGTTCGGGTTCGGGCTCGACCAGCAGGGTGTACAGCTGCTCGATCCGGCGGTCCGTCTGTTCCCCCGCGTCGCCGCGCCCCGGCCGGCGCACGGCGCTCAGGGTGGCGCCGGCCACGATCAGCGCGGCGCCCGGGATGGTCGCCGAGGCCAGGTACGGCAGCTGCCGCTCCACCACCCGCTCACCGGAGATCCCGTACCAGCCGAGTACACACAGGGCGGCCCCGGTGGCCGCCGTGAACCAGCCCGGCCGCTCCCGGACGGCCTGGAGGAACGCGCGGACCATCCCGGCTGCACGCACGCTCCTCGTCCGGTCCATGACGTTCGACCCGCTTCATCACTTGAATTGCGCTTCGTCCGCAGATCCGCCTTCATGGTGTCACCTGCGACGCTTCCCGGACCTCCTGGAGCGGCGTTCGGGAAACACCGGCCGGCGACGGCGAATCCGCACCGGGGCCGCCGGCGGCCGGCCCCGATCTCTCGAATGAACCAGCGGTGAGGAACCCCATGGCTATGACGGAGAGTGACATCCGATCGTCCGGAGTGCCGGACCGGCCCCCGGGCCGAGGCCGGCCGGGATCCGCCGCACGGGCGGCGAGTGCGCTGCTCGCCGTCCTGCTGGCGGTCACGGCGCTCGTCGCGTGCAGCAGCAGCAAGAGCAGTGGTACCGCCTCCACCGCCGCCTCCACCTCGGCTGCGGCCAGCCCCTCGGCCTCGGCGAGCGGCAGCGCGCCCGCCGACGTCGCGGCGGCGGAGGCCCAGGTCAAGCAGAACTGGGAGAAGTTCTTCGACCCGGCGATCCCGCTCGCCGACAAGGCCGCGCTGCTGCAGAACGGTGACCAGCTGGCGCCGGCGCTCCAGGGCTTCGCCCAGGACCCGCGGGTCGGCCAGGTCAAGGCGCAGGTCACCGGTGTCACCTTCACCTCGCCGACCGACGCCACCGTCACCTACTCGCTCTCCCTCCAGGGCACCGTGGTCGAGCCGAGCGCCACCGGACAGGCCGTACTCGACAACGGCACCTGGAAGGTCTCGCGCTCCAGCCTGTGCGGACTGGTCGCCCAGAGCGGGAACACCGCCGTCCCCGGATGCAGCTGACGGGTGCCCGCCGGGCCGCCGGGGCGTTCCTCCGCCGGCGGCCCGGCAGGCGTGCGCGTCCCCCGAACGGCGCAACCCGGCGGACGGATCCGCGCACACGCGGGGCCCGGCCCGCTCGGCTGCCCGCCGCGTTGCTCGCCGGCCTGGTCGCCGGCCTTCTCGCCGCCGTGCTCGCCGGCTGCGGCAGCCGGCTGCCGGAGAGCGACTTCACGCCCCGGCCCAGCGCCCCCGGCGCCTCCGGCCCGGCGGGCAACCGGGCCACCGACACCGGCGTGACCCCGTCCGAGATCAGGATCGGCATCGTCACCTCGCTGACCAGCCCGGTCGGCAGCGAGGTGTTCAGCGGCCCGCGCTACGGCGCGCAGGCCTTCTTCGACGCGCTCAACGCCCGCGGCGGCCTGCACGGCCGCACCGTCCGGGTGATCACCTGCGACGACGGCGGCAGCGGCATCGGCAACCAGGACTGCGTCCACAAGCTCATCGACCGCGACCAGGTCTTCGCGTTCGCCTCGGGCAGCGTGCTGGACTACGCCGGCGCCCCGTACGTCAGCGGCAAGGGGGTGCCGGACGTCGGCGGCCAGCCGATCGGCACCGCGTACGAGCGCTGGCCGCACCTGTACGGCGTCTACGGCAGCCACGCCCCACGTGACGGCCGCTCGGTGGGCTGGGACGGCACGCTGTACCAGAGCACCGAGGTCTACCGGTACTTCAAGGAGAAGCTCGGGGCGGTCAGCGCCGCCGTGGTCGCGTACAACCAGGCCGACTCCGCCCGCTACGCCGGCCAGCTCGCGGACGGCCTGCGGGCGGAGGGCTACCGCGTGCTGGTCCAGACCGTCGACTTCGCGCTGCCCAACTTCCAGGCGGTGGCCGCCGCCGTGAAGTCGGACGGCTCTCAGCTGCTCTTCGACGCGATGGACGCCCGCGGCAACACCGCGCTCTGCCGTGCGCTGGACGACGCGGGCGCCCGGATCACCGCCAAGGTGACCAACGTGCAGAACTGGTCCGAGGCGGCGCGGTCCGACTACAGCTCCACGCCGACCTGCCGCAACGCGCTCTGGGCCACCTCCTCCAGCCGCAACTACGAGGACGTGCGGTACCCGGCGGTGCGGGAGTTCCGCGACGCGATGGCCCGCCGGTACCCCGACCGGGCGCAGCTGATGTCGGCGTGGGAGCTGGAGGGCTGGGCCGGCGCGCAGTGGCTCACCGACGCGATGGACTCCTGCGGCGCCGAGCTGACCCGTACCTGCGTCGAGCGGTTCATGAACCGCGGTCAGCCCTACGACGCCCACGGCCTGCTGCTGCCGGCCGACTTCGTCCCGACACCGCCGCCGAGCGGCGACACCCGCGCCTGCCTGGACGCCGCCCGTTGGCAGGACGGCGCGTACGGGGGGCGGGGCGGCTGGGTCACGCAGGTGGAGAACATGGACACCACCTGCTTCGACGTGCCGCAGGTGCCGTACCGGCCGTGACCGGGTGCCGCGGCTCCGTCCTCGCGGGGGTCCCGGGAGCCGGGAGCCGGAAGCCGGGACCCCGGGGCTCCCGAGGCCGTCAGGTCCGTCGGGGCCGGCGGTGGCGCGCGGTCAGGACAGGCGTTCGACCGCGACCATGGCGGCGTCGTCGTCCAGGTGCCCGCCCACGTGGGCGAGCAGATCCCGCCGCAGCTGCTGGAGCAGGGCGGAGGGGTGGTCGTGCGCCCAGGCCCCGACCCGTTCGGTGAGGGGGTAGAACTCCCCGCGCGCGTCGCGGGCCTCGATCACGCCGTCGGTGTAGATCAGCAGCCGGTCACCGGGCCGGAAGCCGAACGTGTCGACGTGGTACTCCACGGGCGCCAGGTCGCCCAGCCCGAGCGGCGGCGCGGGGTGCAGCGCGGACAGCGTGGCGACGTCGCCGTCGTGCAGCAGCAGCGGGGGCGGGTGCCCGCAGTTGATCATCCTGATCTGCGAGCCGTCGTCCGGGATGTCCAGGATCGCCGCGGTGATGAAGGACTCGCCGGGCCCGTCCCCGTCGGCGGGCTGCGCGAGGTCCCAGCAGACGCTGCCGTCCAGGTAGGTGGCCAACTCGGGCAGCGTGGCGTGCAGGTGCGCGGCGGCCCGGAACGCACCGAGCAGCAGTGCGGCGTCCCCCAGCGAGGGCAGCCCCTTGCCCCGGACGTCACCGATGATCAGCCTGGTCCCGGTGGTGGTCCTGGCCGCCGCGTAGAGGTCCCCGCCGACCTGCGCCTCGGCCTCGGCCGCCAGGTAGACGGAGGCCAGGCGCAGCGGGCCGATCCGCTCCGGCAGCGGCCGCAGCAGGACGCGCTGGGCCGCCTCGGACACCGACCGGACCTGGGCCAGCTCCCGCTCGTGACGGTCCCGCAGCGCCCGCAGGACGACGATCAGCGCCGAGACGGCGACCAGCGCGGCGACCTGCGCCTCGTGGTTGGCGGTGGTCAGCCCGTCGCGCAGCACGCCGATGACCACCAGTGCGGTGACGGCGAGTGCCCCGGCCAGCGCGGTGGCCCGGGTGCCGGCCAGCGAGGCCGTCAGGGCCGGCGCGACGATCAGCAGCGGCCCGAGGTGGATCGAGCGCGGCGCGAGGATGTCGGTGACGGTGATCGCGACGATCAGGGCCAGCGGGATGGCCGGCAGTGCCCAGCCGCTGCCCCGCCACGCGCCGGTACTCTCCGGAGCCCGGCCGCGTGAGCGGGACGGACCGCGCGACAGCGTACGGCCTGGTGATCCGTCCTGGTCACGGGGTGGGTCCTGGTCGCGCTGCCAAAAGGGCACGCTTCCTCTGTACACCGCGTCCGACAGCTGCGCCACGCGGGTCCGGGCGTCCGGGCGCCCGGGTGTCCCGCTGGGTCCGGCGGTCCGGCTGTCGGGCCAGCGGGCCGTCGGCGGTCCGGCTGTCGGGCCAGCGGGCCGTCGGCGGTCCGGCTGCCGGGCCCAGGTTGCTGGCGACCACCTCCGACGACCCGGGGAGGTCAGTCCTCCGTGCCGTAGCGGGTCAGGTACTCGGCGAAGCGTTCGAGGTCCGCGTCCGCCCAGCCGGTGAAGCGTTCGGCGAAGGAGAGCCGGCGCTGTTCGTTGGCCTCGCGCAGCAGGGTCAGCCCCGCCGCGGTGGGGTGCAGGATCTGCCCGCGCTGGTCGTCCGGGTCGGCCTCGCGCCCCAGCAGGCCCAGCCGCTCCAGCGCGCCGACCTGCCGGCTCACCGTGGACTTGTCCAGCATGAAGTACGCCGCCACGTCCGCGGCCCGGCAGCCGCCCCGCTCGTTGACCAGGTCGAGGATGCTGTACGTCACCAGCGAGAGGTCCGGGTGCAACTGGGACGCCTTGTGCCGGGCGCGGCGGGCGAAGGCCGTCAGCTCGCGCTGGATGCTGTCGATCGACGACTCCCGGGCGGACATGAGTACCTCCTCAGCCCTTTGTTGCACAGTACACACGGGCCGCCGGGGTGGCTCGCCGGAATCAGCCCGCCGGCCGCCAGGCCCGCGCGGCCGCGATTCGGCGGGCCGCGCTGGGGTGGGTGGCGAAGAGCAGCTCCAGCACCCTGGGCGGCTCGACGTCCGCGACGTTGGCGACCGCGAGGCGGCGCTGCATCGCGATGAACTGCTCGGGGTCCCCGGTGAGTTCCAGCGCGTGGCGGTCCGCCCGCGCCTCGATCCGGCGGCTCGCCGCGCACTGCACCGGGCCGGAGAGCGCGCCGAGCAGCGCCGCGCAGGCGGCCAGCAGCGGCAGCGAGCGCGGATCCGCGGCATCGGCCGCCCCGGCGGCGTCGAGCAGCGGGCCCCAGGACATCAGCAGGCCCAGCACGCAGACCGCGACGGCCGCGCCCAGCGCACCGAGCACCGTCCCGGTCAGCACGTCACGGTGCTTGACGTGGCCCAGCTCGTGCGCCACCACCAGCTCCACCTCCCGCGGCTCGGCGGTGCGCAGCAGGGTGTCGTAGGCGACGATCCGGCGGGTGGCGCCCAGCCCCGAGACATAGGCGTTCAGCGCGGTCGTGCGGCGCGAGGCGTCCGCCACCAGGACGTCCCGCACCCGGACGGCGTCCCGCCGGGCCAGCTCCATCAGCGCCTCGCGCAGCGGCCCCTGCTCCATCGGCGTGAAGCGGTTGAACACCGGCTCCACCAGCAGCGGGTACAGGAACGACAGCGCCGCCGTCAGTACCGCCGCCGCCCCCGCCGCCGGCAGCCACCACCGGTTCGGCGACCACGCCGTCAGCGCGTACAGCCCGTACGCGGCGGGCAGCACCAGCAGCAGCGTCAGCGCCAGGCCGCGCAGCACGTCCAGTGCCCAGCCGCCCCAGCCCTGGGTGACCAGGCCGAACACACGCCGAACCGTGCGCACCCGGGCCCCGAACGGCAGCTGCACCGCCTGGCCGAGCAGCACCAGCACGGCTGCCCCCGCCAGCACCTCGGCCGTCCGCGACCCCCCGAACAGCCCACCCGCCGCCGTCACCAGGCCGGCCCCGGCCGGGGTGAGGCCGAGCCCGAGCGACAGCAGCAGCCCCGTCAGCCGGCCGCCCAGCAGCCACGGCACCTGGGCGCGGCGCAGCGCCCGGCCCCTGGCACGTTCGGCCGGGGTGAAGTCGCCGGTCGGGCCGCCGCCGGCGCCGCGCGTCCCGTCGCTGCCGTCGGCGCGGCTGTCACGGTCGGTGGGCATTGCGCTCCTCTGCTGCTGCTCCGCTGCTCGCTGCTCCACGGGGTGCCCCGCGACTTCTGCGGGCACCGGTTCTGCGGGCACCAGCATCGCGCACCACGGCCGCGGCCGGTCGGGCGAGGGCCGTCGCGTAGTCTGTGCGCGCTCGTACCGACCTTCCGGGGGACCTCATGCGCCGTGTCGCGCCCGCTGTCGCACTGCTGATCGGCCTGACCACGGTCGCGGCCTGCGGACCGGACGACCCGGCCCCGGCGCCCGCCGCCGACCGCGCCACGCGGGCCGCCCCCGCCGCGTCCCCGGCCACCGGATCCGCCGATCCTGCCCCGGGCGCGCCGTCGGCGAGCCCCACCGTGCCCCGGCCGGACGGCAGCATCACCGTCGCCTTCGCCGGCGACGTGCACTTCGAGGGCCGCACCGCCGGACGGCTCGCCGTCACCGCACCCGAGCAGGCCCTCGGCCCGATCTCCCGGACCATCTCCGAGGCGGACCTCGCCGTGCTCAACCTGGAGACCGCGATCACCGAGCGCGGCGCCCCCGAGCCCAAGCTCTACACCTTCCGTACCTCACCGAAGGCCCTCACCGCGCTGCGCGACTCCGGGGTGGACGTCGTCTCGCTCGCCAACAACCACGCCGTGGACTTCGGTGCCGACGGCCTGGCCGACACCCTCGCCGCCAAGGAGTCCTCACCGATCCCGGTGGTCGGCCTCGGCCGCAACGCGAAGGAGGCGTACGCACCGTACGTCATCACCATCCGGGGCGTGAAGGTCGCGGTGGTGGCCGCCAGCCAGGTCGAGGATCTCACCAACCAGAAGTGGCGGGCCGGCAGCAACAAGCCCGGCATCGCCTCCGCGCTGGACGCCCCCGCCCTGGTGAAGGCGGTCGAGCAGGCGAAGGCCCAGGCGCCCGTCGTCATCGTCTACCTGCACTGGGGCGAGGAGGGCAAGGCCTGCCCCACCGCCGCGCAGACCGGCCTGGCCAAGAAGCTCGCCACCGCCGGCGCCACCGCCGTGGTCGGCACCCACGCCCACACCATGCTCGGCTCGGGCATGCTCGGCAACACCTACGTCGGTTACGGCTTCGGCAACTTCCTCTGGTACGGCACCTCCGACTACGCCAACTCCAACGAGACCGGTGTCACCACCCTCACCCTGACCGCCGCCGGCAAGGTGACCGCCGAGACCTTCACCCCCGCCCTGGTCGACGACCACGGCGTCCCCACCCCCCGGACCGGCGCCCCCGCCACCGCCGCCCTCCAACGCCGCGACAGCCTCCGCACCTGCACCGGCCTCACCCCGGCCCCGGCCGGCCACTGACCCCGGGGCACCTCAGGGGGCGGGCGACCGCGGAGCGCCGGGAGGCATGAGGCAGGGGGTGGTGACGCTGAGGACCATGCGGTCATCACCCCCGGCGGTGGACGATGTTGTGGCCCCCGAAGCCCACCAGGGCGGGGTTGCCCGGTGTCCAGCCGCCGACGAGCCTGGTCGGGTCGTCGGCGGATTGCCCGACCCATACGTGATTGGGGTCGATGTTGAGCTGGTCGGCCCACGAGACGCCCGTGCCGGGGCTCCCGAGCGCGATGATGTCGCCGGCGTGCAGGCCGCCTTTGTCGCTTGCTGCGGCACCGATCGCGAAGCTGCCGTAGCTGTGGCCGGCGAACGTGAGGTGGCTCTTCAGGTCGCCCCGGGCCACCCGCACCCCCTGCGAGAGCGCCGCATGTCATCGGCGGCGTCCTTCCCCCGGTTGGGTTCGCGGCGCCCGGAAGGCCTTCCGGAGTGTCGTAGCCGAGCCAGGAGATCAACGCGACCTTGATGCCCGGTCACTTCCCGTCGCGGTCCTTGTGGTCCGCCTCGCCGGACTTCCAGTAACCCTTGGCCTGGAGGCTTTCGCGGGTGAGATGGCGTTCGGTCAGGAGGCGGCGGCGGATGGCGGCGACGGCGGTGGACTCGCCGGCGACCCAGGCGGCGGGCCGGCCCGGGGGCAGGGTCGTGGACAGCAGGGCCTCGGTGAGCAGACGGCCCTTGGGGTGGCCGGTGGGGCGGGGGAGCCAGGTGAGCTGTGCGTTGGTGGTGGTGACGGGCTGGGTGTCCGCCGGGTCGGCGATCTCGAAGAAGGCGAACGCGGGGAATCCGGAGGGGAGTTGCTCAAGGATGGACAGGGCGGCCGGCTGGGCGCTCTCGTCGGCGGCGAGCAGGAGGTAGTCCTCGCCGGCGAGCGGCCGCAGGCGGCCGCGTGGGCCGGCGATCCGGGCCCGGGCGCCCGGGCGGGCGGTGGCGGCCCAGCGGGCGAGCGGTCCGTTGCCGTGCAGGACGATGTCGATGTCCACCTCGGCCTGCTCGGGCCGGTGATGGCGGATCGTGTAGGCGCGGGAGACCTCGCCGGAGCCGTCGCCGTCGGGGGAGGGGATGGCCAGTTTGACCCACTGGGTGGGGTGTTCGATGCCGAGCGCGGGCAGCGAGGGTCCGGCCAGGGTGAGCCTGGTGATGGAGGAGGTGAGCGGCGTGACCGCGGTGACCTCGGTGTCGTGGACGGGGCGTCGGCGGGGGAGGGCCAGGCGCATGGAAAGCCTCCTGAAGGAGCGCAGGGGTCGGCGCCGGGCGGGTGAAGCCCGGTGCGGAGAAGGTGGATCAGGCGCCGTGACCGCTGTGACCGCTGGGACCGTTGTGGTCGGCCCGGTCGCGGTGGTCGCGCAGGACGGCGTCGAGCCGCTCGTCGACCAGTGCCGGGTCGATCGGGCCGCGCGCCAGCAGGGCGCGGTAGTAGAGCGGGGCGAGCAGCGCGTCCAGCACGTCCGCGGCGTCCTCGTCGGTGACGGTGCGCTGCGGGTCGAGGCCCGCGAGGCACTGGCGGACCCGCTCGCGGTCCCGGACGGTCAGGTCGTGCAGGAAGTTGCCGTACAGCAAGTCGGCGGTACGGGAGTCGAGTTGGGCGTGCCCGATGAGGGCCTGGAGGACCCGGCCGGCCGGATCCTCGCCGAGGAAGGCCGCGAAGCGGCGCAGGTAGCCGCGCAGCTCGTGCACCGTGTACGCGGCGCCGGCTGCGGGTTCCGGCCAGGTCAGGGCCTCGCCGCCGTCCAGGATCAGGTTGTCGTACAGGATGTCGACCTTGGACTTCCACCAGCGGTAGATGGTCTGCTTGGCGACTCCGGCCCGCGCGGCGATGCCCTCGATGGTCAGGGCCTCGAAGCCGCGTTCCACCAGCAGGTCGTCGGCCGCGTTCAGGACCGCCAGGCGTGCTGCCTCGTTGCGGCGCGTCCCGGTGGCGGGCTGCTGCGCGGCTGTCGGGTCGACCGGCCGGGTGGCGGCGATGGCGCTGGGGTCCTTCCGTACAGGCTGGGGTCGGCGGCGGGGCCGGCCGACGGTCGAGCGTGGGCTCATCGGTGCGGGCTCATTCTGTCACGGGTGCTCGGACGGCCGGGCCGGAGCGGGGGCTGAGCGAGGTCGGCCCCGGCTCCACCCGCCCTCACCGGAGTCCGTCCGGCGTCGCCCCGGCCGGCCGGCGCGCCAGGCTGACCGCGACGACCAGCGCGAGCGCCGCCACCAGGGCGCTGAACACCACCCCCGCCGTCCGCAGATCGCTGGCCTGGATGAGCACGCCGACGCCGATCACCGGGACGGACAGCATCGAGTAGAGGATCGCGAAGAAGGTGGAGACCGCCTCGCCCCGGTGCTGCGGCGGCGTACCCGTGTTGATCGTCGCCAGCCCGTTGCCGACGGCGATGCCGGTGGCCAGCCCGTTGACGGCGGCGCCGAGCAGCAGCGGGGCGAGCGCCTGGCCGAGCAGCGCGCCCGCGGTCAGGGCCGCCGCCGCGACGAGGCCGGTGCAGGCGGCCGGCAGGGCGAGGCGCGGCGGGATCACCCTCGCGAGCAGCTGGCCCAGCGCGGTGCAGGCGAAGGCGAGGAAGACCACCAGGCCGGTGAGGGCCGGGGCGGCGAGGTGCAGCACGGTGGCGAGGAACAGGCCGGTGACGGAGGTGAGGACGCCCAGCACCGCGAAGCCGCAGCCGGCCGCGAGGGCGGCGCGCAGGAAGGCGGCGCGGATCCCGGCGGGGATCCGTAGCGCCTGGAGCCGTGGCCGAAACCTTGGCCTGGGCGGTCGCGGGAGCCCGGCCGGGGCGGGTGCGCTCTCCGGTACCAGCGCGAGCCCCGCCAGTGCGGTGGCCACGGCGGCCAGCACGACGAGCCAGGGCAGTCGCAGCGGCGCGCCGGCCCACTGCGCCAGGGCGCCGGAGAAGAGGGTGCCGCAGGCCAGTCCGCCCATGTTGGCGGTGATGGCGACAGCCTGGGCGCGCGGCCGGCGCTCGGGGGGTGCGAGGTCGAGCAGGGCGGCGGTGGCGCTGCCGGTGACGAGTGCGGCGGAGAGGCCGGACAGCACGCGGGCGCCGAGCAGCCAGGCCAGGCCGTCGGCGGCGGCGAACAGGGCGGCGGCGACGGCCGAGAGCAGCAGGGCGACGGCCAGTACCGGGCGGCGTCCGATCTCGTCGGAGAGCCGGCCGAAGGCGAGCAGCCCGGCGACCACGCCCGCCGCGTACACCGCGAAGATCACCGTCACCATCAGCGGGGAGAAGCCGAAGGCGTGCTGGTAGAGCGGGTAGAGCGGGGTGGGGACGGTGGTGCCCGCCATGGTGGCCCAGAAGGCGAGGGCGATGGCGGGGGTGGCGAGGGCGCGTGGGCGGCGGCGCTGCGGCAGCGGTGACAGCGGTGGCGGTGGTGACACGTCGGTGGTGGTCATGCGGGCCGCTCCTGAAGGTAGACGCAACGTTGCGTTGCGCATGAACCTAGCACTGGACGCAACGTTGCGTCCAGGTTGACCGGGACTCTTCGAGCAGCCGGGCCCACGTCAGGTGTGGTGTTCTGGAGGAGGGGGATCAGTCGCATCCGGGAGGAACACCCGTGCAACGCCGCTCAGTCGCCGCCGTGCCGGCGCTCGCCCTGATCCTCGTGCTCGGGCCCGTCACCGCGGGCTGCTCCTCGGGCGCATCCGGCCAGTCCGGCGCATCCGGCGCTTCCGGCGCGTCCGCCTCCGCCCCGACCGACCTGCTGAGTGTGAGCGGTACCGTCGGCCAGGACCTCAACACGCCCTGGGGGATGGCCGTGCTGCCCGGCGGCGACGTCCTGGTCAACTCCCGCGACACCGGCACCATCACCCGGATCGCCGCCGACGGCACCAAGACGAACCTGGGCACCGTCCCCGGCGTCGTCCCCGGCGGCGAGGCCGGCCTGCTCGGCCTCGCCCTCTCCCCGGACTACGCCACCGACCACCTGCTCTACGTCTACTACACGTCCGACAGCGACAACCGCATCGCGCGCCTGACCTACGACCCGCAGCAGCCCGCCGGCTCCCAACTCGGCGCCCCGCAGCCGATCCTGACGAGCATCCCGAAGGGCAGCAACCACGACGGCGGCCGGATCGCGTTCGGCCCGGACGGCATGCTGTACGCGGGCACCGGCGAGAGCGGCCACACCGAGCTGTCCCAGAACCTGGACTCGCTCGGCGGCAAGATCCTGCGGATGACCCCGGACGGTGCACCCGCCCCGGGCAACCCCTTCGCCGGCTCGGTCGTCTACTCCTACGGCCACCGCAACGTCCAGGGCCTCGCCTGGGACGACCAGGGCCGGCTCTGGGCATCGGAGTTCGGCCAGAACCTCTGGGACGAGCTCAACCTGATCAAGCCCGGCGGCAACTACGGCTGGCCCGAGATCGAGGGCACCGGCAACCGCGCCGGCTTCATCGACCCGGTCGCGACCTGGCACCCCAACGTCGCCTCGCCGAGCGGCATCGCCTACGCCGACGGGGCGATCTGGATGGCCGCGCTGCGCGGCTCGGCGCTGTGGCGCATCCCGCTCGCCGGCACGGCCACGGCCGGGCCGCCGCAGCCGTTCCTGCCGACCACCTACGGGCGCCTGCGCACCGTCGTCAACGACGGCGCCAACACCCTGCTGCTCAGCACCAGCAACACCGACGGCCGCGGCACGCCCCAGCCCGGTGACGACCGGATCCTGCGCCTGACCGTCCGGCCCTGAGGCCGCCGCCCACCCGCTGCTCGCCACGCTCGCCCCGGCGCGACCCCGGGCCGTTCGCCCGCCGAAGCACCCCTTCGTGTGCCGACCGGCCGTCGGCCGGCGGCCGACGGGCTGTCACGGCGGACCGCGCATTCACCCGTTCGGCGCTATCCGTACCGACCGGGACAAACCCCGCCCGATCGATTGTCAGTGCGGGCCGCTACGTTCCTCGCGTTGCAGTTCAGCAGCTGGGAGGAGAGCCGACGTGGCGTGGGTGGCAGCGGGATCGGGTGGCCATGAGGTCACGCTCGGGGCGGACGGCAAGGTGGTGTGCCGCAACGCGGCGGGCCGTCAGCTGAAGAGCGTCCCACCCAAGCTGGCGGACGACCCGGCCCTCACCGGCCTGCGGCAGCTCACCGAGTGGCTCGCCGGCCACCGGGAGCGCTGCCGGCAGGACGTCGAACGCTGGATGGTGCGCTCGCTGCCGGTGCCGGCCGCCGTGATCACCGCGGTCTGGGCGGACGAGGCCTGGCAGGAGGTGCTGCGCGACCTGGTGGTGACGGGCGCGGACGGTGAGGTGGCCGGCTTCCTGCGCGGCGCCGACCCGGAGCGCGGCATCGGCGTGGTCGACCTCGACGGGGACACCGTCCGGCTGGCCGGCGCGGAGATCCGCATACCGCACCCCGTCCTGCTGGAGGACTTGGACGAGCTGCGCGAGTTCGCCGTCGAACTGGGCGTCTCCCAGCAGGTGCAGCAGCTCTACCGCGAGGTCTGGCACCGCCCGGAGGGCCGGGAGCCGACGGCCACCGAGGTCACCGAGTACGCCGGCGGGCGCTACAAGGAGCTGCGCGAGCTGCTCGGCCGCTGCGCCCGGCTCGGGTACCGGGTCCGCGGCGGGTACGCGGTCGTCCCGGTGGTGGAGGCCGGCGTGCCGCTGGAGGCCCGGCTCTGGGTCGGCGACTACTACGAATACGACGCCTGCGAGACGGGCTCGCTGAGCTGGACGAACACCGACGGCAAGGTGCTGCCGCTCGGCTCGGTCGGGCCGGTGGCCTGGTCCGAGGGGATGCGGATGGCCGCCGGGCTGTACGCCGGGCGCACGATCGATGGGGAGGACGCGGCATGACCGCCGATCAGAACGAGCTGCTGCTCGACGCCGGGGCCGTGCTCCCGGCCGGCACCCTGACCGGGGCCGGACAACCGGACAGCGCGGCGGACGTGCTCACCGCCCGCAGTTACACCCACCCGGTGCTCGGGGAGCGCCGCGTCGTACGGCTGGTGCCCGGTGCGCTCGGCCCCGCCGAGGACCTGGCGCTGGACTTCCTGGGTCTGGCCCCGGCCCCGGCCACGGAGCCGGTCGAGGTCGGCCAGGTCCGCCAGGAGGCGCTGGGCTTTCCCGCCTGGGCCCTGGTGCACGACCCGGCCAACGGCCACCACGCGCTCGCGCTGGTCAAGGAGATGGAGCGGCTCGGCCGGCAGGCCAAGTCCAAGCCCGGCCACGCCAAGGACGGCTTCGAGGCGCTCGCCGTGCGCCTGGGCCGCTCCGTGCCGCACTTCCTGCCGACGTACTGCGAGCAGGTCGCCCGGGCGTTCCTCGACCAGGGCAATCAGACCTACGCGGCCACGTTCTTCGGCCGGGCCCGCGAGGCCGAGCGCACCTACGGCCTGGAGATCGACGAGGAGCGGCTGCGCGCCGTCTTCCTGGAGTTCGCCCTCGCCGGCGCGCTGACCGTCAAGGCGCTGCGCCAGTACGTCCGCGAACTCAGCAGCCGGCTCGACCCGCTGACCGCCTGGCAGCGCTTCCGCCAGCTGTGCGCCGAGCGCTCGGCCGCCGGCATGGCGCCGTACGCCGGCGTCGCCGAGGACGCCCGGACCTTGATCAAGGCCGCCGGGCTGGACCGCGCCGAGCACGAGCAGGCCCTGCTCGCCGAACTCCTCGCCTCACCCGCCGTCAACCGCGCCCCGAACGCGTTCTGGAAGTCCTGGCGAAGCGCGCTGATCGAGCTCGCCCGGCGCGACGAGAGCGTGCGCGCCCGCCTGCTGGAGATCCTGCCCACCCCGTCCGGCTCCGGCGGCGAGGACAGCAGCGACGACGCCTGGCTCGCGGTCCTCGCCGAGAGCGGCGCCGAGCGCCTGCTCACCGGCCCGCGCCAGGAGGGCGCCGAGCCCGCGGCGGCCTGGCTCCAGCGCTGGTCCGCCCACCTCGGCCGCGGCTGGCGCAGCCGCGACGCCAGCGGGGCGACCATCGAGCTGGCCGGGCGGATGGCCGAGCGGCTGCGCGCCGACGCCGTGCCGGTGAGCCTGCTCGGCGACCGCCGCCGGCGCAACGCCACCGAACTCGGCCTGCTGGACGTGCTGCTCGCCGAGCGGGTGCCCGTCGCCGACCCGCCGGGGGAGTTCTCGTTCGACCTGCCGGCCTGGGTGCGCCTGGGCGGCCCCGGCCGGCGTGACCTCGCCGCCCTCGCCGCCGACCCGCGCTTCCGGGCGGCGCTCAAGGCCGCCACGCCGGAGGTCTGGACGGAGGACGCGCAGTCGCAGGCCACCGCCGTGCTGGCCGGCGCCCCGGTGCTGCGCGAGCTGTTCGTGGAGTGGGCCGACGACCGGGCCGACGAACTCCTCGCCGCCCGCGGCCTGGCCGGCGCCCGGACGTTGCTGATCGCGCTGCGGCCCAACCGCCCCGCCATCACGGCCGCCAACCCGCGCGCCGCCGAACGGATAGCGGGCCTGGACGTCGCCGCGCTGCTCGGCCGCGCCCTGCGCGCCGGCATCACGGACGAGCTCGGCTGGCCCGCCCTGGAGGAGGGCCTGCGCCGGCTCGGGGTCGAGACGAGCGCCGCCCCGGGCGTCCCCCGGGGCAAGGCCTCCCTCGACGGTCTGATGATCGAGGACGCCTGGCCGCAGCTCATCCTCACCCGGCAGGACAAGGCCGTGGTGGTCGGCCCGGATCAGGTCCTGCTGGAGCACGACCTGCGGGTGCCCGACAAGCTCGACCGCTGGCGCCGGCCCCGGCTGCGGTACGTGGACGGCGAACTGCTGGTCGCCTGGTACCACGACGGCGCCCAGCGGGCGTACTGGTCCAACCGGCCCGCCGAGGTCTTCCAACTGGAGGGCGAGTGGCTGGTCGGCTACCACCACGGTGACTCCCTGGAGCCGAGCTCCGTCCCGCTGCCCGGCGGCGGCCGGGCGACCGGTGGCCGTGTGCTGCACGCGGGCGACACCCGGATGCCCGTCGAGCGCAAGCTGCTCAGCGACGGCACCGGCTACTGGACCACCCGCTACAGCAACGGCCGGGTCGTGCTGGAGGAGCACGACCCGGCGACGGGCACAGCCGGGCGTGCCTGCGTGCCGCCGCTGTTCGCCGGCTCCGAGAGCCACGGCGAACTGCAGCCCGAGCACTCCCGCCTGCTGCCGATGCAGCCCGGCCTGGAGGGCACCCCGCTCGGCACCGACGGCCGCGTCCTCGGCAGCTGGGTCCGCAGCACGGGCGGCCGGGTCACCGCGATCGGCCCCGACGGCCGCACCGCCGTCCTGGCCCACCCGGCCCGCCGGCTGACCAGGCATCCGGTCGCCCCCCTCGGACTGCCGGCCGGGGCTGCTCCGCTGCTCGTCCAGGAGTCGAACGGGCTCTCGCTCAGCCTCCCCGACGGCGGCGCCGCCCCGGCGCAGCTGCTCGCCGAGCTCGCCCCCGGCAAGCCCGGTGAGCTGCACGCCGCCGGCACCGCGCTGGTGCCGCCGCTCGACCACTGGCACGCCCTGCGCCCGCGTGACGAGCGGGGCTCCGCACTGCTGCGCACGGTCACCGACGCCCAGGCCGCCGAACTGCTCGACGCCGCCTGGCCGGTGGACCAGGAGCAGCCCGCCGAGCACGAGCGGCGCTGGCTCACCGTCCAGGGCGTGCGGCGGCCCCTGGCCCGCAGCAAGCGAGCCAAGTCCGCGGTGCCCGTCCAGGCCGTCGCCGCCGTCCTGCCCGAGCTCGCCCACCCCCTGCTGACCGCCGGCGTGGCGGGCCTGGCCAGGCTCGCCGCCGACACCCTCGACCGGGCCGCCCGCTTCGTCCGGCAGCCCGAGGCCGAACCGGCCGCGAAGCGTGGCAAGAAGAAGGCGTCCGCCGCGCCGTACCGGCCCGAGCACGGCCGGGACCATGAGCTGCGCGACGCCGTCGCGGCGGTGCTGCCCGGCGTCGGCGGCTTCGGCAACTCCTGGGGCAGCGAGGCCAGCTGGCACGTCCTCGCCAACCTGCGGGCCGTCGGCGCCGTGCTCGCCGACCGGCGCGCGACCGGCAGCGCCGGCGCGGGCGACGTGGCGCCCGTCGCCTGGACCACCGACCCCCAGCGCCTGGAGTTGGAGGGCCAGAGCACCCACTACGGCTGGGTCAAGCTGCTGGGCCGGCTCGGGTCGCTCGCCCTCGCCGGTGCCGGCCCCGCCGCCGAGCCGGCCGTGCGCGCCACCTTCGCCCTGCTGCTCACCGAGCTGGCCACCCCCGGCCTGCTCGCCCCGGCGGGCACCCTGCGGGAGGTCACGCTCAGCGAGGCTCTCGACCCCGCACGCAAGAACGACAAGCACACCAAGCGGGTCGGGCAGGTCCTGCGCCGCGGCGGGCGGACGGTCGTCATCCTCGCCTGCCACCGGCACGTCGGCGACGAGGTGCACTGGCTCGCCCTGGACCACGACCCGTCCGGCGCGTTCGGCCCGGTGGCCGGCCTCGGCATCCACGAGGAGCGGCGGATCGACGAATCGCTGACGGCCGACTGGATCGCCCGCTTCAGCGCGCTGCTGAGCGAGCACGGCGCCGCCCCCTGGGCCGCCGGGCCGGCCGCCGCCTTCGGCGAGGCCACCGGCATCGGCCGCTCCCGCGCCATCCTGCTGCTCGGCGCGGTGCCCGGCCTGCACCGCTGGTACGGGACGTTCCTGACCACCGCGCAGCTCAAGGAGGCCGGCCTCAAGGCCGCCGAGGCCGGCGCCGCCCGCACCTGGCTGCGCGCCCTGCGCCACGAGGACCTGCACGCCGTCTGGGCGGCGCTGCTGCCCGCCGAGCCCGAGCAGCTCTGGAAGGAGGGTCCCGACGTCGCCGCCGGCTCCACGGCCTGGCTCGCCAGGATCGGACGGATCGTCACGCTGCCCGAGTCCGCCCAGGCCACCGTCCAGGGCGCCACCGTCGAGTCGGTGGAGGCGATGCTCAACCCCGCCCGCACCGCCTGGCTCGCCCGCACCACCCAGCAGCGGCTGCGGACGGTCGAGAACGGCTCCGACCAGCAGCTCACCGCCGAGGACCCGGGCGCGATCCCCGGCCGCAACGACCTCTCCGGCGCCGTCCGGGCCCTGCGCTGGCTCGCCTACCACCTCCCGTACGGGGACGCGCTGCGCCCGCTGCTGCCGAAGGCCCTGGCGGCCGTCCGGGCCCGGCTCGCCGACCCCGGGCTGCTGCTCGACTACGACCTGGTACACACCGTCAAGGGTGATCCGCTCGGCCCGGTGCTGCGCACCCACGCCGGACTGCCCGCGGAGGGCGGCGCCGGCAGTGACGGGCTGGTCCGCTGCGGCGACGCCCTGGTGCTCGGCCCCGGCCACGCGGGCGAGACGGCCTACCTGCGCCCGGCCGGCCTCGCCGGCCCGGACGATCCGCTGTTCGACCTGCTGGGCGGCCTCTACAGCGGCTACTGGTTCCACACCGAGGGGCCCGCGCTGCGGGCGATCCTCGGCCCGGAGCTGGAGCGGCTGGTCAACGACGACCGGCCCGGGCAGCCGGGCTGGGCGCACGACCCGCAGCTCAGCACGCCCGAGCTGGTCACCGAGGTCGCCGAGCGGCATGGCCTCGGCGAGGACGCCGCGGCGCTCTACCTCCAGCTCCTGGCCCTGCCCGACCCCACCGACCGCAACGTCGCCCGCTGGACGGGCTGGAAGCCCGCCAGGCTGAAGCGGGCCCGCACCGAACTCGCCGCCACCGACCTGGTGCTGGAGGCCAAGCGGGCCAGGGCCGGCCGCAGCCTCTTCCTGCCCGGCGGCTGGCAGGAGGCCAAGGCCCCCGCCCTGCCGGTGGAGACCTGGAAGGCAGGCCTGTACGAACTCGCCACCCACCACGTCGAACTGCCGCAGCTGACCGTCGCCGAGCTGTTCGCCCGCGCCTGGCAGCGCGTCGGCGAGGGCGACGTCCCCGGTTACGAAGAACTCCAGACCAGCAAGCGCAGGAAGGGCCGCCGATGAGCACCGCGACCACCCCCGGTACCGCCGTCACCACCGGCACGACCACGACCGCTGCGGGCAGCGGCGCCGCCGGCGCCGCCGCGCGCCAGATCGTCCCGCCGGAGGAGAGGTACGCCGCCGAGCTGGAGTTCCTCGCCGCCCACGACGGCGGCCCCCGCCCGCCCGGCTGGCGGCTCACCCCGCGCGCCGTCGTCACCTTCGTCATGGGCAGCGCCGGCGAGAAGCTCAAGGCCGGCCGCCGGAGCCTGGTGATCGAACCCAAGTTCGTCGGCGAGCGAGCCCTCGTCGAACGCTGCGTCGTCACCCTCGCCGGCGAGCGCGGCCTGCTGCTCGTCGGCGAGCCCGGCACCGCCAAGTCGATGCTCTCCGAGCTGCTCGCCGCCGCCGTCTGCGGCACCAGCGCGCTCACCGTCCAGGGCACCGCGGGCACCACCGAGGACCAGCTCAAGTACGGCTGGAACTACGCCCTGCTGTTGGCCAAGGGCCCCAGCCGGGACGCGCTGGTGCCCTCCCCGGTCCTCACCGCGATGACCACCGGGGCCGTCGCCCGGGTCGAGGAGGTCACCCGCTGCCTGCCCGAGGTGCAGGACGCCCTGGTCTCGCTGCTCTCCGAACGACGCATCGCCGTACCGGAGTTGGCCGGAACGCCGGACGGACTGCTGCACGCCGCCGCCGGCTTCACCCTGATCGCCACCGCCAACCTGCGGGACAAGGGCGTCTCCGAGATGTCGGCGGCCCTCAAGCGCCGGTTCAACTTCGAGACGGTCGGCCCGATCGGCAGCCTCGACGCCGAGGTCGATCTGGTACGCCGCCAGTCCGCCGCCGCCGTTGCCCGAGCCGGAGCGTCGTACGCCGTGGACGACGCCGTGCTGGAGGCGCTCGTCACCGCCTTCCGTGACCTGCGCACCGGCCGTTCCACCGAAGGCTGGGACGTCGAGCGCCCCTCCACCGTGATGAGCACCGCCGAAGCCGTCTCGGTGGCCACCGCCCTCGGCGTCGGCGCCGCGTACCTGCCCGACGGCGGGGACGTCCTCGCCCGGCTGCCCGGCCAGCTGATCGGCGTGGTCCGCAAGGACGACCCGGCCGACGCCGCCCGGCTGCTCGGCTACTGGGACGGCCCGGTCCGTCGCCGGGCCGAGCAGGGCGCGGCCACCTGGCGCACCCTGTGGGACCAGCGCGCGGCACTGGAGGCCTGAACCGGATGAGCACGACAGCGACCGATCCCCGGCACACCGTGACGGAGCAGGCCCAGTGGCTGGCCGACTCCGGCGTCCGCCGCCCGGGCCCCTACCTGATCGGGGTGCGGCACCACGCGCCGTCGATCGCCGCCGTGGTGCCCGAGCTGCTCGACGCGGCCCGGCCCGAGGTGCTGCTGGTCGAACTGCCCGCCGAGTTCCAGCCCTGGCTGGCCTGGCTGGCGGACGAGGGCACCCGGGCCCCGGTGGCCCTCGCGGCCGCCGCCCCGGACACCGAGGCCGGGCCCGCCTTCTACCCGTTCGCCGACTTCTCGCCGGAGCTGGCCGCGCTGCGCTGGGCGGCCCGCCACGGGGTGGAGGCGATCGCCTGCGACCTGCCGCTCGCCGACCGGGAGGGGCCGCGGCAGGCCGGTGGGCCGACTGCACCCGGCATCGCCGAGGCCCTGCGCGCCCGGCTCAGCGGGCGCGAGGACGAGGACCTCTGGGACAGGCTGGTGGAGACGACCGCGCCCGGCTCCACGCCGGAGGCCGTCCGCCGCGCCGCCCTGCTTGTCGGCTGGGCGCTACGCCGGGACGCCGCCGCCCCCGAGGCGCCCGGCGTCGACCCGTACGACCTGCGCCGGGAGGCCTGGATGCGGGCGCGGGTCCGGGCCGCGGCGGCCGGCGGGCGGCGGGTGGCCGCCGTGATCGGCGCCTTTCACGCCCCGGCGCTGGCCGACGCGTTGGACGGGACGGCCGGCGCGGCCACCGGGGACGTCCCCGGCGACGCCGCCGGTGAGGCCGTGGGCGAGCGGCCCGGCGGGGGCGGCGATCCGGCGCAGCCCGGTGCCGGGCACGTGCTGTCCCTGATCCCGTACACCTACCCGCTGCTCGACGCCCGCTCCGGCTACCCGGCGGGCATCCGCGACCCCGAGTGGCAGCACACCGTGCTCGACGCCGGCGGTGATCCGGCCCGGCTGGCGGAGGCCCTCACCCGCACCGCCGTCCGGATCTGCGCGGCCCTGCGCGACCAGGACCACCCCGCCGGCCCGGCCGACGGGCGCGAGATCGTCCGGCTGGCGGGCGACCTCGCCCGGCTGCGCGGCCTGCCCGGTCCCGGCCGGGGCGAAATCGTCGAGGCCGTCCAGACGGTGCTCGCGCAGGGCGAGCCGCTCGGCCGCGGCCGGGCGGTGGCCCGCGCCCTGGAACGGGTGCTGGTCGGCAGCCGCACCGGCCGGCCCACCCCCGCCGCCCCGCGCAGCGGCCTCGCCCCCGCCGTCGAGACACTGCTCGCCGACCTCGGCCTGCCCGGCCCGGCCGACACCGCCGAACCCGCCCCGCGCGAACTGCGCCTGGACCCGCGACGCTCGGCCCTGGACCGGGCCCGCGAGCTGCTGCTGCACCGGCTCACCACCTGTGGTGTGCCGTACGCCGAACCCGTCGCCACCGCCGGGGCCGGCGGTACCGAGGCCCTCGGCACCCGCTGGCGGGTCCAGTGGACCCCGGCGGTCGCCGCGATGCTCACCGCAGCGGGGATGCGCGGCGTCACCCCGGCCCAGGCAGCCGAAGGCGCCCTGCGCGAGCGCCTGCGCCGGGAGGACGAGGGCGCGGGATCCACCGCACGGCAGGTCCTCCAGGGGCTCGCCGACTCCGCCGCCTGCGGCCTGCCCGCCCTGGCCGGCCGACGGCTGGCCCAGCTCGCCGAGATCCTGCCCGACTGCGGCACGCTGCCCGAACTGCTCGACGCGCTCGGCCTGCTCGACCGGCTCACGGCCGGCCACCTCACCGGGCTCGACCCCGACCCGGAGCGCGACCGGCAGGTCGCGGCGACGGCCGAGCTGCTGACCGTCGCCGCCGTCCGCCAGCTGGAGGGCCTGGCCGGCTCCGACGACCCCGCCGACGCCCGCGCCCTGCTCGACCTGGCCCGCCGCGCCGACCGGTCCGGCGGCCTCCGGCTCGGCCACACCCTCGCCGGGCTCGCCGCCGAGGGCACGCCGCTGATCCGCGGCGCGGCCGGAGCCGTCCGGGTGCTGCTCGGCCACGAGCCGCCCGCCGCCTTCGGTGACCGCGCCGCATCCTGGGTGGACGGCGCCACCGGCCCGGACGCCAGACGCGCCCTCGGCCGGGCCCTCGCCGGCCTGCTGACCGCGGCCGAAGGGCTGCTGGGCACGGCACCCGAGGTCCTCGAACCCGTTCTGGAGCGCATCACCACCCTGCCCGACACCGCCTTCCTCGACCGCCTCCCCGCGCTGCGCGGCGCCTTCGACACCCTCAGCCCGGCGGCGCGGGACAGGCTGCTGGCCCTGATCGAGGAACGCCTCGGCGCACGCGTCGACACCCTCCCCGGGGCTCTCGACCCGGCCCTGCTCGCCGCCTGGACCCGCGCCGACCTCGCCGCCGGCCGGGCACTGCGGCGACGTGGCCTGCTGGCCGGGCCGGCCGCCGCGGGTAGTACGCAGGCCGGGGCCCCGGGCGCTCCCCGCATCCCCGCCGAACCTGCCCAGCCCGCCGAGCCCGCCCCGGCGCTGCGGAACCGGATCCCCGCTGCGCGCACCCCGGCGCCCGCCCCAGCGGACCCCCGCACGGACCCCCGCACGGACCCCCGCACGGACGCTGGCACCGACGCTCGCCCGAGCGCCGGGCCGAACCCCGGGCCGAACCCCGGCGCCGGTGCACCCGTCCTCTCGCTGGCTCCCGCCGAGCGGTGGCGCCTGGTGCTCGGACGGCCGGGCAGCGCGGGCTTCGGCGGGCGGTCCGCGCGGCTGGCCACGGCGCTGGACGAGCTCTACGGCCGCGGGCGCGGCGAGGGCTCCGGCCCCGGCGTGGACGGTGGTGGCCGCGGCGCCGGGCGGGAGGCCCCGTACCCCGGCGTCCGCGAGTGGTCGGAGGACCTGGCGGCGCTCTTCGGGCCGGGCATCCGGGAGGAGGTGCTCGCGGCTGCGGTCGAACAGGGCCGTACCGATGTGCTCGCGTCGCTCGGCCCGGACACCGTCCGGCCCTCCGTCGAGCTGCTGCGCACCGTCCTCGACCACGCCGGCGGCCTACCGGAGGCCCGGATCGCCGCGCTCCGGCCGCTGGTCAAGCGACTGGTGGACGAACTGACGAAGGAGCTGGCGTCCACGCTGCGCCCGGCCCTCACCGGGATCAGCGTGCCGCGGCCCAGCCGCCGTCCGGGCGGCGGCCTGGACCTGGACCGCACCATCCGCGCCAACCTGGCGACAGCCCGCCCCGGCCCCGACGGCGGCACACTCATCGTGCCCGAGCGGCCGGTCTTCCGGACCAGGGCGCGGCAGGCCTCCGACTGGCGGCTGATCCTCGTCGTGGACGTCTCCGGCTCGATGGAGGCCTCCACCGTCTGGGCCGCGCTGACGGCCTCGATCCTGGCCGGGGTGCCCTCGCTGAGCACCCACTTCGTGGCCTTCTCGACCGAGATCGTCGATCTCACCGAACGGGTGGACGATCCGCTCGGGCTGCTGCTGGAGGTCAGGGTGGGCGGTGGCACGCACATCGCGGCCGGCCTGCGGTACGCGCAGTCGCTGGTGACGGTGCCGTCCCGCACGCTGATCGCCGTGATCAGCGACTTCGAGGAGGGCTACCCGCTGGGCGGGCTGCTCGCCCGGACCCGGGCGCTGGTCGGCTCCGGCTGCCACCTGCTCGGGTGCGCCGCGCTCGACGACAGCGGGCGGGCGCGTTACTCAAAGGCGGTGGCCGGCCAGCTGGTCGCCGCAGGCATGCCGGTGGCGGCGCTCAGCCCGTTGGAGCTGGCCCGCTGGGTGGGGGAGAAGGTCCGATGACACAGCATCAGCCGGAGTCGGGCTGGCCGGCCGTCACGCCGGAGGCCGTCGCCGAGGTGGTGGCGGCTCTGTCGCCACGACTCCGGAAGCGGCTGGACGCGGCCGCCGCCAAGCTCGCGGACCGGCCGGTGACCACGACGGGGGACGAGTGGCGGATCGAGCTGGACGAGGACGTCCGGCTCGTGCTGCGCGCGCCCGGGGGCGTCGTCCGCACCGCGGCGGACGTCTACTGCGGGTGCCTGCTGGCCCCCGCCTGCCTGCACCGCGCGGCGGCCGTCACGGTCTGCCCGCTCGCCGAGGCCGGCGCGGTCCCCGACTCGGGCCCGGGGGATGCCACCGCCCAGGGCACCACCGGCCCGGCGGACACCGCGCCGGAGCACGCCGCGTTGGACGATGCCGCGCCGGACGGGCCCACCGATGCGACCACCCCGGGCGCCGTTGCCTCCGGCGAGGACGCCGGCCACCTCTCCGCCGTCGAGGCGGCCGCCGTCGAGCGGCTGCACCGCTCGACCGCCGGGATCCTCGCCGCCGGGGTGAGCGGCGCGGGCGGCGTACCGCAGGCCGAGCTGTTGCAGGCGGCGCACCAGGCGCGACTCGCCGGGCTGCACCGGCCGGCCGCGGCGGCGGTCGCGGTGGTCACCCGGGTCCGGGCGGCGCGCTCCGGGGAGCCCGACCACCGGCTCGCCGAGCTCGCGGCCGGACTGCGCGACCTGCTCACCCTCACCAGCACCCTGCGCACGTACGCGCTGCCCACCCACCCGACGCCTGCGTCATCCGACCAGCCCGCCCCCGCCGAGCTGCCCGCCCCGGCCGACCGACTCGTCCCTGCCGACCGACCCGCTCCGGCCGAGCTGCCCGTCCCCGCCGAACTGCCCGCGCTCCGCGGCACCGCCCGTCAGGCGTACACCGATGCCGGTGGACTGCGGCTCCACGGGCTGTTCGCCGAGCCGGTGCTGACGGCCACCCATGCGGGTGCGGTCACCTGGGCCGTCGACGCCGGCGGGCGGCTCAGCAGCGTCGCCGAGATCATGCCGCACGCGGATCCGACGGCGGCCGCCCCGCAGGCGCTCGCCGCGGGCAACCGGGCGCTGCGGCTCGGTGACGCGTCGCTCAGCCACCGCGAGTTCAGCCGCGCGGGTCTGGCCGTCCAGGGGGCGACCCGGTCCGCTGCCGGCCGGCTCGGCGCGGGGGCGAAGGTCCGGGCCGTCCGGGCGGCGGGCACCGCGTGGACGCAGGATCCGGTGGCGGCGCTGTGGGCGGAGCCCATCGCGGCCCAGGTCGCGCGGGCGCTGGCGTACACCGCGCTGCCGTACGACAATCGCCCGGCCGGCGGGGATCTGCTCTTCCTGGACGTCACGCTGCTCGGTGCCCGCTCGTCCGGGGACGGCTACGGGGGCTCGGGCGCGGGCTCGGCTGCGCGGCCCTGGCTGGCGGCGGAGTGCGACGGTCTGCCGATCGCTCTCGTCCCGGCGCACGACCACCCCGGCCTGGCGTACCGAGCCAACCTCGCGCTGCTGGCCGAGGCACCGGGCCTGCGGCTACGGGTGATCGGCAGGTTGGCGAGGTCCGCCCGGCCGCAGCTGCACCTGCTGGCCGTCGGCCCCTCGCCGCTCACCCCCGACGGTGCCCCGGCAGCTCAGGGCCGGGACGGTGACCAGGAGGTGCCCGCGTTGCGCCTGCCCGCCGACCGGGCCGGCCGGGTGAACCTCGGGCTGGAGCGTCTGCAACGCGCCGATCTGGCCGCCGCCGCGCCGTCCGGGCCGGAGCTCCCGGCCACGTCGGCCAGGTCGCTGCCGCTCCCCTCGGACGGGTGCACCGCCGAGGCGCCGGTGCACCTGCTCACCCGCCGGGTGGAACAGGCCGTCACCAGCGGCCGGCGCGCGCTCGTACTGGCCGCCGGCGCCGACACGGTGGACACGGACCGGCTACGGGCGGCCGGTCTCTCGACCGCGGCCACCCTGCTGGACGACCTGCGTGCGGCGGCGACCGACCAGCGGCGCGACGTGTTCGGCCGGCTCCGGACCGAGGACCACGAGGCCTTCACCCGGGCCTGGCTGGCGGCCTCCTGCTACGGGGAGGAGCTGGCGGGCGCGCTCTGCGAGGGCGCCTGGGCGGCCCGGCCGTAGCGCCGGGGATTTCCTTGCACGTGCAGGTAATCCGCGCAAGCTGGCACAATTGAACCGGGACGATCGCAGGGCGGGATGATCACAAGGAGGGCCGACCATGAGTATCACCGACGACGCCGCAGAGATCAGGGCCCAGGGGTGGCGGACGCTGGCCGCGCTGCACGGTCTCATCGACTCGGCGCTGGAGAAGGCGCTCCAGGCCGACCATCAGCTGTCCGTCGTCGAGTTCACCGTGCTGGACGCCCTCTCCCGCCAGGACGGCTGGCACATGCGCATGCAGCAGCTCGCCAGGGCGGCCGCGCTGAGCAGCAGCGCGACCACGCGGCTGGTCAGCCGACTGGAGGAGCGCCTGCTGCTGACCAGGGTCCTCTGCCCCGACGACCGGCGCGGGATCTACACCGAGCTCACCGCGAAGGGTGAGGAGCTCCTCAGGACGGCCCGCCCGACCCATGACGCCACCCTGGAGGCGACCCTGGCGCACGCGGCCGAGATCTGCGAGCTCGCGCCGCTGGTCGCCGCGCTCAACGAGCTGAACCCGGCCACCGCACCGACCCCGGACCCGGCCACCGCGCCCGCCTGACGGGCCCGCCCCCGGGCCGTCCTCCGAGCGACCCCGGCCCGCGGACCCCGCCCCCCGGCCCGCGGACCCGACCCCCACCCGCCGAGCCCACCCGAGTCCGGCGGGCTGCGCCGGATGCCCCGCCCCCCGATCGGGGCATCCGGCGTCCCACCGCTCACGGCACCAGGACGATCTTGCCCTTCGCGCCGCCCGCCGCGACGAGGTCGTGCGCCCGCGCCGCGTCGGCCAGCGGCAGGCTGTGCTCGACGTGCACCCGCAGCCGGCCTGCCTCGACCAGCTCGCGCAGGTCGGCCAGGTCCGACGCGGACTGGTGCACGACCACGATCTCGAACCGCACTCCCAGCTGCTGCGCCTCCTCCGCGGTCAGGCCGGGGTTGTGCCCGACCGCCGTGACGAGCACGCCGCCGGGGCGCAGCACCGCCGCCGAGCGCCGCGCGTACTCACCGCCGACGAGGTCGAACACCACGTCCACCGGCTCGGTCGCGGTCTCGAAGTCGGTCAGGCTGTAGTCGATCAGCTCGTCCGCGCCCAGCGACTTCAGGAACGGGTGCTTCTCCGTGCGGGCCGTCCCGATCACGTACGCGCCGCGCGCCTTGGCGATCTGGACGGCGAGGTGGCCGACGCCGCCGGCGGCCGCGTGGATCAGCACCCGCTGCCCGGCCTGGAGTCCGCCGAGGCCCAGCAGGGCCTGGTGGGCGGTGAGTCCGGAGAGCGAGAGCGCCCCGGCGTCGGCGGCCGGCAGCGCCTCGGGCCGGCGCTCGAACTGCTCGGCGGGGGCGGTGACGTACTCGGCGTAGCCGTTGGCGGCCTGGGGGTAGTGCGGCATTCCGAACACCTCGTCGCCGGGCGCGAAGCGGGTCACACCTGCGCCGACGCTCTCGATGGTGCCGGCCACGTCCCAGCCGAGCGAGAAGGGCGGCTCGCCCAGCAGCGGGAAGTGCCCGGCGCGGACGGCCAGATCGACCGGGTTGACGCCCGCGGCCCTGACCTTGACCAGGACCTCGCCGGGGCCGGCCACCGGCCGCGGGGCCTCGACCCGCTCCAGGACCTCCGGGCCGCCGAGCGACTGCTGGGTGATCAGGTACATCTGTGCCGACATGGCAGGACTCCTACGTCAGGTTTCGGGTTCCACAGGCTCTTCCGAGCGATCCCCGGATGGCGTCTCCGGCTGTGATCACTATCCTGCCGAAGTCGGTATCCCTTGTGAAGAAGGCACCTTGACGATATATAGGTACCTCATGGATACCATCTCGGACCTGCAGAGCCATCGCATCACCGACGTCTACCTGCGCGAGTGCGCCTCGCGCACCGTCCTTCAGGTGCTCGCCAACAAGTGGACCTTCCTGCTCGTGGCAGCCCTGCGGGACGGCCCGATGCGGTTCGGCGTCCTGATGCGCCGGGCGGACGGCATCACCCAGAAGAGTCTCACCCAGACGCTGCGCACCCTGGAGCGCGAGGGCCTGCTCACCCGCACCGTGTACCCGACCATCCCGCCGCGCGTCGAGTACGACCTGACCGACCTCGGCCGCAACGTCGCCGCCCTGCTCGGGCAGATCAATGACTGGTCGGAGGCCCACCTCCCGGAGATCCTCGCCGCCCGCGAGGCCTACGACGTGCAGGCGGCCCAGGAACCCCAGCCCGTGTCTCGCTGACCGGGCCCGACCCGACCCGACCCGACGCGGCCGTGCCGAGGAGGTGCCGCGAGGTCGGGGCGTACGGCCTGAGGGCCGGTCAGCGACGGCCCGCCAGGGCCTGGTTCTTGACCCGGTCGAGGAGCGCCAGCAGCAGCTCCTTGCTGGAGGAGCGGTCCCGGACGTCGCACAGTACGACCGGAACCGAGTCGTCCAGGTCCATGGCGGCGCGGACGTCCTGGGGGGAGCACTCGCGTCGGCCGTGGAAGCAGTTGACGCCGATGGCGAAGGGTATGCCCCGCTGCTCGAAGAAGTCGACGGCGGCGAAGCTGGACTCCAGCCGCCGGGTGTCCGCCAGCACGATCGCGCCCAGTGCGCCGAGGGCCAGGTCGTCCCACATGAACCAGAACCTGAACTGCCCCGGCGTGCCGAAGAGATAGAGCACCAGGTCCTCGCGCAGCGTGATCCGGCCGAAGTCCATCGCCACCGTGGTGGTGGACTTCTCCCGGATGCCCTCCAGGCTGTCGACCCCGATACTGGCCCGGGTCATCCGCTCCTCGGTCTGCAGCGGTTCGATCTCGCTGACCGAGCCCACCATGGTCGTCTTGCCGACGCCGAAGCCGCCGGCGACGAGGATCTTCACCGCGCCGGGGACCAGGCTCTTCGTCACTTCGGTTCTCCTGAAGCAGAGTTGCAGCACGGGGGAGGGGTAGAGCAGGGCCTGCGGCCGGGGGCGGCCGGCGGCGCGGGCTCAGAGCCGGCGGACGCCCTCGATCACGGCCTGGATCAGCGCGATGTCGGGCGCCTCGGCGAGTTCGACCGGCGCGCGGGTGAGGATCAGCTGCGCCTGCGAGAGGTCGTCCAGCAGCACCTTGACCACGCTCACCGGCAGATCCAGCTGCGCCGCGATCTCCGCCACCGCCAGCGGCCGTTCGCGGCAGAGGTCGAGGATGGTGGCCGGCTCGGGCGCGAGGCGTGAGAGGTCAACGCGCGGATCGGCCGTGACCACCAGGGTGATCAGGGCGAAGCCGGGCCGGGCGGGCCCGGTGCGTCCGTTGGTGATGGCGTAAGGACGGACCAGATGGCCCGCTTCCTTGTCGAACCATGCTTCCTCGGCCCCGGAGGTCACGCACCGCCACCTGCTCCGGCCAGGCCGGCGTCACTGCGTGGCGCGGCGGTCAGGTACTGGCCGACCTGCTTGACCAGCATGTTGATCTCGTACGCCATCAGACCCGCGTCGACCTCCTCGGTGGTGAGGACGGCGAGCCTGGCGCCCTGGCCGGCCGTGGTGACGAACAGGAACAGCTGGTCCATCTCGATCACAGTCTGCCGGACCCGTCCGCCGTTGAAGCGGTGCCCCGCGCCCCTGGCCAGGCTCTGCAGCCCGGAGGCGACGGCCGAGAGGTGCTCGGCGTCGGCGCGGTCCAGGCCCTTGGAGAGCCCGACCAGCAGGCCGTCCTCGGACAGGACGATGGCGTGCCGGGTCTCCGGAACTCGTGCCACCAACTCGTCCAGCAGCCAGTTGAGATCACGCTGGGGTTCGGTGTGCTGGGTCATCACTGCTGATCCTTTGATGCGGAAGGTGTGGCGGGTGCGCCCTGCTCGGGCGCCGTCGGCGCCGTCTCCCGTGCGGAGCGGGTGCCACGCTGGATGGCCGCCATGGTGGCGCGGGAGCGCTGCGGAGCCAGGTCCTCGTCGGGTTCGGCCTGCTGGTGGGCCCGTGCGGTACCGGACCCGTGCTCGGGCCGGCCGGTGGGCCGGCCGCCGAACCGGTCCTCGGTGTGGCTCGCGGACAGGCTCGGGGGGCTCGCCGGGGCCGGGGCGTTGGCCTCGCGCAGCTGTTCTGCCAGGCTGGCGTTGCGGATGCGCTGGGGCAGGACGCGGGGGGTGCGGAGCTCGCCGTCGTGGTCCTGTTCCTCGGCCATGGTGACCTCCCGGGCGCGCTCGTGGGTCGGGGCGGGAGAGGGCGCCGGGGCGGGTGGGGCATCGGCGTCGCCGGTGGCCGCGTCCGCGTCCGCGTCCGGTGCCGTCGGAGTGTCGAAGGACGGGGGCGCGGCCGGGCGCGGGACGACGACGGCGCCGGGCAAGCCGGGGATCGAAGCGCCCACCGGCAGCCCGCCGTTGCGCTCCGCCGGGTCGGGCGGCGAGGCGTCCGGCAGCGCCGGGTCGGGCAGAACATCATCGGCCCGAACGCCGCCCGGCGCACCACCACCCACCCCGGAGCCACCGAATCCGGAACTACCGAATCCGGAACCACCGAATCCGGCATCACTGAGCCCGGCATCACCGAGCCCGGCATCACCGAGCCCGGCATCACCCACCCCGGGACCGGCCGGAACGGCCTCAGGCCGCTCCAGGGCGGCCGACTCCCCGCCGCCCCCGAGCAGGCCGCCGAGGACACCGGCGAGCGCGCCCGTCAGCCCGCCGCCCAGCCCGCCGTCCAGGTCGTGCGCCCCGCCGCCCAGCGGGCTGTCGAACACCAGCGGCTCGCCGCCCTCCGGCACCGGCGGCCGGGTGACCCGGGCGCCGGCCGGCAGCCCCGGCAGGGACGCGGAGTGCTCCGGCTTCTCCAGCAGCGCAGCGGGGATGAGCACCACGGCCCGGGTGCCGCCGTACGGGGAGGGCCGCAGCGCGACCTGGATCTCGTGCCGGGAGGCGAGGCGCGCCACCACGAACAGCCCGAGCCGCAGGTCGTCGCCGAGCGCCGCGACGTCCAGCTCCGGCGGGTTGGCCAGGTATGTGTTGAGCCGCTCGTACTCGTCCTGCGTCATGCCCAGGCCGCGGTCCTCGACCTCGACGGCCAGCCCCTTGGGCACCTCCTGCGCGGAGACCTGCACCTGGGTGTACGGCGGCGAGAAGGTGGTGCCGTTCTCGATGAGTTCGGCGACGAGGTGGATGACGTCGGCGACCGCCTGCCCGCTGAGCGAGGTGCGGGGCACGCCCTGTACCACCACCCGGGAGTAGTTCTCGGTCTCCGAGACGGCGCTGCGCAGCACGTTGACGACCGGCACGGCGTTGCGCCAGCGCCGGGCGGGCAGCGCGCCGCCGAGGATCACCAGGTTCTCCGCGTTGCGGCGCATCCGGGTGGCGAGGTGGTCGACCGCGAACAGCTCCTTGAGCAGCTCGGGTTCCTCGTGCTCGCGCTCCAGCGAGTCCAGCATGCTGATCTGACGGTGGATCAGGATCTGGGTGCGGCGGGCGATGTTGAGGAAGACCTTCTTGGTTCCCTCCCGGCCCTGTGCCTGCCGGATGATCGCGGCCGTCGCCGTCTGCCGGACGGCGCCGAGGCTGTCGGCGGCCTGCTGGAGTTCGTCCCCGCCGGTGCGCCGGGGCGCGCCGGGGCGCGGCACCGGGAGGTGCTCGCCGGCCTTCAACCGCGCGACGATGGTGGGGATCTCGCTCTCCGCGAGCGCCAGTGCGTCGGTGCGCAGGGTGTCGATCCGGGCGGTGACGCTCCGCGCGACCCGCAGCCCCCGCAGCAGGCTCCAGACCACCAGCGCGACCACCGCCGCGCTTCCCGTCAGGAGTGCGGTGCGGTGCCCGGTGTGCGCCAGCAGGACCGCCGCGAAGCCCCAGGCGGCGGCCAGGCCCAGCGAGGGCATGAGCGCGAGCAGGAACAGTGAGTTGCGGAGCGAGCCGGACCGGCCGGCGCGGTGGCCCGTGCGGTGGGCCGATATGCCTGGCATCTGAGTTCCTTGTGGCAAGACCGAACGGCGGGTGCCCGTGCGTAGTCGGCCGGGGCTTGGGCACCGCGGCCGCCGGATGCGAACTCATGTGACTAAGCGTCACCATTCGAACGCGTGCCGCACGGCCGCCGACTGCACGCACGGTATCAGCCCCAGGTGCCCCTATAGCAACATCAACTGACGATCCGTGACCCGACGCGCCGAGGGTCCGGCTGCCGGCCGGCGTACCGGCGGACAGCTGGGCCCTCGGCGTCGGAGCAGGTCAGCCGGCCAGCAGGGCCTCGGCCTCGACCTCCGAGCGGACCTGCTCGGCCCAGGCCCAGGACGTCACCGAGGCCAGTTCGGCCGACCACTGCTTGCCGTACGTGCCCGCCGCGACCTGCCCGAGCCGCAGTCGCTGGACGTCCGAGGTGCCGGCGGGCGGGTAGATGTGCGTGGCGTCGCGCAGGTAGCGCTCGATGTTGTACGAGGCGTGCAGGCCGCGGGCCGCGTGGATCTCCATCGCGTTGCGTGCCGAGTCCAGCGCGTACTCGGTGTTGATCAGTTTGGCGTTCATCAGCTCGGCGTCGCATGGTCGGCCGAGGTCGAGCAGGTGGGAGGCGTGGTACGCGGTGAGCCTGGCCGTCATCAGCCGGGACTGCATCTCGCCGATCTTCAGGTTGACGGTGGGGAGTTGGGAGAGCGGCTTGCCGTAGAGGATCCGCTCCTCGGCGAACCGCACGGTGTCCTCGACGATCGCCCGGTGGATGCCGAGCGCGACGGCGGCCAGGTTCAGCCGGCCGTACAGCACGCTGGAGGAGTAGGCGACGTCCAGGCCCTGGCTCTCGCGGCCCAGCCGGTTGCAGACCGGGATCCGGCAGTCCTCGAAGACGATCTCGCCGAAGCTGAAGCCGTGCAGGCCGCTCTGCGAACCGAGTTCGCCCAGCCGGAAGCCGGGCCGGTCGCTCTCGACCAGGAAGGCCGACAGTCCCTTGGAGCCCTTGCCGGTCCGGAAGACGACGCCGTGCACGTCGCCGACGTGCGAGTTGCCGACGAACCACTTCCGGCCATTGAGGACGTACTCCTCGCCCTCGCGTCGCGCGGTGCCGGACATCCCCAGCACGTGCCCCCCGGACTCCGGTTCGGTGACGGCGATGGTCGGCAGGGCCTGTCCGGAGGCGAAGCGCGGCAGCCACTTTCTCCGCTGCCCGGCCGAGCCGAAGTGGATCACCTTGGCCACGCCCAGCTGGGAGGCCTGGGCGATGGCGCCCATCGCGCCGCTGACCCGGGAGAGTTCTTCCACGATGATGGTCTTGGCGAGATGTCCCAGGCCCAGGCCGCCGTACTCACGCGGGATGGTGACACCTATCCAGCCCCGGCGGGCGATGGCCCTGGCCAGCTCGTGCTCTACCTTGCGCTCGGCCTCCATTCGGGTGATCTGTGGGCGCACCTCCTTCTCCGCGAACTCGCGCACCTCGGCTCGAAGCCGTTCGTGCCGTCCATCGGTGAAGTAGTCCATCGCCATTGCGGATCCTCTCCTCGGCCGTGCCTCCGTCCGTCGCCGGTTCCGCATGCACCGCCTGGGAGGGGCAGAGCCGGCTGCGGTGACGCCGCCGGGTGAATGCGGGAGCAACGGGCGAGCTCCCGGGGGTGAGGGGGTGCCCGTCGCTCGGCAGGCCTCATTGTCGTATGTGGACACGCCCGACTACAGAGTCGATCATGGATTGGCGAAAAGTGGCGCAACACCTGCGAAGCATGATTGAACGTCCGTCAGCCGGGAATGATCTTCGGCCCGCAGCGGCCACCGTCCGATCGGTCGGCCAACTCCTCGGATGCGCCGCTCGGTGGATCGAGCTGCCGGACACCGCCCGCACCGGTGGTTCCGAATGTCTGATTACATGTGCGCCATGACTGATGTGATGAGCACTCAAGGCCAGTACCCGGGTGCCGCCGGCGAGTCCGAGCGGACCCGCCGACTGCGCAGCCTGGGTCTCAACGACCCCAGCCCGGACGAAGCCTTCGACCGCTTCGCGCACCTGGCGGCCAGCATCACCCGCGCCCCCATCGCGATGGTCAACTTCATCAACGACGAGCGTCAGATGTTCCGGGGGCTCTACATTCCGCCAAATTCGGGCCAGGCACCGGCAGAAGAGGACTCCTGGGCCGACCGCGGCATCGCCTTCGATCTGCCCACGCGTCAGATGCCGCTCAGTCACGGGTTCTGCCCGCACGTGGTGGCCCAGCGATCGCCGCTCGCGCTGGACGACATCCTGGCCTACCCCCGCTTCGCCGGTAACCCGGTCGTTGACGAGCTGGGTGTACGCGCCTACCTGGGAGCGCCGCTGGTGGACGACACCAACACCGTGATCGGCACGGTCTGCGTGCTGGACCGCGAACCCCGCCAGTGGGGCCGTGAGCGACTGCGCGACATCCAGCACCTGGCCGAGGCGCTGCTGTCCGAGATCCGCCTGCGCGACAACCTGCTCGCGCAGCAGCAGGAGATGTTCGCCGCGTTCGACGGCTCGCCCTTCCCGATCATGCTCACCGACGGCCCGGCGTACGAGATCCGCTACGCCAACGCCCAGCACGCCGGTACCTTCGGAGCCCCGACGGCGTACGGTTCGGTGGGCCAGGCCTACCCGCAGCTGGCCGCGGCCGGCCTCCAGCAGACCGTCGCGGAGGCCTTCCACACCGGTCGCACCACCGTGCTCAACGACGTGCGGGTCCAGTCCTACCGCCCCGACGCCGCGCGCGTCCAGCAGGTCTTCAGCTTCACCTGCACCCCGCTGCGGGTTGCCCGCACCGGCCAGGTCAACGGCGTCCTCACCGTCGGGATGGACGTCACCGCGCAGTCGCGTACCGAGGAGGAGCTCGGCAACCTGGCGGCGCTGCTGGTCGACCGCCTCCAGCAGACCGGTCGCGCCGGCCTGCCCGCCGCCGGCGAGCCCGGCCTCATCCTCCCGGGCTGATCGCCCACGCTCCGGGCTCCGACCCCACCCGCCCCACTCCGTCGTGGCGGGGCTCCCCGTGCCGGGGGAGCCCCGCCGCAGCCATTCCCGCCGCGCCCGCGTCTGCGCCGCCCCACTCCTCCCGTCCCGTCCCGCCCTGCCGGTCGGCGGCGCCCGCGGCTACCTGTCCGACCGGGTGAACCGGACCGTACCCGCCTTGCCGGCGCGCTCCCCGGCCCGGTGCCGGGTGGTAGGGATAGGCGCCGGGGACGGAGCGGCCGAGACAGGGACGGGTTGGCATGGACTGGTTGGCGGCGCCCGACTACTGGCTGAGCAGACTGCTCGTACAGCGCCTGCTGGCCGCCGTCTACCTGGTCGGCTTTCTGGCGGCGGTCAACCAGTTCCGGGCGCTCATCGGCGAGCACGGGATGCTGCCGGTGCCGAGCTTCGTCGCCAGGGTGGCGTTCCGGCAGTCCCCCGGCCTCTTCCATCTCCACTACTCCGACCGCCTCTTCGCCGGCGTCTGCTGGACGGGCGCCGCGCTCTCCACGGCCGTGGTGGCCGGGGCCGCCGACCTCGTACCGCTCTGGGTCTCGGTGCTGATCTGGCTGCTGCTCTGGGCGCTCTACCTGTCGATCGTCAATGTCGGGCAGGCCTGGTACTCCTTCGGGTGGGAGTCACTGCTGCTGGAGGCCGGCTTCCTGGCGGCCTTCCTCGGCAACGCGCGGGTCGCCCCGCCCTCGCTGACGCTGTGGCTGCTGCGCTGGCTGGTGTTCCGGGTCGAGTTCGGCGCGGGTCTGATCAAGATCCGTGGCGACAGCTGCTGGCGCGACCTCACCTGCCTGCGGTACCACCACGAGACCCAGCCGATGCCGGGCCCGCTCAGCTGGTTCTTCCACCACCTGCCCGCCCCGCTCCACCGCGTCGAGGTCGCCGCGAACCACTTCACCCAGCTCGTCGTCCCCGTCTGCCTGCTGCTGCCGCAACCGGTGGCGAGCGTGGCCGCCGCCCTGGTCATCGTCACCCAGCTCTGGCTGGTCGCCTCCGGCAACTTCGCCTGGCTCAACTGGCTGACGATCACCCTCGCCGTCGCCGCCCTCGACACCCGGAGCCTGGACGCGGTGTTCACGCCGCCCGCGCCGCCGCTCCACCCGTCCGTACCCGACTGGTTCGGCGCGCTCGTGCTCGCCGTCGGCGGGGTGGTGCTGGTGCTCAGCTACTGGCCGGTGCGCAACATGATCTCGCGCGGGCAGGTGATGAACCGCTCCTTCAACCGGATCCACCTGGTCAACACCTACGGCGCCTTCGGCAGCATCAACCGGATCCGGCAGGAGGTGGTGGTCGAGGGCACCGACGAGCCGGAGGTCACGGACCGCACCGTCTGGCGGGAGTACGGGTTCAAGGGCAAACCCGGTGACGTACGGCGGCTGCCGCGCCAGTTCGCCCCCTATCATCTGCGCCTGGACTGGCTGATGTGGTTCGCGGCGATCTCGCCCGCCTACGCCCGGTCCTGGTTCCTGCCGTTCGTCGGCAGACTGTTGGTGAACGACCCGGACACCCTCAAGCTGCTGCGCGCCAACCCCTTCCCGGCCGCGCCGCCCACCCACATCCGGGCGGTGCTGCACCTCTACCGGTTCACCGATTGGCGTGAACTGCGGGCGACGGGCGCGTGGTGGCACCGGACGGTGCTGTACGAATACCTGGCACCGACAAGCCTGGAGAGCCTGGGCAGGATGGGCCAGTACCCTCCGCTGGGCCGCCGCGGCGGCGTTCGCGCCGCCCGCTCCGGCCCGGGCGGGCGCGGACTGCGGGCGTTCCCGCTCGCCGGGCGGCCGCGCCCGGACGGCCCGGAGCCCCGCCGCCGGCCCGGGCAGACCTCGGCCAGGGCGTCCGGGCAGCCGGGCCGGCCGCCGCCGGACGGGGGGTCCGCGGCGTCACGTCGGCCTGTCGGGTGGTGGGTGCGTGCAAGGCTCGAACGAGCACCCGTATTCTGGGCGTCCACGCCGACGGTCCGCCCCCGCCCGACGCCCCATCCGCCGGGGCCCGCGCACCGGCCCGCCGCCTCCCTCCAGTCCCGCCGTAGTCGCCCTGCCAGGAAACCGGACTTCACATGACAGTGCTTCATTCGCGAAACGCCGACGCAGCCGACGAATCGGACCTGGCCGAGGCCCCCGCGACCACCGACACCGCACCGGACCTCCGTGAGGAGCTGGGCCGGTACGCCGAACTCGGCGCCTTCACCCTCAGCGCCGACACCCACGCCTGGTACGCCGCCGTGGACACCGTCGCCACCCCCGAGGACGCCCGCGCCGCCTCGACCGTCCTCGCCGAACTGCGCGGCCGCGACCTCCAGCAGGTCTGGGAGACGGTCGTCGGCCTCGCCGCCGACGCCGGCCTCAGCGAGCCGGGCACGGTCGCCGAGGCGGCGCTGCTGGTCGAGCTGCTCCAGCGCGTGCACCGCACCGCCGGCGCGCTCCACCGCGGTGCCTACGCCGCCGACCTGGACGCGCTCACCGCCGCCACGGCCGGCTCGGCCTGGCGCAAGGAACGGGGCATCAAGCTGTCCTGGCTGCGTGCCCGGGCCCTGCGCAAGCAGGCACAGTCGCTCGCGGTCGTCCCGCGCGCCCGGCGCGAGGACCTGCACGAGGCCCTGGCGGCCGCCGAGGTCGAGCGCCGCGCCTGGGCCGTCTTCGCCCCCGAGGGCGCCCGTCCCGTCCCGCCGGCCAACGGCGAGCCGGTGGAGGCCGCGGCGCAGGACTTCGAGGCCATCGGCGCAGGACTGGCCGAACTCGCCCGCCTGCTCCCGGCCAACGACCTGGAGGCGCAGCCCTTCAAGGAGATCGTCGACCTGGTCGAGCGCCTCGCGGCGGACGAGGGCACCCTCTACCGGCTGCCCACCATCCGCGCCCTGCGCACCACCCTGGAGCAGCACGGCCTCGCCGACCTGCTCGCCGAACTCACCACGGCCAACGCGGACCGCCGTGCCGCCGAAGCCGCCTACCAGCGCCACACCGGCGGCCTCGACGCCGCCCGCCAGGCCCTGGCCGGCGGCCAGCGCGACGGCCAGTCCGAGGACCAGCCGGAGGCCGAGGCCGCGGTAGCGGCGGAGACGGCGGACGTCGACGTGGTCGTCGAGGTTGACGTCGAGGTCGAGCCGACCGCTGAGGCAGTGGCCGAGCCGACCGTTGAGGTTGAGCCGGCGGTCGAGCTCGCGGCTGAGACCGACGTCGAGCCGGAGGCGGCGCAGCCCGCCGAGGCCGAGGTCACGCCTGAGGCGGACGTCGAGCCGGCGGTCGAAGCTGAGGCCGGGGCCGACATCGTGGTTGCCGAGACCGCGGCTGAGCCGGTCATCGAGGCGGACGTCGAGCCGGACGTCCCCGCGGTGGCCGAGGCAGCGGCCGACCCGGTCACCGTGGAGGCCTCTGACGCCGACATCGAGCCGGTGGCCGAAGCCGCCGAGGTCGAGCTGATCGCCGAGTCGGATGCCGAAGCGGTCACCGAGGCCGAGGCCGCCGTCGACCCGGAATCCGAGCAGAGCGTCGAGCCCCTCGCCGAGGCCGTCGTGGCCGAGGAGCCGTTCGTTGTCGAGCCGGTCGAGGCGCCGGTCGAGCCGGCCGTGGAGGTCATGGAGGTCATGGCGGCCGAGCCCGAGGTGGACCTCGCGCCCGTCGCCGCGCCGGAGGCCGCGCCGGTCGCGGCAGCCGAGCCTGCCGAGGTGGTCACCGAGGAGCCCGCTGAGGCGGTCACCGAGGAGCCGGCGCCCGCGCGCGCCCGTACGCGTCGGCCGAAGAAGCCGGCCGTCACCCCCGGGCGTCCCGTCACCGCCTACTCGGCGGACGAACTGCTGGCCGTCGTGCGCTGGATCGACAGCGACGCGGTCGAGCGCAGCGACGAGGACCTGCTGCGCGCCGCGATGAAGGAGCTGGGCTTCGCCAGGCTCGGCCCGCGCATCAAGGAGGCGCTGGGCGCCGCCGTCACCGAGGCTCGTAGCTGAGCCGGCAGGATCCCGTTCCACCACCGGCCCGCCGTAGGGCCCGGGCAGCGGGGCAGCAGCAGGGACGACGACATGTCGCCCGCCGCTGACCCGCTCACCGGACTCCTGCGGCGGGCCGGTCCGCTGTCCGCCCGCCGGGTCCTGGTCCCTGCCCGCCCGTCACAGCTGCGACGGCGCCCCCGCGGTGGCGGCGGTGCCACTCCCGGGCAGGTCGGACACGACCAGTTCGACGGCACCTGCGACGTCGCCGCCCGCCCGTGCGAGCAGCGCCTCGACGCAGTAGCCCGAGGCCTCCGGACCGGTGGCGAGATGCAGGGTCAGGCCGTCGTCGAAGCGACTCATGAGGACGGCCGCGCCCAGGTCGGGGCGGCGCCGGTGGAGTTCGCACACCAGCTCCCAGGCGTCGGCGTCCAGGCGGGCCCGTCGCGCCGGGTCGCAGGCGTTCAGGGCGGCGGCGACCCCGGGGTTCTCCGGGTCGTAGTCCTGAAGGGCCGGCAGCAGCTGCGGGACGCCCATGATCCGTGCCGCGTCGAAGGTGAGGGTCAGGGCGCCCTCGGGGTCGCGCAGCAGCTCCGTCAGCAGGGGCACGGCGCGCGGGTCGTGCCGGCGGGCGAGTCCGCGGATGCCCTCCTCGCGGGCCTCCGCCGAGTCGTCGCCCGTCCGCTCCCAGAGTGCGGCCCGGATCGCGGGGCTGTCGGCGTCGAGCTGGAAGCCCAGCGTGAAGGTCGCCCAGTCGCGAACCTCGGGGTCCGCGTCGCGGGTCAGTGCGATCAGGGCGTGGACGTCCGGTCCGTCCGCCGATCCGGTGGCGACCCCGGCGAAGGCGCAGGCGGTCCGTCGGCGCACGTCCGCGTCGGGGTGCCCGGTGAGCGCGAGGAGGACGGGGACGGCACGCCGGTCGCGCGTCGTTCCGATCGCCTGCGCCAGGGACTCCAGTACGCGGTTCTCGCTCTCCCGCCCGGCGAGTTCGGCCAGCGCCGCCGCGCTCTCGGCCCGGACGGCCTCGTGCTGGTCGCTCGCGTTGCCGAGCAGGTCGCAGCCCACCTCACGCTCGACCGGATCCTTCGAGCCGGTCAGTTCCAGGCCGAGCGACAGTGACGACTCCCCGTCGGCGGCCGCGCGCCACAGCAGCGCGCCGTACTCGTCCCAGTCGTCCGACTCGTTCGACTCCTCGGCGACCAGCAGTGCCGCCAGTGCCTGCCCGACCAGTTCCGCCGTACTGCCCGCCGCGTTCATCGGGGCAGTCTGGCGCACGCAGGGCGAACGTGCACGCGAGTTGCCGCCGGCGCGGCCCGGACCGTCCCGGCCGGCCGCCTGGATCAGCCGGCGGCGCTCGTCCAGGGGGCGCGGGACATCAGGGCCTTGACGTTGGCGACGTAGCTCGGGTTGGGGATCACCAGGCTGCCGGTGACGGCGCCGGTGGCCGGATCGGTCACGGTGTTGTAGTGCACGTTGCCCGCGCCGGCGTTGTACGCGGAGATGACCAGGTCGAGCAGCGGCGTCTTGCCGGTCGCCGGGTCGGGGGAGAGGTCGTACTTCCCGCCGAAGCAGGAGTCGCCGTAGTACGCGACGAGCCAGTCCAGCAGCTGGGTGCCGAGCTGGACGTTGCCGTTCAGCGTGTTCGGGTCGGACTTGGTGCCGTACTTGTTGTTCATCATGGTGACGGTGCCCGGCATCACCTGCATCGTCCCGATGCCGCCGTCGCAGGCGAGGATGCCGGACTGCCAGCCGCTCTCCTGCCAGGCGATGGCCTTGACCAGGGCCGCGGGCAGCGGCGGCAGCTTGTCGGTGCCGCCGTTGCTCAGGGTCAGGGACCGCGGCTGCGCCGCGGCGGCCGCCAGCGCCTCACCGACGGCGCTCTGCGGCTCGTCCGGGTTCGGCTTGCTCGGCTTGCAGGAGCTCTGCAGCGGCGGGACGTGCGGGGTGGCGGGCGCGGGTGGCGGCGTCGGGGCGACCGGACCGGGCTTGGCGACCGGCGCGGGCGCGGGTGCGGCCACGGGTGCGGGCGGGGCCGCCTTCGGCGCGGCGCCGGCGGCGGCCGCGGTGCTCGGGGCGGCCGTGGTGGGCTGCCCGGTGGCCGGCTTGCCGGGGGCGGTGGTGCCGGGGCGGGCCGACCGGCTGGGCGTTGGGCCCTGCGAGGCACTGGCGGTCGGGCTCGGGGAGGCGGTCGGGCTCGCCGAGGGCGAGGCCGAGGGCGAGGCGCTCGCCGAGGGGGTGTCGGAGGCCTCGGCCGCGACGGTGGCGGCCGAGGGCGTGCCGCTCGCGGTGGCGTGCTTCTCACCGCAGGAGGTGAGCAGTGCGGTCGCCGCCGTGACCGCCGTGACGACCACTATCGCGCGCTGAGAAGCCCTGACCCGCATGTGCGCCGCCCCGTGTTGTCAGTCCGTCATCAAGAGGCGTCATCCTACGACGCACGCGCACGGCGTCCGCGCCCGGGTTGCCCGCGTAACGCGAACGCGTACGCCTACGCGATCCCGGCCTGCGGCCGCGACCCGCGATCCCGCTGCGACCCCCGGCCAGCGCCCTCTACCCCCGCCCCGGCCGCCGGTCGGCGAGCTGCGCGGCGAGCAGTGCGGGGGCCTCGGCCAGCGAGGGTCCGTACCAGGTCAGGTGACGGCCGCTGACCAGCGCGGCCGGCACGCCGGGGAAGGCCTCCGGCCCGTCCTCGGCGGTGAAGCGGTACGGCTCGTCCGGCAGTACCACCAACTCGGGCCCGGCGGCGAGCAGTTCGTCGACCGGGATGGCGGGGTAGCGCTCCGGGTGGGCGGCGTGCAGTGGCGGGGCGCCCAGGCGGCGCAGCAGGTCGCCGGCGAAGGTGTCCCGGCCCAGGACCATCCACGGGCGCCGCCAGACCGGCACCACCGTCCGCAGGGGCCGGGGCGGCTGCGGGACGTCGCGCCAGGCGGCCTCCGCCTGGTCGAGCCAGTGCGGCCGGGGGAGGCCGCAGGCGACCGTGAGCACCCGCTCCAGGGAGCTCAGCGCCTGTTCCAGGGTGCGGACCTCGGTGACCCAGACCGGTACTCCGGCGGCCCGCAGGGCGTCCAGGTCGGGGAGCCGGTTCTCCTCCTCGTTGGCCAGCACCAGATCAGGGGCCAGCGCGATGATCCGCGCCACGTCGGGGTTCTTGGTGCCGCCGATCCTGGTCACCGTGAGGTCGGCCGGGTGGCTGCACCAGTCGGTGGCGCCGACCAGCAGCCCGGGGGCGGTCACGGCCACCGCCTCGGTCAGCGACGGGACGAGGGAGACCACCTGCTGGACGGCGCCGATCCGTACGGGCAGCCCGAGGTCGTCCGGCTCGACGCGGGTGGCGCGGGGGTCGGGGGAGAGGGGCATCCGGCCACGATAGCGCCGCCCGCGCGGGCGCCCACGGCATTCGCGCCGTGCGGCGCCGGGGTCTACCGGGGGGTGCCGGGCGAAATGCCGTCGTACACCGGTGTGAACGAGAATGGTGCAAGAAATGCATATCATCGGACAATCAAGGTGGTTTGACATTCCGTCGGCCGGTGCCCGCTAAATGTGGGCACCGACAAGACACGGAGGTACTGCGGGCATGAGCGCAGTGGCGGGAACCCCTGCACCGACGGGCTCCACCGGCATCGTCCGGCCCGAATTCGACCTCGCCGACCCGGAATTCTGGAAGCTCCCCGCGCCCACCCGCGCGGCCGCCTTCGCCGAGCTCCGCCGGCTGCCCGCCCCCGTGTTCTTCACCGAGCGCCCCGCGGCCGGCCGTCGACCGGCGAAGGGGTTCCACGCGATCGTCCGGCACGCCGACGTGGTGGAGGCCAGCCGGACCCCGGCGGTCTTCCTCAGCGGGCCCGGCGTCACCACGCCCGAGCCCGCCCGCTGGGTACGGGCCCTGTTCGGCGACTCCATGGTGAACCTTGACGATCCGCGGCACGCCCAGCTGCGCCGGGTGGTCTCCCGCGCCTTCACCCCTCGCCTGCTGGAGCGCGCCGAGGACGACATCCGCCGGGTGGCCGCCCGGCTGGTCGACGAGGTGATCGAGCGGCGGCCGGAGGACTTCGTCACCGACGTCGCCGCCGAACTCCCCTTCCAGGTCATCTGCAACATGATGGGCATCCCGCAGGAGCCCCGGCGCGCCATCCTCGACCAGGTCAACCGCGCCTCCGAGCACATCGGGGTCGAGCGGCCACCGCGCAGCCGGATCCGCATCCCCGGACGCGGGCTGCGGGCGCTGGCCCGGATGCAGGGCATGGTCGCCGAGCTCGGCCGCGAACGCCGCCGCCGGCCCACCGAGGACCTGATCTCCGCGCTGGTCGCCGCCGACGTCGACGGCCGGCGGCTGGGCGGGCGTGACCTCGGCGCCTTCTTCTCGCTGCTCCTGGTCGCCGGGGTGGAGACCACCCGCAACGCCCTCGCGCACGGACTGCACCTGCTGTCCGCGCACCCCGAGCAGCGCGCCCTGCTGCTCTCCGACCTCGACCGGTACCTCGCCGGCGCGGTCGACGAGATCATCCGGCATGCCACGCCGATCATCCAGTTCCGCCGGACCCTCGCCGCCGACCACGACCTCAACGGGACGCGGCTGGCGGCGGGCGAGAAGGTGGTGCTGTTCTTCGGCTCCGCCAACCGCGACGAGGCCGTCTTCGCCGACCCGGACGCCTTCGACATCACCCGCTCGCCCAACCCGCACCTCGGCTTCGGCGGCGGCGGCCCGCACTACTGCCTCGGCGCGCACCTGGCCCGCCAGGAGATGAAGGTGCTCCTCCGCGAGCTGTTCACCCGCCTGCCCGACATCCGCTCGGTCGGCGAGCCCGAGCTGATCCCGTCCAACTTCGACAACCGGGTCAGGTCGCTGCGCTTCACCTTCACCCCGCCGGGCGCGGACGCCCGCTGACCCGCCGGCCCGCCACGGGCGACCCCGCCCGCCGCCGCGCCGGCCCACCGCGAGCACCCCCGCCCGCCGCCGGGCCGGCTACGCGCCGGTGGGGATGCCCCGGTCCGCCTTGACCTGCTTCATCGTCAGGTGCGAGTTGACCTGCGCGATGCCGGGCAGGCCGGACAGGACGTCCGTGATGAACCGCTCGTACGCCGCGATGTCCGCGACCGCGATCCGCAGCAAGTAGTCCGGGTCGCCGAACAGCCGGTGCGCCTCGACCACCTCGGGCAGCGCGGCGACCCGCTGCTCGAACTCCGCCACCGTCGCGCGGTCCTCGTGCCGCATCACGATGGTCACGAAGGGCTGGAACCCTCGCCCGAGCGCGGCGCCGTCCAGCTGCGCCCGGTAGCCGCAGATCACCCCGTCCTGCTCCAGCTGCCGTACCCGGCGCAGGCAGGGGGAGGGGGTGAGATCCACCCGGGCGGCCAGGTCGGCGTTGGTGAGACGGCCGTCCTGCTGGAGCTCGTGGAGGATTCTGCGGTCGATTCGGTCCATGGCGCAATATTCTGCCAGGCTTCAGGTGGTCCGGACACGAAGTGGCCATCGGCTGCCACGCCAATCCGGCTACCTTCAGTGATCGAACCATCGGGGACGCTTCCACATCGCAGAACAGGCCGCCATGCAAACGCACGCCCTCCTCCTCTTCCTGGGGGTCGACCTCCTGCTGGTCTGCACCCCGGGGCCCGACTGGCTCTACATAGCCGCCCGCGGGCTCGGCCAGGGCCGCCGCGCCGCACTCACCGCCGTCGGCGGCGTCTGCGCCGGTTACACCGTGCACACCCTGCTCTCCAGCGCCGGCCTCGCGGCCGCCCTGCGCGCGGTGCCGGCCCTGCTGCCCGCCCTGCGGATCGCCGGCGCCGCGTACCTGCTGGTGCTCGCCGTGACGATGCTGCTCGCCCTGCGCGGCGGCGGAGGCGGGGAGCTCGCCGCCGCCCGCCCGCAGCCCACCGCCACCGTGCTGCGCCAGAGCATGCTGACCGCCCTGCTCAACCCCAAGGGCCTGCTGCTCTACCTGTCGCTGGTGCCGCAGTTCGTCGACCCGGCCTCCGACCTGCCGGTCGGCGGCCAGGTGCTGGCCCTCGGCTCGCTCAACGTGCTCGCCTGCGCCGTCGTCTACGCCGCGGTCGCCGTCGCCGCGGGCCGGCTCGGCGGCCGGCTCGGAGGCACACCGCAGGCCGCCCGCCGGATGACGATGGTCTCCGCCCTGCTGCTGATGCTCGTCGCGGGCGTCACCGCCGGCACCTGACGGACCGTCCGGGGTGCACCGGCCCGGCCCCGGCGGCATCGGCGGGCTCCCCTATCCTGCGGTGATGACCAAGCCGATCGAACTCGTGATCTTCGACTGCGACGGGGTGCTGGTGGACAGCGAGCCCATCGCCGTCCGCGTCCACCACACCCTGGGAGCGGAGCTCGGCTGGCCGCTCACCGAGGACGAGATCATCGAACGCTTCGTCGGCCGCTCCAGCACCTCCATCGGCGAGCAGATCGCCGAGCGGCTCGACCGGGCGACGGCCGACCACTGGGCCGAGCGGTTCGACCAACTGCACGCCGAGCAGGTGGACGCCGGCCTGGCCCCGGTCGACGGGATCATCGAGGCCCTGGACGCGATCACCCTGCCGACCTGCGTCGCCTCCAGCGGCAGCCACGCCAAGCTGCGGCACACCCTCGGGCGCACCGGCCTGCACCCCCGCTTCGAGGGGCGCATCCACAGCGCGACCGAGGTCGCCCACGGCAAGCCCGCACCCGACCTCTTCCTGCACGCGGCGGCCCGGATGGGCGTCCCGCCGCAGGCCTGCCTGGTGGTCGAGGACAGTCGGTACGGGGTCCGGGCGGCCCGGGCGGCGGGCATGCGCTCGGTCGGCTACGCGGGCGGGATCACCCCGGCGCACTGGCTGGCGGGGCCCGGCACCGTGGTCATCGACGACATGCGCGCCCTGCCCGCCCTGATCACCGAGATGTGATCATCAACCCCGGCGCGCTGTAGCAGAATGCGGCCATGACACCTCGTCCGGACGCCGCCACCGCGCACGCCTGGTCCGCCCTCGGCGGCGCCGGGACGCTCCTGGAGCGGGTCTCCTTCCACGGCCCCGGCGGGCTGCTCCCCGCCCGGCTGCCCGTCCGGGAGCTGGCCCGCGCCACCGTCGCCGCCTGCTCGCTCGCGGCGGCCGAACTGGGCGCGGCCCGCTCCGGCGGGCCCGTCCCCGCCGTCCGGGTGGACGAGGGCGCGGTGGCAACGGCGTTCGTCAGCGAGCGCCATCTACGGATCGACGGCCGGGCCCCGGTCAGCTTCGCCTCGCTCTCGGGCTTCTGGCAGACCAGGGACGGCTGGGTCCGCACCCACGCCAACTACCCGCACCACCGCGCCCGGCTGCTCGCCGCCCTCGGCCTGCCGGACGACGGCCGCGACGACGAGGCCGCCGTCCGCCGGCTGGCGCGGACCCTGCGCGAGCACCCGGCCGAGTGGGTCCAGGAGACCGCGTACGCGGCCGGCGCCCTGGCCGTCGCCGTCCGTGCCCCCGAGCGTGAGACGCGGCCGCTGGTGGAGGCCGAACGCGTCGGTGACGCACCCGCTCGGGCCCTGCCGCCGGCCGGCCTGCCCTGCGCGGGAGTCCGGGTCCTGGACCTGACCCGGGTGATCGCCGGCCCGGTCGCCACCCGGACCCTGGCCCTGCTCGGCGCCGACGTGCTGCGCATCGACGCACCCCGGCTGCCCGAATCCGAGGACGCGCACGCCGACACCGGCTTCGGCAAGCGCTCCACCCGGCTGGACCTCGCCGCCCCCGCCGACCGTGCGGCCTTCGAGGACCTGCTCGCCGGCGCCGACGTCGTCGTCACCGGCTACCGCCCCGGCGCGCTCGACCGCCTCGGTCTCGGCCCGGACGCCCTGCTGGAGCGCTGCCCCGGCCTGGTCGTGGCCGAGCTCAGCGCCTGGGGCCGGACCGGCCCCTGGGCCGGGCGGCGCGGCTTCGACAGCCTGGTCCAGGCCCGCTGCGGGATCGCGCGGACCGAGGCCGCCGCCGACGGGCACCCCGGTGTCCTGCCCGCGCAGGCCCTGGACCACGGCACCGGCTACCTGCTCGCCGCCGCCGCCCTGCGCGCCCTGACCGACCGCCGGGCCACCGGCGGCGGGCGCCGGCTGCGACTCTCCCTCGCGGGCACCGCCTCCTGGCTGATGTACGGCATCGAGCCCGGCCCCGGCCCTGGCCCTGGCACCGGGGCGCAGGGCGAAGCCGGGTCCGGCGCCGGGGGCGGACCGTACGACCCGGCCCGCTGGCTCGCCGAGACCGACTCCCCGCTGGGGCGGCTGCGCTACGCCCTGCCCCCGGTGGCGTACGAGGGCGGCCCGGCCGACTGGCGCCGGCCGCCCGGCCGCTGGGGCACGGACCGGGCGGCCTGGCTCTGACGCTGTCACAGCTGTCTGAGAGCATCTACGGCATGACTGCACATGCCTCCGACTACACCTGGATCAGCGAGCACTGGCGCGAGCTGGTCGAGGCGTACTGTCTGACGATGGTGGAGGGGATGTCCGCCGAGGAGCTGCTGCGGCGGATCGACGCCGGGCCGATCCGGACCGTCACCGGCCTCAGCGCCGTCCTCGAAGCGGCCGACGAGTTCGAGGACGGCGGCTATGACGAGGACGGGGACGAGGACGAGGACGAGGACCGCGAAGCCGAGGGCGACGAGGGCGAAGAGGACGAGAGCGACGACGAGGACGGCATGTTCATCGCCGCCACCGAGATCGGCGGCTGGGCGCTGGCGGTGGAGAGCTACGGCCACCTCGGCGTCAGCCGCGAGGTGATCGCGGCCCTCTCCCGCGGCACCCGGCTGGTCTCGCACTTCCGCAACGTCAACGCAGCCGACCACTTCTACTGGCACGAGGACGGCCGCGAGCGCCTGCACTTCGAGCCGCTGTTCGCCCGGGAGCGCCAGGGCAGCGACGCCGAGGCCGCCGCGGAGGCGATGCGGCTGGCCGGCTTCGACCTCAGCGCGGGCGAGGAGCACGACCACACGCTGCACACCGAGGCCGCCTTCGCGTTCGCCGAGCACCTGACCGGCGTCCGCCTCACCCCGGAGCTGCTGGAGTCCGCGGTCTTCCGCTGCGGAGCGGCCCCCGAGCCGCGCTGAGCGGCGGGTACGCCGACGGCGGCCCGCGGGAGCGCGCGAGCCGCCGCGGCGGGTCCAGGGCGCCGGGAGTACGGGCGTGCCGGGGCGCTCAGACTCCCGGGGGAAGCTGCTTGGCCTGGCTGCGGACCCGGAACGCCGTCACGATCTCGATCACGCCGAGGATCAGCAGCCAGCACCCGGCGAGGACGGTCAGCGCGGCGATCGAGCCGAGCGGCCAGACCATCAGCAGCACCCCGGCCAGCACGTTGGCGACACCCGCGAAGATCTGCCAGCCCCGGGCCGGCATCTCCTCGTCGGAGACCGCGGCGACGATGTGGAGGATGCCACGGAAGAGCCAGCCGATGCCGATCCAGAGCGCGAGCAGCAGCAGTGACTGCGCGGCGCTGCGGAAGCAGAGCAGCCCGAGCAGCACGCACAGGGCGCCGCTGATGAAGGCGAGCACGCGCATCGCCGTCGCGGCGTGCGTGCCGAAGGCGGCGACCACCTGCACGATGCCGATGATCAGCAGGTAGAGCCCGAAGAGCACGCCGACCACCCGCAGGGTCTGCTCGGGCCAGGCGAAGACGATCACGCCGAGGGCCAGTGAGGCGAGCCCGGCGGCCAGCAGGACCTGCCAGGCGGCGTTGGCGAGCGTGCCCAGGGGGCCGGGCAGCGGCGCCGCCTCGGGAGAGCGGGAGGGGATGGCCACGGTGAGTGCTCCTGATGGTCCGACGGCGGGGTCCGCCCCCCACTGTCGGTGCGGTGCCCGGCCGGCGCACGCCCGGGCACCCGTCCGGATGAGGCGGCCCGTGCCGCCCACGGTGCCGATCGAGGGCACGCCGGACGGCTGCCCGAACGCCCGGCGTACCGAATCTGATGGCACATCAGTCACCTGATCGTCACCTGTGGCTCAAGATCGCTCAGTAGGATCTGAGGATATGACTCATGAAGGGTTGGGGGCCCCTCCGGTCGAGCCGCTCGGCAACCACTACGTGGTGTGCGGCGGCAACGCGCTCGCCCACCGGCTGATCCTGGAACTGGTCGAGCACTACGACGTCCGCGTGGTCGCGCTGGTACCCGACCGCACCCGCGACCACGCGCCGCAGATCGAGCAGATCCCGGGCCTCGCCGCCGTCGTCGAGTCCAGCACCGTCACCGAGGAGGCGCTGCGCGCCGCCGGGGTGAGGTGCGCCCGCGGCATCGCGATGGTCGACGGCAGCGACCAGGAGAACATCCACACCGCGCTCAGCGCCCAGAACCACAACCCGGGCATCCGCATCGTGCTGCGGATGTTCAACCAGCGTCTCGGCGAGAACATCGAGCGGCTGCTGCACAACGGCGCCGCGCTCTCCGGCTCCGCCACCGCCGCCCCGGCCTTCGCCAACGCGGCGCTCTCCCGGCCGAACTCCGTCCGGGTCGGCGGCCGCTTCCTGCACATCGCGTACGACGACGACATCGACGACGACCGGGTCTGCGTGGTCGCCGACCACATCGACCGGCAGGATCTCGGGCGGATCCGGCTGCTGCCGGACGTCGGCACGCCCTCGGCCGGATTCATCGAGCTGGCCAGGGAGTTCGGCGACGAGGGTCCGATCCGCCCGGGCGCCCGATCCGCCCGGGAGGCCGCGCCCGGGCCGGTCGGCGGCGTCGGCGCGCTCCAGGCCCTGCCGGGCGAGCCGGTCGTCCGGATCCCCTGGCGGCGCAGGCTGCGCTGGCGGCTGCTGGACGGGCTGCGCTACTTCACCAGTGCCCGGCTGCGGCTGGTGCTGTTCACCGCCCTCGCCGCCGTGCTGTTCTCCTTCGCGGTGCTCTGGTACCTCAACCGGGACTTCGGCTGGACGCTCTACATCTCGCTGCTGGACCTGGCCGGCGCCGCCCAGCCCGACCAGTACGGCGCCGACGCCGCCGGCGGTGCGGCCGCCGGCGGGCCCTGGCAGCGGGTCGCCCAGGTGGTCATCACCTTCTGCGGCATCACCTTCGCCCCCGTCGCCACCGCGATCATGGTCGAGGTGCTGGCCTCGGGCCGGCGTGGCCCGGCCCGGAACCCCGGAGCCGGCACCCGCGACCATGTCGTGGTGGTCGGCCTCGGCAACGTCGGCACCCGGGTGGCGACCCTGGTCCGCGACCTGGGCGTGCCGGTGGTCTGCATCGAGCGTGACCCGCAGGCCAGGGGCATCGCGGCCGTCCGCGCGCTGGGCATACCCGTCGTGGTCGGCGACGCCCCGCTGGAGGACCAGCTGCGCCGGGCCCGGCTGAAGCACAGCCGCGCGCTCGTCGCGGTCAGCGGCGACGACGCGGCCAACCTGGAGGCGGCACTGGAGGCACGCGCGGTCAGGCCCGAGGTACGGGTCGTGCTGCGGCTCTTCGACGACGACTTCGCCCACCACGTGTACGCGACCCTCGACAACGCCGTCTCCCGCTCGGTGTCCTACCTCGCGGCGCCGGCCTTCGCCGCCGCCCTGATGGGGCGCGAGGTGCTCGGCACCCTCTCCGTCTTCCGTCATGTGCTGCTGATCGCCGAGTTGCGCGCGGACGAGGGCAGCGGACTGGTCGGGATGGACCAGCACGACATCGAGGACCCGGGCGGTGTGCGGGTGATCGCCGTCCGGCCGGCCGGTGAGCCACCGGCCTACCGGTGGAACTTCGCGGACCGCACCCGCCGGCTGGTGCCGGGGGACCGGGTGGTGGTCGCCGCGACCCGCAGCGGCCTCGCCCGGCTCAACACCCCGGTGGCGGTCACGGAGTGACCTGCGGGGGGGGGGGGGGGGCGGGGCGCCCCCCCCCCCCCGCGGGGGGGGGCGGGCGCGGGGGGGGGGGGGGGGGGCCGCCCCCCCCCCCCCCCCCCCCGCCGGGCCCCCCCCCGGGGGGGGCCCCCCGGGCCCCCCCGGGGGGGGGCGGGGCGCCCCCCCCCCCCCCCCCCCGCAGGTGGGGGTACCTGACCCTTGGCCGGTTCAGCGGTGCTCGAAGGACGGCGCGCGCTTCTCGGCGAAGGCCGCCATGCCCTCCTTCTGGTCCTGGGTCGCGAAGGCGGCGTGGAAGAGCCGGCGCTCGAAGCGGACGCCCTCGGCCAGCGTGGTCTCGAACGCCCGGTTGACGCTCTCCTTCATCATGATCGCGGCCGGTGCGGACATCGCCGCCACCGTCTCGGCGGTGGCCAGCGCCTGCGCCAGCAGCTCGGCCGCGGGCACGATCCGGGAGACCAGCCCGGCCCGCTCCGCCTCCTCGGCGCCCATCATCCGGCCGGTCAGGCAGAGCTCCATCGCCTTGGCCTTGCCCACCGCGCGGGTGAGCCGCTGCGAACCCCCGATGCCCGGGATCACCCCGAGCTTGATCTCCGGCTGGCCGAACTTGGCGTTGTCGGCGGCCAGCAGGATGTCGCAGAGCATGGCCAGCTCGCAGCCGCCGCCGAGCGCGAAACCCGCCACCGCGGCGATCACCGGCTTGCGCAGCTGCCCGAGCCGGTCCCACGGGCCCAGCCAGTCGTCGAGGTACACGTCGGGGAAGCGGTTGCCCTGCATCTCCTTGATGTCCGCGCCCGCGGCGAAGGCCTTCTCCGAGCCGGTGATCACCAGCGCGCCGATCTCCGGGTCACGGTCGAAGGCGGTCGCCGCCGCCACCACCTCGTTCATCAGCCGGGTGTTGAGCGCGTTGAGCGCCTTGGGCCGGTTGAGGGTGATCAGGCCGACCCGGCCCTTGCGCTCGACGAGGATCGTCTCGTACTCGGTCGACGTGTCGTCGGTCATCGCCATTGACTCCCATTCGCTGCTCTGCGGCACGAGATTGCGCCCTGACGACCCCACGATCTACGACCGGCCCCTCCCCGCGCCAGTCTTGGCATGCGAGACGGTCGTCACCCGAGGGCCCCGGCCGACCGCCTCAACGGCGGCCGGATCCGAACGGCCGGGTGGCGCCCCGGAGGGCGGGCGCGCCGGCGGCCGGTCAGGCCAGCCGGAGCTCGTCGGCGCCCCGGGAGGCGAAGAAGCGCGCCACGTCGGCCTCGGAGACCTCGGTCAGGGCCGCGGGGGACCAGCGCGGGTTGCGGTCCTTGTCGACGACCTGCGCCCGGATGCCCTCCACCAGGTCGGGGGCCTGGAGCGCGGCGCAGGAGATCCGGTACTCCTGGTCCAGCGCCGCCTCCAGTGAGCCGAGGCCACGGGCCCGGCGCAGCGCGGCGAGGGTGACCTTCAGCGAGGTGGGGGACTTGGCGAGGATCTGCTCGGCCGCCTCCTTGGCCTCGGCCACGCCGCTGCCGAGCAGCCGGTCGACGATCTCCTCCACGGTGTCGGCGGCGTAGCACCCGTCGATCCAGTCGCGCTGCTCGGCGAGGCCGGCGGCGGGGGCCGTCTCGGCGAGGGCGGCGACGGCCTCGGCGGCGTCACGGCCGGCCAGCGCGGTGGTGAGGTCGGTGAGGCGCCCGGAGGGCACGAAGTGGTCCGCGAAGCCGCAGAGCAGCGCGTCGCCGGGGCCCATCGAGGCGGCGGTCAGGGCGAGGTGGGTGCCGAGCTCGCCCGGCGCGCGGGCCAGAAGGTAACTGCCGCCCACGTCGGGGACCAGCCCGATCCTGGTCTCCGGCATGGCGACCACCGAGCGCTCGGTGACCACCCGCACGCCGCCGTGGGCCGAGAGCCCGACCCCGCCGCCCATGGTGATGCCGTCCATCAGCGCGACGTACGGCTTGGGGTAGCGGGCGATCAGCGCGTTGAGCCGGTACTCGTCGCGGAAGAACGCCCGTGCGCCGGCCCCGCCGGCCTTGGCGTCGTCGTGGATCGCCCGGATGTCCGCTCCCGCGCAGAGGCCGCGCTCGCCGGCGCCGCTCAGCGCGACGGTGGCGACCTCGTCGTCGGCCGCCCAGGTGTCCAGGGCCGCGCGGACGGTGCCCAGCATCGCGTGGGTCAGCGAATTGAGCGCCCGCGGGCGGTTCAGGACGAGGTGGCCCGCCCGGCCGTCCCTGCGCAGCTGTACCTCTTCGGTCATCGGGCCGCTCCCGTCCCCTCGGTGTCCGTCTCGGAATCCGTCCCGGCGTCCCGCCGGTGATCCCTCCGCCGGAGATCTCCCCGACACGGTACTCGGCGCGGCGCAGCCGTGCCGGGCACCCCGCGAGGGGGCCCGGCACGGCTGCGCGGGAGCGCTCAGGCGGGAGGGGCGGCCGGGCGGGAGGGGCCGCTCACGGCACGATCCGCCCGGTGACCTCGCCGAAGCCGACCACCGTGCCGTCCGGCCCGGGCGCGGTGGCGGTGATGGTGACCTCGTCGTCGTTCTCCAGGAAGGTGCGGGTGGTGCCGTCCGGGAGCTTGACCGGGTTCTCACCGTTCCAGGTGAGCTCGATCAGGGCGCCCCGGCTCTCCACCTCGGGGCCGCTGACCGTACCCGAGGCGAACAGGTCGCCGGTGCGCAGCGAGGCGCCGTTCGCGGTCATCTGCGCGAGCTGCTGCGCCGCCGTCCAGTACATCGCGGCGAACGGCGGCCGGGAGACCGGGTATCCGTTGAGCCTGACCTCCAGTGAGATGTCCAGGCCCCAGGGCTCGCCGCCCCGGTCGTCCAGGTAGGGCAGCGGCTCGACGTCGCGGGCCGGCGGGGTGATCCGGGCGTGTTCCAGGGCCTCCAGCGGGACGATCCACGGGGAGACGGACGTCGCGAAGGACTTGCCCAGGAACGGGCCGAGCGGGACGTACTCCCAGGCCTGGATGTCGCGTGCCGACCAGTCGTTGACCAGGCAGACGCCGAAGACGTGCTCCTGGAAGTCGGCCATCGGGACGGGCGTGCCCAGCATGGAGGGCGCGCCGACGACGAAGCCGACCTCCGCCTCGATGTCCAGCCGCCCGGTCGGCCCGAAGCTCGGTACGGCGTCGGCAGGCGCCTTGCGCTGCCCGTGCGGGCGCACCACCGGGGTGCCGGAGACCACCACCGTGCCGGCCCGGCCGTGGTAACCGATCGGCAGGTGCTTCCAGTTGGGGGTGAGCGGCTCGGAGCCCGGCCGGAACATCCGGCCCAGGTTGGCGGCGTGGTGCTCGGACGCGTAGAAGTCGACGTAGTCGGCGACCTCGAACGGCAGGTGGAGCTCGGCCTCGGCGAGCGGCGTCAGCAGTCGCGCGATGGTGTCGCGGTACGTCTCGTCGGTCAGCCACTCGACCAGGCCGGCGCGGATCTCGCTCCACGCCGGCCGGCCGGCGGCCAGCAGGGGGCCCAGCGAGTCGGCGTCGAGCAGCACCGAGGGCGTCCCGGCGGCGCGGGCGGCCGCGCCCGCGTCGAGGACGAAGTCGCCGATCCGCACGCCGATCCGCCGCTGGCCGGGCCGGTCGGCGGCGGTGAAGACGCCGTACGGCAGGTTGTGCACGCCGAAGGGTGAGTCCTGTGCGGTGGCGAGCCAGCTGCGGGCGGCGGTCAACGGTCCTCCAGGTGCGGTGTGCTGGGCGGCAGCAGGCCGAGTGCGGCCAGGTCGTGCAGGGGTTCGGCGATGCTGCACGTGCCGAAGGAGAGGAAGGCTCCTCGTACGGTGGTGATCTGGCGTTCGGTCAGCGCCGCGACGGCGCCGGCCAGTACCGTACCCGAGCGCTCGCGCAGGGCCTCGGCGGCGGCCGCCCGGTCGGTGGCCAGGGCCGCCAGCAGGACGTTCAGGAAGCCGTGGTGCTCGAAGCCGGTCACCGGGTCGGTGTGCCGGACGGCGTTGTGCAGGCCCGCCGTGCACTTGAACGGCAGGCCGCGCTCGGCGCAGGCGGCGAGCAGGCCCGCCAGCTCCGCCTCGGTGGGGAAGGCACCGGCGGCCAGACCGCCGGTGCGGAACTTCACCCGGTAGGGCGAGCCGGCGAGCACGTCCAGCTCGGCCTCCAGGCCGGCGCGGCCCTCGGCGCCCTCGCCACGCGGGAGTTCGACCACCGCCGGCACGCCCGCGGGCAGGTGCTCCGCCAGCGCGGCCACCGCCTCCCGGGCGCCTTGGGCGGCGAGCTCCACGCCGGCCAGCTCGAACGGTGCGGCGGCCTTCAGTGCGGACGGCAGGTCCGTGCTGCCCCCGGGCAGCACCAGGCCCACCCGGAGCGGGCCCCCGGTCACCTCCGCCAGCTCGCCGAGCCGGCCCGCCCCGCACAGGAACGAGCCGACGGCGTCGGCGTACCAGGCGGCCCGGTGCGCCCGGTGGGCGGGCACGGCCTGCGCCATCGGCAGGTCGCCGGGCGGGAAGATCGCGGCGTCGTCGAACAGCCCCCGGAACAGCGCCGGTACGCCGCCGGGCGTCGGCTGTGCGCCGGTGGCCGGTGCAGCCGCCGTCATCGGCCCGGCCCCCGCCCCGACCAGCTCCAGGCGTAGCCCGGGTCCTCACTCGCCCGGCCGCCCTCGCCGAGCTCCAGCGGCCGGAAGGTGTCCACCATGACGGCCAGCTCGTCGAAGAACTCCGCCCCGATGCTGCGCTCGTAGGCGCCGGGCTGCGGGCCGTGGGTGTGCCCGCCGGGGTGCAGCGAGATCGACCCCTGGCCGATGCCGGAGCCCTTGCGGGCCTCGTAGTCGCCGCCGCAGTAGAACATCACCTCGTCGCTGTCGACGTTGGCGTGGTAGTACGGCACCGGGATGGACAGTGGGTGGTAGTCCACCTTGCGGGGGACGAAGTTGCAGATCACGAAGCCGTTGCCCTCGAAGACCTGGTGCGCCGGCGGCGGCTGGTGGATCCGGCCGGTGATCGGTTCGTAGTCGCTGATGTTGAAGGCGTACGGGTACAGGCAGCCGTCCCAGCCGACCACGTCGAACGGGTGGTGCGGCACGGTGTACCTGGTCCCCGCGACGCCGCCCGGGCCGCGGTGCTTGACCAGCACGTCCACGTCCGTGCCCTCGACCAGCAGCGGCCCCACCGGCCCGCGCAGGTCCCGCTCGCAGTACGGCGCGTGCTCCAGCAGCTGGCCGTACTTGGAGAGGTACCGCTTGACCGGGGTGATGTGGCTGTTGGCCTCGATGCAGTAGGCGCGCAGCGGCGCGTCCCCGGTGGGCACCCAGCGGTGGGTGGTCGCCCTGGGGATGATCACGTAGTCGCCCTGGCCGACCTCCAGCGAGCCGAAGACCGTCTCCACCGTGCCGGTGCCGGACTCCACGTAGACGCACTCGTCGCCGAGCCCGTTGCGGTACAGCTCACTGGGCGCCCCGGCGGCGACGTACGAGATCCGTACGTCGCCGTTGCCGAGGACCAGGCGCCGGCTGCCGACGACGTCGGCGGCCTTCCACTCCTGGCCGGCGAAGAGCTCGTGCAGCTTCAGGTGCCGGGGGAGCAGCGGGTGGTTGGGCAGCGTGCTCTGGTCCGGCAGCTCCCACGGCCGCGCGTCCACGATGGCCGAGGGGATGCCCCGGTGGTAGAGCAGGGAGGAGTCGGAGGAGAAGCCCTCCTCGCCCATCAGCTCCTCGTAGTACAGCCCGCCCTCGGGCGTGCGGTGCTGGGTGTGCCGCTTGGGCGGGATGCTGCCCAGCTGCCGGTAATGCGCCATGGTCCGCTCTCCTTGAGCCGGTCAGAGGTTGCCGCGACGGTCCTGCTCGCGCTCCAGGGACTCGAAGAGCGCCTTGAAGTTGCCCTTCCCGAACCCGAGCGAGCCATGCCGCTCGATGAACTCGAAGAACACCGTCGGCCGGTCGCCCTGGGGCTTGGTGAAGATCTGCAGCAGGTAGCCGTCCTCGTCACGGTCGACCAGGATCCCGCGCTTCTTGAGCTCCTCGACCTCCACCCGGACCTTGCCGATCCGGGCGCGCAGCTCCGGGTCGTCGTAGTACGAGTCCGGGGTGGAGAGGAACTCGACGCCGTTGGCGCGCAGGATGTCCACGGTGGTGAGGATGTCGTTGGTGGCGAGCGCAAGGTGCTGGCAGCCGGGGCCGCCGTAGAACTCCAGGTACTCGTCGATCTGCGACTTCTTCTTGGCGACGGCCGGCTCGTTGAGCGGGAACTTCACCCGGTGGTTGCCGCTGGCGACGACCTTGGACATCAGCGCGGAGTACTCGGTGGCGATGTCGTCGCCGACGAACTCGGCCATGTTCACGAAGCCCATGACCCGGTTGTAGAAGCCGACCCACTCGTCCATCTTGCCGAGCTCGACGTTGCCCACCGCGTGGTCCAGCGCCTGGAACAGCCGCTTCGGGTGGCCCTCGGGCCGCTGCACCCGGCTCTCGGCGGTGACATAGCCGGGCAGGTACGGGCCGTGGTAGCGGGAGCGGTCGATCAGGGTGTGCCGGGTCTCGCCGTAGGTGGCGATGGCGGCGCGGCGGATGGTGCCGTGCTCGTCCGAGACGTCGTTGGGCTCCTCCAGCACGGTGGCGCCCTGGGCGCGGGCGTGCGCTATGCACTTGTCGACGTCCGGCACCTCCAGGGCCAGGTCGACGACGCCGTCACCGTGCCGGCGGTGGTGCTCCAGCAGCGGGCTGTCCGGGGCGACGCCGCCCTTGATCACGAAGCGGCAGGAGCCGGAGCGCAGCACGAACGCCTTGCGGTCGCGCCGGCCGGTCTCGGGGCCGGAGTACGCGACCAGCTCCATGCCGAAGACGGCCTGGTAGAAGAGGGCCGTCTGGGTGGCGTTGCCGGCCACGAAGACGACGGCGTCCTGGGCGATCACGGGGAACGGGTCCGCCGCGGGGTCGTGCTCGACGAGGCCCACCAGGCGGCGCAGCTGCTCGGCGTCAAGGCCGGCCTCGCGCTCCTCGGGGGTCAGCTCAAGGGCGTGGGACTGCGTGGTCATCGGGGGTTCCTCCACGTTGAGGCGTCCGCGCCGCGGGGGTGGTCGGTGCGGTTGGCGCAGAGCTTGCTCCTCCAGGAATGATTGGGCAACAGGTCGGGATTCCACTGTTCAATGTGTACAAGCTGAGCAGGAATTCGCTCGGCCCGCTGCGCAGATTGCATGGCTGTGGTGGCGACGCGCGGTCACGGCGGTTCGACGGTCAGACACCGCAGGAACCACTCCCTGGCCAGCTCGGCGACCTCCTCCAGCGCACCCGGCTCCTCGAACAGATGGGTGGCGCGAGGGATGACCGCCAGTTCGTTCTCGCACTCCATCTGCTCCTGGGCGCGCCGGTTGAGGTCGATCACCAGATCGTCGTGGCCGCCGACGATGAGCAGGGTCGGCGCCCGCACCTCGGCCAGCCGGGGGCCGGTGAGGTCGGGCCGGCCGCCCCGGGAGACCACGGCCGAGACCAGCACCGCCGGATCCGCCGCCGCCCAGAGCGCGGCGGCCGCGCCGGTGCTGGCGCCGAAGTAGCCCACCGGCAGGCCGCGCACCTCGGCCTCCTCGGCGAGGCGGACGGTGACGGCGGCCAGCCGGCCGCCCAGCAGCGCGACGTCGAACACCTTGCGCCGGTCGGGCTCCTCGGCCTCGGTGAGCAGGTCGAACAGCAGCGTCGCCAGGCCCGCCCGGTTGAGCTGGTCGGCGACGAAGCGGTTGCGCGGGCTGTGCCGGCTGCTGCCGCTGCCGTGGGCGAACAGCACCACGGCCGAGGCCTCGGGCGGGACGGTCAGCCGGCCGGCCAGGCGCAGGGCGCCGATCTGCACCGTGAGCTCCCTGGAGAGGGTCCGCGGGCCGGCCGCGCGGGCGAGGTGGCGCAGCACCTCGTCGTCCTCGGTCTGGGTGAAGTCGTCGTAGAACTCGCCGATGGCGTAGAACGGCGAGGGTGTGGCCACGGCCACCAGCTCGTCCGCGTCCGCGCTGAGCCTGGCCGTCCAGTCCGGCGGGGCGACCGGCACGGCCAGCACCACCCGGGCCGCGCCCCGGGCCCGGACGATCCGGCAGGCGGCCCGGGCGGTGGAGCCGGTGGCGATGCCGTCGTCGACCACCACCACCGTGCGCCCGCGCAGGTCGGCCGGCGGCCGGTCGCCGCGGTAGCGCCGTGCCCGCCGCTCCAGCTCGGCCCGCTCGTGCGCCTCGACCGCCGCCAGCTGCTCGGGCCGGACCCCGGCCAGCCGTACCACCTGGTCGTTGATCACCCGGGCGCCGTCCTCGCCGATCGCACCCATGCCCAGCTCCGGCTGGTACGGGACGCCCAGCTTGCGGATCACGCAGATGTCCAGCGGCGCGTCCAGCGCCTGCGCGACCTCCGCCGCGACCGGGACTCCTCCGCGGGGCAGGGCCACCACGACCGGGTCGGCGCCGTGCAGGTGCTCCAGCCGGGCGGCGAGCCGGCGGCCCGCGTCGGTCCGGTCGGTGAAGTGCGTGCCCCTGGCGTACATGGCGCTCCCTCCGGATCCACCGTACGTCCGCCGTCCGCCTCCCGCCCCGGGCGCCGGTGGGCGGCCCGTCCGCCACCGCTCCCTGGCCCGCCCGGCGGCGCCGGCGGGGAGCACCTGCACATCCGTACCGAGGAGGTCCACGTCCTGCTCACCGGCCGCGGGGAGATCACCCTCGACGGCCACCCCCACCCGGTCCGGGCCGGCGATGCCGTGCTCAGCGGGCTCGGCACCCGGCACAGCCTGCGCAATCCGCCGTGCCCGCGGCCGCACCCGCAGCCGTGCCCGGCTGCCGCGCGTCGGACGCCCAGGCCTGAGACCGCGGTCCCGGGACGGGGACGGGACCGCGGCCCCATGCACTCGGGCGGCGGCCCGACCACAGTGGATGAGGGGCGGCCGACCGGTCCACCCCACCCCGCCGAACGGACTGGAGAACGCTATGTCATCGAAGTCGCTCAAGCTGGCGGCAGGGGCAGCCACCGTAGTAGCCCGGTGCGTTCCCTGCACGCACCTCGCGCGCCAGAAAGCAGCGAAGGCGGCCAAGGCCGCGAAGGCTGCGAAAGCCGCCAAAGGCGCGAAGGCCGCCGGAACCGCTGCTCCGAAGGAGCGCGCACCCGGCTGCTCCGCAGCCACGGTGTGACGCCCCCGGGCGCCCCACCCCCCGACCCGCTGCCCCCACCGCCGACCGGGCGGTGGGGGCAGCGGACTGTCGGAACCCGCGTGCGGCACGGGCGATCGCGAGGGCCCTAGCCGTACGAGGGCCGGCGGGGCAGGACGGCGTGCACCCGGGTGCCGTGCTCCAGCGGGCCGACGGTGCAGTGGCCGCCGATCTCGGCGGCGCGGTCGGCCATCGACCGCAGCCCCACGCCCGACGCTCCCGTCCCCGGGGTGCGGCCCGGTGCCCGGTAGCCGATGCCGTCGTCCTGGACGATCAGGGTGAGCGTCTGCGCGCCGACCCGGACGGACACCGTCGCCCGCCGGGCGCGGGCATGGCGCAGCACGTTGTTCAGCGCCTCCGCGGTGATCCGGTACACCGCGACCTCGACCGCCGCAGGCAGTTGCGGCAGCCGGTCGGGCACCAGCACGGCGCCGACGGCCAGGCGGGCGCCGGTGAAGCTCTCGCAGAGCTGGCGCAGCGCCCGGGAGAGGCCGACTTCGCCCAGCGGCGCCGGGCCGAGCCGGTCGGTGATCCGCCGGACCTCCTTGATGGCCATGCCCAGGTCGCCGGAGACGGCCCGCAGCGTGTCCGCCAGGCCGGTGTCCGGCGGCAGGCCGACCGCGGCGTTGTCGACCCGCAGGCGCAGCCCGGCCAGGACGGGCCCGAGGCCGTCGTGGATGTCGCGCCGCAGCCGGCGGCGTTCCTCCTCGCGGGTGGCGACGATCTGCTCGCGGCTGGCCTGGAGTTCCTCCAGCAACCGCAGTGAGGCGATCGCGGGCGCGGCCTGGTCGGCGAGGGAGCGCAGGATGTCGGTGTCGCGCTCGTCGAGCAGCTGCTCGCCGCCGCGCAGGCCCACCGTCAGCTGCCCGATGGGGGCGCCGTGGTGCAGCAGCTCGAAGTCCTGGCGGTACCCGTCCGGGGCGCCGACGGTCGCCAGCGTCCGCCGGCCGGCCCGGGTGCACACGGTCAGGGCGACGCCCGGCAGCCGGAGCTCCTCGGCCACCGTGCCGCACAGGGTGTGCGGCAGCTCGGCCGGGTCCAGGACCTGGCTGATCCGCCCGGCCAGCGTGCGCAGCACCTGGTACGGCTGGGCGCGGTCGCCGTAGTAGAGCCGGTCGACCAGCCCGACGGCCCAGCCCGCGGCCCGGGGCATCCCGGCGCCGAGGGCGAAGACCAGGGCGATCAGCAGCAGCGGGCCGGCGCCGGGCCCGGGCCGCAGGCGCAGCGAGAGCGCGGTGGCGGCCGCGACGAAGACCACCGTGACGACGGTGGCGAGCAGCAGCCCGGCCAGGATCCGCCGGGCCGTCCGGTCCAGCCGCCACGATTCGTCGCGGATCACCAGGTGGGCCAGGGCGACGCTCCAGAGCGCGGAGGCGGCGGTGAACAGGCTGTAGCTGAGCCAGTAGTGGTTCAGGTGCTCGTAGTAGTAGAACACCTGGGCGGCGGCGAACAGCAGGTACATCAGGAGCAGGGCGCCGATGTGGCGCCGCGGTCGCGGCGCGGCGGCGCGCAGCCGGGCCAGCAGGACGGCCGCGGCGATGCCGACGAGCAGGTAGTGGCAGCCGTTCTGGACGTCCCCGATCCGCTCGTGCAGGTACACCGCGAACCGCGCGGTCGCGGGCCGTACCCCGCCGGTGCCGGTGCTGATGCTCACCATGGCCGACGACGACGGCAGTCTGCTCGCCGCCCTGCAGGCCGGGGCCCGCGGCTATCTGGTGAAGGGGGCGGGGCGCGAGGAGGTGCTGCACGCGGTACGCACCGTCGCCGCGGGCGGGGCGGTCTTCGGTGCGGACGTCGCCGCCCGGATCACCTCGCTGCTGGCCGGGGCCAGGCTGCGCGAGGCGGGCAGCATGTTCCCCGCGCTGACCTCCCGGGAGGCCGAGGTGCTGGATCTGGTGGCACGCGGCCTGGACAACCGACGGATCGCGCGCGAGCTGGTGGTCGCGGAGAAGACCGTCCGCAACCACGTCACCCACATCTTCGAGAAGCTCCATGTGGCCTCCCGGGCGGAGGCGGTGGCCCGCGCCCGGGACATGGGTCTGGGCGACTGACGCCGGGTCACCGCCCGGGCCGGGGTGGCGGCCGGGGATCTCCGCCCGTGTTCCCGGGGCTCTTGACGGAACCTTTGCTTCGCTGAATCATCATGGTCGCGTCAAATGTGCGATGGGGCCGCGAACCTCATCCATGCGGCGCGACTCGCGTTCCGTTCTGCCCCACCAGAATCTGGAGCCCCCAGTGTCCCAGTACCTCTCGCGGCGATCCCGCCTGCGCGGATCCGGCCTGCGCCGGTCCGCCCTCGTGACCGGCGCGGCCGCGGCACTCGCCGCCGCCCTGGTCACCCCCGCCCTGTTCGCTCCCGCCGCGCAGGCCCAGCCGGCCCCGGTGGCGGGCCGGTCGGCGGCACCGGACATCCCGGTGGCCAACGTCAAGGCGCACCTTGCGCAGCTCCAGTCGATCGCCACCGCCAACGGCGGCAACCGCGCCCACGGCCGGGCCGGTTACAAGGCCTCGGTCGACTACATCAAGGGCAAGTTGGACGCCGCCGGGTACACCACCACCCTGCAGACGTACAGCTACGGCGGCGCCACCGGCTACAACCTGATAGCCGACTGGCCCGGCGGCGACACCTCGCACGTGGTGATGGCCGGCGCCCACCTCGACTCCGTCACGGCCGGGCCCGGCATCAACGACGACGGCTCGGGGTCGGCGGGCATCCTGGAGACCGCCCTCGCCGTCTCGCGTGCGGGGCTCCAGCCCGCGAAGCACGTGCGGTTCGGCTGGTGGGGCACCGAGGAGGCCGGCATGGTCGGCTCCTCGAACTACGTCAACAAGCTGACCGGCGCCGACCGTTCGAAGATCGACGCCTACCTCAACTTCGACATGATCGGCTCGCCCAACCCCGGCTACTTCGTCTACGACGACAACGCCGCGCTGGACACGCTGTTCAAGGACTACTTCGCGGGCCTCGGCGTCGCCACCGAGCCGGAGACCGAGGGTGACGGCCGCTCCGACCACGCGCCGTTCAAGAACGCCGGCATACCGGTCGGCGGCCTGTTCAGCGGCGCCGACTACATCAAGACCAGCGCTCAGGCGAGCAAGTGGGGCGGCACGGCCGGCCAGGCCTTCGACCGCTGCTACCACTCCTCGTGCGACACCTCGGCGAACATCAACGACACGGTCCTGGACCGGATGAGCGACGCCATCGCCCACGGGATCTGGTCGCTCGCCACCGAGGGCACCCCGCCCCCGTCGGGCACCGTCTTCGAGAACACCACCGACTTCGCGATCCCCGACGCGGCCCCGCCGATCGAGTCGCCGATCACCGTCACGGGCCGCACGGGCAACGCCCCGGCCACGCTCAAGGTCGGCGTGGACGTCAAGCACACCTGGCGCGGCGACCTGGTCATCGACCTGGTGGCGCCGGACGGCAGCACGTACCGGGTCAAGGACTTCAGCGGCAACGACTCGGCGGACAACGTGGTCGCCACGTTCACCGTCAACGCCTCCGGCGAGGTCGCCAACGGCACCTGGAAGCTGCGGGTGCAGGACGTGGCCTCGCAGGACACCGGCTACCTCGACAGCTGGAAGCTCACCTTCTGAGCCTCTCTCCGAGCCTCTGGGCCCGCCGCGTGCCGGCGGGCACCGGGGGCCGGTGAGTGAAACCCCGTGCGGGATGCGGCCCGGCGGCCGCACCCCGCACGGTGCTGTCAGGCCCGCATCTCGTACGCGCCGGACAGCTCCTCGACCCGGGCCCAGACCCGCGCCGAGCGTGCCTCGTCCGCCACCGGACGGCGCAGGTGCGCCAGCGCCCAGGCGGCCTGCGCCTCGGTGGCCCCGGACTTGCCGTGCATCTCGGTGGCGTGGGTGGAGAAGTCCCGCACCAGCACGTCGAAGATCTCGTCCAGTACGTCGGTGTCCAGGCCGGTCAGCTCGGCCTGCTCCAGCACCAGGTGGCCGTAGACCACCAGCGCGAAGAGCTGCCCGAGCGAGAGCAGGAAGTCCAGGTCCTGCTGCTGCTCGGCGCTCGGCGCGTGCGCGGCGAGCAGCGCGCAGAGCCCGTCGGCCTGCTCGCGGAAGCGGGCCACGTTGGGGATGTGCGCGTGCGCGTCGTACGCGGTGCGCCAGTCGTGGAACCGGATCGCGCCCAGGCCCCGGGCCGGGCCCTGCCGGAACAGGAACTCGTCGTCGGCGGCGTCCGGGCGGCTGGGCACCGGCGCGTACTCGGCCGGGTTGAACAGGTAGTTGCCCATGAACTTGAGGATCAGTGCCAGGTTGACGTGGACGGTGCCCTCCAGCTTCGGCAGGCCGCGGATGTCCTTGGCGGCCTTCTCGAAGTAGGTGTCCGCCTCGAAGCCCTTGGCCGCGATGACGTCCCACATCAGGTCGATGACCTTCTCGCCCTCGGTGGTGACCTTCATCTTGGTCATCGGGTTGAACAGCAGGTAGCGGCGGTCCTCGGGCGAGGCGGAGCGGAAGTAGTCCACCGCGCGGTCGCTGAACAGCTTCATGGCGACCAGGCGCGCGTAGGCGTCGGTCAGCTCGCGGCGCACGTGCGGGAAGTCGGTGACCTTCTTGCCGTACAGCACCCGGTTGTGGGCGTGGGTGACGGCCTCGTACATCGCGTGCTCGCAGATGCCGATCGAGGCGGTGCAGAGGTTGAACTTGCCGACGTTGACGGTGTTCAGCGCGGCGTCGAAGGCGGCCTTGCCGGTGTGCAGCACGTCCTCGGCGTGCACCGGGTACTCGTCCAGGCGGAACTCGCTGACGTACATCTGCGCGTTGACCACGTTCTTGACCAGGTGGTACGCCTCGTGCCGGCTGTCGGCGGCGAAGAAGACGTAGCCCTCCGGGCCCTCGACGTCCGAGCGGCGCCCGAAGACCGACACCAGGCCGGCGACGTTGCCGTTGCCGATGTAGTACTTGGAGCCGCTGGCGGTGAAGCCGCCCTCGCCGTCGGGGGTGAGGATCATGTCGGTGGAGTAGATGTCCGCGCCGTGGGTGCGCTCGGACAGCCCGAAGGCCATCACGTGACCCTCGCTCAGCAGCTGGGCGGCGCGGGCCCGGACGGCCTCGTTCTCGCTCTGCCAGACCGGGCCGAGGCCCAGGATGGTGACCTGCCAGGTGTACCAGTAGCCGAGGCCGTAGAAGCCCAGGATCTCGTTCAGCTCGGCGATCCTGGCGGTGTCCCAGCGCTTGTCCGCGGCGGCCGAGGAGGGCGTCAGGAACTCCGCGAACAGGCCCTCCTTGGCGGCGAACTCCAGGAAGTCGGCGTACCAGGAGCGGTCGATGTAGGTGTCGATCAGCGCCTTCTTGCCACGCGATTCGAACCAGTCGACGGTGGCGCGCAGCAGCCGGCGGGTCGGCTCGTCGAACTGCACGGGGTCGTACGTACGAGGGTTGAAGAGCATGGTGGCTTCCCTGAGGGTGATGGAGGGTCAGTTGCCGAGTCGGTGCAGGGTGGCGAGCACGTCGTCCAGCCAGGCGAGGGTCATCCGCTCGTACTCGATGCCGCCGCGCAGCACCACGTGCTGGAGCTGCTGCCGGGCGTCGAGCGATCCGGGGGAGGGGAAGTCGCGCTGTTCGCCGGCCAGGTAGCGGGCGAGCAACGCGGCGTGGCTCTCGCGGTGGCGTTCCACCTCGGAGATCAGGGCAGCCGGGTCGTCGAAGGCCGCCGCGCGGATCTTGACGGCCAGCTCGTGCCGGACGGTCTCCGGCTCGACGGGCTCGCGCAGCCAGCCGGCCAGCGCGGCCCGGCCGGGTCCGGCGGCCGAGTAGACCTTCTTGTCCGGCCGCCCGTCCTGGGCGATCTCCTCGGCGGCGATCCAGCCGTCCGCCTCCATCCGCCGCAGCACGCGGTAGATCTGCTGGTGGGTGGCGGTCCAGAACCGCCCGATCGAGCGGTCGAAGCGCCGGGCCAGCTCGTAGCCGGATCCGGGCTGCTCCAGCAGGGAGACGAGGATCGCGTGCTCAAGTGCCATACCCGCATCCTGCTATGCAACGAGTTGCATAGGCAATGGCGCCTGCCCGGGCTGAGACGCAGCTCACGCCGTCCGATCGGGCGCGGCCGCGCCGCAGCGCGGGGGATCGCGGGGATCGCGGGGGATCGTCGACCGTCGTGCCGAATCGAGGCGAGGATCGGGACGGAGCGCGCCGGCGCGGCCACAATGGCTGACGTGAGGGCTGAGGCGACGGCTGACGTGATCGAGGACGCGGACCTGCTGCGGTGGCGGATGCACGCGCAGTTCGCCGGCGCGGCCCACGGGGTGGCGGAGATCGCCCGCCGCTCGGCGGGGCTTCAGGCGCAGGACGGCCCGGCCGTCGGGCCGGCCCTGCGGGCCCGCGGGCTGCGCGGCCCGGAGAAGCTGCGACAGGCCTACGAGGCGGGGGAGGTGGTCTCCACCTGGCTGATGCGCAACACCCTGCACCTGGTGCCGGCGCAGGACGCCGGCTGGCTGCTGGGCCTCTTCGGGGAGCGCAACCTCTCCGCCGGTGAACGCCGGCGGCGCGAGCTCGGTCTGACCGCGCGGGTCTGCGCCGAGGCGCTGGCGGCCCTGCCCGCGCTGCTCGACGAGCCCCGCAGCCGAGCCGACCTGATCGCCGGGCTGCGGGCCCGGGGTGTGGCCGTCGAGCCGAGCGGCCAGGCCCCCGCCCACCTGATGGCGTACGCCGCCGCCCACGGCGTGCTCTGCCGGGGTGGCGAGGTGTCCCCGCGTGAGCCCGGATACCGGCCGCTGCCGGCCGGTGGCCGTGAACTCGACGGCGCGCAGGCGCTCGCCGAGCTCGCGCGCCGCTATGCCGCCGCCTTCGGCCCGGCCGCTCCGGCGGACTTCGCCGCCTGGTCGGGGCTCACCCGGGCGGCCGCCCGGCGGGGCTTCGAGGCGGCCGGGCTGACCGAGGCGGCCCCGGGGCTGTACGCCGCCCCCGGGGCGGCCCCACCGCCGCCGGGTCCGCCGCTGGTACGGCTGCTCGGTCCGTACGACACGTACCTGCTGGGCTATCGCAGCCGCGATCTGATGCTGGATCCGTCCCGTGCCGCGCGGATCAACGCCGGGGGCGGGGTGATCCGTCCGGCCCTGGTGGTGGACGGCCGGGTGCTGGGCACCTGGCGGCGGGAGGGGGTGCAGGTGCTCGTGGAGCCCTTCGGTCGGCTGCCGTCGTCGCTGCGCCCGGCGGTCGAGGAGGAGGTCGCCGATGTCGGGCGATTCCTGGGTGTAAGAAATTAATAAGGACAATCCTCGCGAACGGGTGATATCGGGTTCAGAATGGGTATCGAGCATGCGTCTGCCATGGTCCCCAACTCGAGGAGGTGGTCCCGGTGTCGACCCAGCTACCGACGGGTATGGAACACCATCCGGACATCCTGGCATTGCGTGAACACGCCGAGCAGGTCACGTCCACCACCGGTGGGCAGGGGGTCGAGGCGGCGGCCATCTGCGCCGGTCTCTTCCTCGCGATCTCCCCATGGGTGGTCGGCTTCGCCTTCTTCGGCTTCCTTCCCCTGACGATCAACAACCTGATTCTCGGTCTCGGCTTCGCCGCACTGATGGGCGGCTACGGCTCGGCCTTCGAGCGCACCCATGCGCGGGCCTGGGCCTGCCTGGCGATCGGCGTCTGGACGATGCTCGCGCCGTGGTGGACCGTCGGTGACATGGCCGTCCAGCGGACGATCCTCACCAACGTGATCACCGGAGGCGTGATGACCTGCCTCGCCCTCGCGGCCATCGCCATGGCGCTGCCGGGCAGCAGGATGAGCCGCCGAAGCGGAGGATGACCGGACGGGGCACGGCGAGCCCCAGCTCCGAACAAGCAGAGCTCCGAACAACCCGAGCTCCGAACACCTGAGCTCGGAACAACCCGAACTCCGACCGATCCGAAAGAACGAGGGCCGGCACGCGACGACGTGCCGGCCCTCGCGCTGCCCGCCGCTACGGGCGGGTCATCCGCAGCACGTCCAGTGCCTCGTCGAGCTGCTGCTCCGTCAGCTTCCCCTGGTCGAGGTAGCCCCGCTCCAGCACCACCTGGCGGATGGTCTTCCGCTCGGCCAGCGCCTGCTTGGCCACCTTCGCGGCCTCCTCGTAGCCGATGTAGCGGTTCAGCGGCGTCACGACGGAGGGTGAGGACTCCGCGTACTCCCGGGCCCGCGCGACGTTGGCCGTGATGCCGTCCACGGTGCGGTCCGCCAGCAGACGGGCGCTGTTGGCCAGCAGCCGCACCGACTCCAGTACATTGCGAGCGATCACCGGCAGCATCACGTTCAGCTCGAAGTTGCCGCTCGCCCCGGCGAGCGTGACCGTGCCGTCGTTGCCGATCACCTGTGCGGCGACCATCAGCACCACCTCGGGCAGCACCGGGTTCACCTTGCCCGGCATGATCGACGAACCGGGCTGGAGGTCCGGCAGGTTGATCTCCGCCAGGCCCGTGCGCGGGCCGGAGCCCATCCAGCGCAGATCGTTCGCGATCTTGGTGAAGCCCACCGCGATCGTCCGCAGCTGGCCGCTCAGCTCCACCAGGCCGTCCCGGGCGCCCTGCGCCTCGAAGTGGTCCCGCGCCTCCGTCAGCGGCAGGCCCGTCTCCCGCGCGACCTCCGCGATCACCGCCGCCGCGAACCCCGGCGGGGTATTGATGCCCGTCCCGACGGCCGTACCGCCGAGCGGCAGTTCGGCGACCCGGGGCAGGGCCGAGAGCAGCCGCTCCCGCCCGTACCTGACCTGGGCCGCGTACCCGCCGAACTCCTGGCCCAGGGTGACGGGCGTGGCGTCCATCAGGTGCGTCCGGCCCGACTTCACGACCTCGGCGAACTCCGCCGCCTTGCGCTCCAGCGCCTCCGCCAGGTGCTCCAGCGCCGGGATCAGGTCGTGCGTGACGGCCGCCGTCGCCGCGATGTGGATCGAGGACGGGAAGACGTCGTTGGACGACTGGCTGGCGTTGACGTGGTCGTTGGGGTGCACCGGGCTCCCCAGCCGCTCCGTCGCCAGGGTCGCGATCACCTCGTTGGCGTTCATGTTGGAGGACGTCCCGGAGCCGGTCTGGAACACGTCCACCGGGAACTCGCCGTCCCAGCGCCCCGCCGCCACCTCCTCGGCCGCCGCCACGATAGCGCCCGCCGTCCCCTCGTCCAGCACGCCCAGCCGGGCGTTCACCCGCGCCGCGGCCGCCTTGATCCGGGCCAGCGCCGCGATGTGCGCCCGCTCCAGCCGCTGGCCGGACACCGGGAAGTTCTCCACCGCCCGCTGCGTCTGCGCCCGCCACTTGGCGGCCGCCGGCACCCGCACCTCACCCATCGAGTCGTGTTCGACCCGGTAGTCCTGATCGTTCGTCCTGGACCGCTCGTCACCCATGGTTGGGACACCTCCTGATGATCAGAGCCGCGGGGGCACCGCAGGTATTTCCGCCGCGGGCGGGCAAAGGGGTGACAGGCGCCGGCAGCCGTCGTCACCCCGCTGCCCGCCCGCTGCCGGGCGGCCGGGCCGCGGACTCAGACCAGCCGCTCCAGGTACCCGTTGGTGACCAGCCAGCCCACGTTGATCCGCGCCGGGGCGCCCGGCACCAGGGTGGCGTCCAGCTGGTACTGCCAGCCCCAGCCGGGCTGGTTGAACCAGGGCGCGATCGGACCCGCCTGTACCTTGAACGGCTTGAGCACCTTGTAGTCGTGGTAGTTGCACCCACCGGGAGCCGCCAGGTTGTCCAGGCTCTGCGGCGGGATCGAGCGTTTGGCGTACGCCAGGCCCTCCGGGGCGAGGAAGGAACCGAACTCACTGCCGTAGCGGTCGATGTCCAGGCCGGGCTTGAGGGTCTGCACCACCTTGATCGGCTTGCCGTTCAGGATCACGTAGCCGTCCGCGGGCGGGTACTTCCAGGAGCCCGCCGAGGAGTCGTAGAAGGCCGCCAGGAACTCCTGCTCCGGCCGGCCGCCGGTGCGCTGGTAGTCGATCAGCTGCTGCCCGACCCGGCCGACGACCGGGAGCCGCTCCGGGCCGAGCCGGGCGTCACCGTGCCAGTCCGCCTCCGAGCACTGGTCCGGCGGGGTGGCCGTGGCGGTCACCGCGGCCGCACCGGCAGCCTGGGCGGGCGGCGCCGCGGTCAGCAGGCCGACGCCGGCGACGGTGGCGAGCAGGATCCGACGAACCTTCATAGGGACTCTCCAGAGAGTGATGTGACGGTCACGCACAGACTAGGGGCGAGCCGATCCTCCGTGTGGGAAGAATCGCGACCGAGGCCGGGCGCGCAGCGGGACCGAACCCCGCAGGTTCACTCGATCAGGTGAGCGCAAGGCCGACAGCTCCGCGCTTCCGCGCGCCGGTTTCGTACGCTCTGCCGTGGGTCTTCCGGGCCTTCCGGGGGATAGGCCAGGCGGCCCGGACCCGGCACGCCGCAGGTGGCGCGTGGCGGGCGGCACCCGGCCGACGGTGGGACGGCGAGGGACGAGGGGGCGACGGCATGACGGCTGGACGGCGACGCGAGGCGGGACTGACCCGGCGGCAGCTGATCGGGGCGTCGGCGGCGCTCGGCGGGGCGGGCTGGCTGCTGCGCGGGACGGTCGGGCCCGACAGCGCGAACGCCGCCACCCCGGCGCCGCCCGGGCTGCCCGACGGCCCCGAGCTGTACCGGCGGGAGTACCAGAACTGGGCCGGCGAGATCCGCACCGACCAGCTCTGGACCTGCGCCCCGCGCACCCCGCAGCAGGTCGCGGACCTCGCCGACTGGGCGCGCGCCCAGGGCTGGCGGCTGCGCGCCCAGGGGTACCGGCACACCTGGGCGCCGCTGACCGTCGCCGACGGCACGGCGGAGTCGGCCCGCGTCCTGCTCGTCGACACCAGCCGCTACCTGACCGCGATGTCCGTCGACACCCCGGACACCGTCCGGGTGCAGACCGGCGCGACCATGGAGGCCCTGCTCGCCCAACTGGCCGGCCACGGCCTGGGCGTCACCGCCTGCCCCGCGCCCGGCGAGGTCACCGTGGGCGGGGTGCTCGCCATCGGCGGCCACGGCACCGCCGTCCCGGCCGCCGGCGAGAGCAGGCCGGCCGGTCACAGCTACGGCTCGCTCAGCAACCAGATCGTCCGGCTCACCGCAGTCGTCCACGACGAGGCCGCCGGCCGCTACGTGCTGAGGACCTTCGAACGCCCGGAGGCTGACAGCGCGGCCTTCCTCGTCCACCTCGGCCGGGCCTTCCTCACCGAGGTGGTGCTGCGGGTGGGTGCCGACCGCCCGCTGCGCTGCGTCAGCCGGCTCGACATCCCCGCCACCGAACTCTTCGCCCGCCCGGGCACCGGCGGCAGCCCTCGCACCTTCGCGAGCTTCGTCGAGCGGGACGGCCGGGCCGAGGCCATCTGGTTCGCCTTCACCGACCGCCCCTGGCTGAAGACCTGGAGTGTGGTGCCCCGGCAGCCGTTCGCCGCCCGCCGGGTCACCGAGCCCTACAACTACCCCTTCTCCGACAACATCCCCCGTCCGGTCGCCGAACTGGCCGGGCAGCTGATCGGCGGCGCCTGGTCCTCCGCGCCGCTGTTCGGCCAACTCCAGTACCTGGTGGCCGCCCTCGGCCTGACCGGCGACCTCACCGACGTCCTGCTCTCCGGCGGCCTGCTGCGTGACCTGCTCAGCGGCGACACCTTGAGCCACCTGCTGGCAGACGGCCTGCGCTCGGACCTCTGGGGCGCCTCCCGCACCGTGCTCCAGTACGTCCGGCCCAGCACCCTGCGGGTCACCGCCAACGGCTACGCCGTGCTCACCCGGCGGGCCGACCTGCAGTGGGTGGTGGGCGAGTTCGCCGCGTACTACCGCACGCTGCTCGCGCAGTACCGGGCGCGTGGCGAGTACCCGGTGAACGGCGCCGTGGAGATCCGCGTCACCGGCCTGGACGACCCGTCCTGGTCCGGCGTCCCCGGCGCCCGCCCACCGCTGCTCTCCGCACTGCGCCCGCGCCCGGACCGCCCCGACTGGGACACCGCGGTCTGGCTCGACATCCTCAGCCTGCCCAACACCCCCGGTCTGCACCGGTTCTGCCGCGACGTCGAGCAGTTCCTGCTGCGCACCTTCGACGGCACCCGGGCCGGCCTGCGGGTGGAGTGGTCCAAGGGCTGGGCGTACACCGCCGACGCCGCCTGGGCCGACCCGGACGTGCTCACCCGCGTCAATCCCCGACAGCCACCGCGCCGGCGGCGGCCCGGGTGGCGCCGGCGCTGCCGGTGGCGCGGACGGCAGCACGGCCTGGGACGAGGCCGTCGCCGTCCTGGACCGCTACGACCCGCACCGGGTCTTCGGCAACGAGTTCCTGGACGCCCTGCTGCGCTGACGGGGCGGATTCTCGACAGCCCGACCGTGCCCGAGGTGTGGGTCGTGCTGCACGAAGGCGACTTCCCACTCTGGCAGGGCTTGACCTCAAGTCCGCTTGAACTCCTACGGTGAACACATCGCATCGCATCGGACCACTCGGACCACCAACGGAGGCCCCAGTCATGAGCGTTCAGTTGCAGGAGTACACCGGGGCCCAGCTCGCCGCCCAGCCGATCGGCTACTGGAGCGACGTCACCGCCAAGGCGGTGCTCACCCGGATCCGGGCCGAGCTGGCCGAGGAGCGCCTCGCCCAGCCGCACTGGTGGACGCTGAACCACGTAGCTGGTTCGCCCGGCGCCTGGCAGCGGGGTGGGCTGGCCGCGCGGTTGCGCGAGTTCGCCGAGCCGGGCGTCGACTTCGAGGCGGTGTTCGACGAGCTGCTCGCGCGCGGGTGGATCACCGAGACCTCCGGCGGCCTGACCCTGACGGCGGAGGGCGAGGCCGGCCGGCAGCGGGCCAGGGAGCGGCTCGCCCGTGCGCACGAGCGGATCCACCAGGGGATCCCGTCCACCGAGTACGCCGTGGCGGTGAACGTGATGCGCCGCATGGTCGTGAACCTCGGCGGCAACGGGGACCTGCCGTAGTCGACGCGGCCTGTGCCTGCGTCAGATCGACTTCGCTCCGCGACAATGGCCGCCATGAGCGAGAACGAGCCGCCGGGTGGTGGACTGGGGCACGAGTCGGTGGAGCTGCTGCACCGGCGCCTGGACCGGATCGAGCGGCTGCTCGAACCCGGCCCGGAGCAGCCCGGGCAGCAGCCCGCCTGGCGCCGGCCCACCGAGGGGGAGGAACGCTGGACGGTGACCGTCGCCGTCCTCATCGTGGTCTGCCTGCAACTCCTCCTCCCGGCGCGGCTGTCGCTGCGGCCGCAGTGGCTGCTGCCGGCCCTGGAGGTCGCCCTGCTGCTGGCGGCGGCGGCCGCGAACCCGCACCGGCGCCTGGACCGCAGCACGCGCTTGCTGCGCGGGCTGGGCCTCGCCCTGGCGGCGGCGATCAGCCTGGCCAACGGCTCGTCGGCGCTGCGGCTGGTGCAGGAGCTGATCTACGACTCGGGGCAGCCCGGTGCGCTCGGGCTGCTGGGGTCGGGCGGGGCGATCTGGCTGACGAACGTGATCGCCTTCGCGCTCTGGTACTGGGAGTGGGACCGAGGCGGCCCGGCGGCCCGGGCCCAGGGGGTCCGGCAGTACCCGGACTTCCTCTTCCCACAGATGCAGCTGCCGGCCGAGCTGGTGCCGCCGCGCTGGGAGCCGAGCTTCCCGGACTACGTCTACGTCGCCTTCACCAACGCCACGGCCTTCAGCCCGACCGACACCATGCCGCTCTCGGTCTGGGCGAAGCTGCTGATGATGGTGCAGAGCGTGATCTCCGTGCTGATCGTGCTGCTGGTGGTCGCCCGAGCGGTGAACATCCTGCACTGAGCCGTCCGGCCTGGACCGCCTGCCCCGGAGCGGCGGAGTGGAGAGTCGGACCCGCCGACCTTCCACTCCGCCGTACCCCGCCACTCCCGGGCGGCAGGGCTCAGCCGTGGTACTGGGCGACCATCTTGGTGAAGGCGTACGGCGCCTGGCTGATCCCGCTGCACGAGTCGCCGGCCGGGGTGCCGGCGGGGCACTGCCGGTCGCGGTTGACGGCCCAGAAGGTGAACCGGGCCAGGTGGTGGGCCTTGGCGTAGTTGAGGATGGTGGTGAAGTCTCCGGTGGAGACCTTCTCATCGCTCTCGTCCGTGACGCCGTTCATCGAGGAGATGCCGATGTGGCGGTAGGCGGTCGCCGCGTCGTAGCCGTAGGCGCTCGCCACGGCGTTCTTGAGGCCGTCGGCGGCGGCGACGGTCACCGAGCCCATCGAGCCGCTGTGGCCGCCGAAGTCGAAGGGCATGATGGTCCAGCCGTCGAGTGCCAGTCCGGCCTTGGCGCCCTTCTTGATCAGGTCCGCCCCGGCGGCGTCCGGGCCGCTGGTGGTGGTGCCGAAGGTGACGTACTCCTTGATGCCGGGGTTCCTGGTCTTGGCGATCTTCAGCGCGTCGATCACCCGCTGGCGGACGGTCGCGCTCGCGACCTCGGTGTCCTCGATGTCGATGTCGATCGCCTTGAGCCGGTAGGCGTCGATCACCTTCTGGTACGCCCCGGCCAGCGCGCTCGCGGAGCCGCACTTCTCGCCGAGCTTGGCGCCGCTCCAGCCGCCGAAGGAGATCACCACGTCACCGCCGGCCGCGCGGATGCCGTTGATGGCGCTCTGGTCACCGCCGCCGGTGAGCGCCCGGGTGCCGTCCCACTTGGGGTTGCAACCACCGTCGCTGAGCATGAAGGCGAGCGTGAACTGCTTGACGCCGGTCGCCGACATCACGGCGGTCGGGCTCTGCGGGTTGCCCCAACCGAGGTACTCGTAGGGCGCGTTGAGGCCAACCGGGTCGGGCGTGGCGGCCTGCCCGGCGGGGGCCAGGGCGACGGCGCCGCCGGCCAGGGCGGCACTGGTGGCGAGGGCGAGCAGGGGACGCAGGAGCTTGGTCGAGGCCATGGTTCACCGTTCCGTTGTTCCGTGGGGGACTGGATGGTGCGGCGACGCGGGGGAGCCGGACGACGATTGATGATCCGTTAGGAAGGTTTCCTAACGTTGCACGGAAGGGAATCAGTTGTCGCTGTACGCGTCAAGGGCCCGCGGGGAGGAGTTGCCGTGCCGCCTGCCGTGCCGCCAGCCGAAACGCGCGTGGCCCGGGCCGGTGTCCGGCCCGGGCCACGGCTGATGGAGGGTCAGCCCGCAGGGTTGTCGCGCAGGCGCTCCTGCTGGATCTCCGGGCGCTTGCTGTCCCAGAGCAGCTCCCACACCCGGAAGATGCAGTGGTAGTCCCGCATGCTGCCGCGCGAGACGAGCAGATAGGTGTCCCCGTCACGCAGCAGCGTGCGCTGCCGGTCGGTCACCGGGTGCTGTGGCTTGTAGCCCGGCACGATCCGCTTCAGCTCCGCGAGTGCCTCCTCCCGGGTGCCCTCGACCTCGGCGAGCACCTTCGGCGCCCACAGCCGGTTGTCGCCGATGCCGTCGGTCTCCTCGACCACCAGTGCCCAGCGTGCCATTCGTCCCCCTCGTTCCGGATCGGCCGTTGCGTCCGCCGTCGACAGCGCCGCCAGCCTATGAGACCCGGAGGTGTGCCCGGTCACTGCCGTCCCCCGCCCCCGTGCGGAATACTCCCCGGTAGCCGCCGCGCCTGCCGTGAGCGCCCGTCGAACCCACGCGACCAGCCCAACCGAGAGGCTCCTATGACGAAGCCCAACCGCATCGACCCGGCCGACCTGCTCGCGGTGGGCGACATGCTCACCGACGAGGAGCGGCTGATCCGCGACACCGTGCGGCGCTTCGCCGACGAGCGGATCCGCCCGAACGTCGGCGACTGGTTCGACCGGGGCGTCTTCCCGGCCCGCGAACTGGCGCCCGAGCTGGGCGCGCTGGGCGTCCTGGGCATGCACCTGGACGGCTACGGCTGCACCGGCTCCACGGCCGTCGCGTACGGGGTGGCCTGTATGGAGCTGGAGGCCGCCGACTCGGGGCTGCGGAGCTTCGTGTCCGTCCAGGGCTCGCTGGCGATGCGTGCCATCCACGCGTACGGCTCCGAGGAGCAGAAGCAGCGCTGGCTGCCGGAGCTGGCCGCCGGGCGGGCGATCGGCTGCTTCGCCCTCACCGAGCCGGACTTCGGCTCCGACCCCGCCAACATGCGGACCAGGGCCACCCGCAAGGGCGCCGACTGGGTGCTGTCGGGCAGCAAGATGTGGATCACCAACGGCAGCATCGCGGACGTCGCGGTGGTCTGGGCGCAGACCGAGGAGGGCGTGCGCGGCTTCCTGGTGCCGCGCGGCGCCGCCGGCTTCTCCACCCGCGACGTGCACGGCAAGCTCTCGCTGCGCGCCTCGGTGACGAGTGAGCTGGCCTTCGAGGACGTGCTGCTGCCCGCCGACGCCGTACTGCCCGGCGTCACCGGCCTGCGCGGCCCGCTCTCCTCCCTCAACGAGGCCAGGTACGGGATCCTCTGGGGAACGGTCGGCGCCGCCCGCGACTGCTACACCACCGCACTGGACTACGCCCGGACACGGATCCAGTTCGACCGTCCGATCGCCGGCTTCCAGCTGACCCAGCAGAAGCTGGTCGAGATGATGCTGGAGGTGGAGAAGGCGTACCTGGTGGCGCTGCGGATCGGCCGCCTCAAGGACGCGGGCGAGTGCCGCCCGGCCCACGTCAGCTTCGGCAAGCTCAACAACGTCCGGGCGGCGCTGGAGATCGCCCGCAGCGCCCGGACCATCCTCGGCGCGAACGGCATCACCACGGAGTACCCGGTGCTGCGGCACGCCAACAACCTGGAGTCGGTGCTGACGTACGAGGGCACCGCCGAGATCCACACCCTGGTGCTCGGCGAGGCCATCACCGGCGAGTCGGCCTACCGCTGACGGGGCCGGGGCTGGGGTGCCCCGGGCCCTCGCACCCGGGCTGCCGCCACGCCCGGCTCAGGACGCGGCGGCGGCCGGGTGCAGCGGGTCCGGCCCCGGGCCGGGCCGGCGGACGGCATGCCGGATGAGCAGGCGCAGCACGGTGTCCAGGCCGGCGGCGGGCAGTCTCGGGGAGGGCAGGCCGAGGCTGAACGCCAGGTCGTCGGCGGGCACGGTCAGCTCCATCATCCGGCTGACCAGGAAGTCGTCGAGACTCAGCGTCCACGGGCCCCACGGCAGGTGGACCGTCCGGTCGGGCTGCTCGGCGGGCAGCGCCAGCCGCAGCGCGGCGATGGCCGCCCCGGTGCGCCCGGCCAGGTCGCCGTCCGGCCCGGCCCGGAGGTTGAGCACCTCGTACGGGGTCGGGTCGCTCCAGCGGACGGCCTCGTAGTACTCCAGCAGCGGGATCGGCTCGGCCCCGGGCAGCCCGGGCTCGGCGAGCACCAGCGGGACGACCAGGATCTGCTCCGCGACCAGCCCGGCGAGCGTGCCGACCGTCGGGGGGTACGGGATGCCCGGCGTGCGTGGGCCCGGCCGGGCGCTCGGCTTGTGCCAGGCCTTGGTGACGGCGGCCAGGGCGAGCTGCGCCCGGGCGGCCTGCGCCGTGTCCAGGAAGGCTCTGCGCACCGCCGAGAGCTCGTCCATCCGTCCTCCTGCGCCCGGTGCCGTGATCACCCGGCCGATTCTCGCCGGGTGCCCTGCGGCCCGGCCAGGGCCAATCCGGCGCAGGTGGCCTTCACAAGGGCGCTGCGTCGGCGGAAATCGCCTGGTCGCGCCGCCTCGGTCAAGGCTACCGTGGGCGGCCCGCCGTACCCGATGGAGTGTCAGCCATGATCACCGCCACCACCACGCTCTGGCGCCCCACCGGCCCGCAGGAGCTGGCGCTGGTGGAGGCCGCCGACTGGCGGGCCTGGCCGCCCCGGCTGCCGGATCAGCCGATCTTCTACCCGGTGCTCAACGAGGACTACGCGATCCGGATCGCCCGGGACTGGAACGTGCCCGCTTCCGGGGTCGGCTACGTGACGCGCTTCGAGGTGGACTCGGCCTTCCTCGCCCGCTACCCCGTCCGGCAGGCGGGCGGGCGGACGATCCTGGAGCTCTGGGTGCCGGCCGAGGAGCTGGCGGAGTTCAACCGGCACATCGTCGGGCGGATCGAGCTCGTCCACGAGTTCCGGCCGCCCGCCGGGACGCCCGGCCCGTGACGTGACGCCGGTGACGCGGGCCCGGTGACACGGGCCCCGCGGGGCCGGGCGCCACCGGGCGGACGTCCGGTGTTCGCCGGGAGGTCACCGGGCGGCCCGCCGGGCAGTGCAGCATGAGCCGGTCGGCGGCCCGCCCTGCCGCCCGCCGCGCCATCGCCCGGTCCGCCGCGCCCCGGCCGGGCCACACCGTCCGCCGGCCACCGCACCGTCGAAAGGAACCCCATGTCCAAGCCCCCCGCGCCCCGGGTGCTCGTCGTCGGTATCGACGGAGTGCGCTACGACTACCTCGCCCAGGTGCCGATGCCCCGCCTCGGCGAGGTCGGGGCGGCCGGATTCCTGGTGCCGGTGGAGGTGGGGGCGGCCACGCCGACCATGTCGGGGCCGTGCTGGGCGACGATCGTGACCGGGGTGGAGGCCGCAAAGCACGGGGTCTGGGGCAACCACCTGGCCGGCAACCGGCTGGACGTCTTCCCGGACTTCACCACCCGGCTGGCCGCGCTCGACGGCCGGCGGACCTTCGTCACCGCCGGGTGGGCACCACTGATGCTGGGCGTGGACGGCGGCCCGCTGTTCCGCGCGCCGGGCCGGCTCTCCTACATCGCCCCCGACGCCGACACCCCGCAGGCCTGGGAGGCCGTCGACGAGCAGGTCACGCGGGAGGCCGTGCACGTGCTGTCCACGGACGACCCGCAGGCGTCCTTCGTCTACCTCGGGGCGGTGGACGAGACCGCGCACTTCCTGGGCTGCGGCGCGGAGTACCGGGCGGCGATGCGGGCCGCCGACGAGCGGCTCGGCCGGGTCCTGGACGCGGTGCGGGCCCGGCCCTCGTACGCCGAGGAGGCCTGGACCGTCATCGTGGTGACCGACCACGGCCATGTCGACGCCGGCGGTCACGGCGGGGACACGCCGCAGGAGCGCACCGCCTGGGTGGCCTGCTCGCGTCCGGGCGTCCCGGCCGGAGCGCCCGCCGGGGTGATCCGCCACCCGGATGTCGCAGCCCAGGTGTACGCGGCGCTCGGCCGATCGATCGACCCGCACTGGACCCTGGACGGCAGGCCCTTCCCGCTCCCGGCGGAGCAGCCCGCCGAGGCCCACGAGGCCTCCCTCACCCCCGCCTGACGGCCCGCCACCTGCGCGTTCGGCACCCGCCGGGCAGCCGCCCGGCGCGCGCTCCGGGCCGTGTGCCGGGTGCGCGACCCCGAGACCGCGGGCGCCGTCGTACCTCTCAGGGTGGAGACCGTACCTCCAACGGGGGAGGGTGCGACGCGACCTGATGGTGACGCGCACCGGGCGCCCGCGCACCAGGATGGAAGACACAGCGGGACGACTGACGCAAGGGACTGGACAGCATGGGCATGGTGGGGAAGGGCCTGGTGGGGAAGCTCGCTCTGGGCGTCACCGGCGTCGCGATGGCGGCCGCCGTGGCGACCGTCGCGGTCGGCCCGAGGGTGTCCGACTGGTACGAGGGCCGCCACCGCGAGCAGGTCAGTTACGCCCTGGGCAGCGAGGCCAAGGCGGACCGCCGGGCCGTGCCGGACTGGCTGCCGGACGGCGCCACCTCGGTGCACTACGCCCGCTCCACCACCCGCGGGGACCGCCTGCTGACCGCGGACCTCCCGGACGGCCGGCTCCCGGCGGGCTGCAAGGCCATCGACCGGAGCACGCCCGGGGGCGCGGGCAAGGGCGGTGGCGGCACGGCGGGCAGGGCCGCCGACTCGGCCGGCCACGCCACCGATGCAGGGGACCGCGTGCGGCCGGTCAGGTTCAAGACGACCTGGTTCCCGGCGGACGCGCCCGCCAAGATCAGCGGCACCTGCGGCAGCTACCAGGTCGCCCTGGTGGGCAACCACCTCTACGCCTGGCAGGACGACGCGGCGGTGCGCACGGCCCTGACGGCGGAGCACGGGACGGCCCGGTAGCCGGGCGACCGGCTCTCCCCGGGTCCGCGGTGATCCAGGTGGTGGACCCCGGGTATCGGAGAGCGGACAGGCTGCGGTAGGACGGAGCGAGCACCCGACGCGCCGTGAGGAGCCCCATGCCCGGTCCGACCGCCGGCACCGCCGGTGAGAAGTCGACCACCACCTCGTCCACCTCCACCCGGCCCGGCTGGCGGAGCATCGCCGTGCTGGGCGGCCTGGTCGCACTCGGCCCGCTCACCACCGACCTCTACCTGCCCGCGCTGCCCGCGCTCACGGTGGACCTGCACGCCCGGCCGGCCGCCGCCCAGCTCACCCTCACCTCCTCGTTGTTCGGCGTCGCGGCGGGCCAGCTGCTCTTCGGGCCGCTCAGCGACCGCTTCGGACGCCGCCGGCCACTGCTCGTGGGCCTGGCGGTCTACTTCGCGGCGACCACCCTGTGCGTGGTCGCCGGATCCATGCCGGTCCTGATCGCCGGGCGCTTCGCCCAGGGGGCGGCCGGCGCGGCGGGCCTGGTGATCAGCCGGGCCATCGCCCGGGACCGCTACGAGGGCGTGGCGGTGCTCCGCTTCCTCGCCTCGATCAGCCTGATCTCCGGGCTGGCCCCGATACTCGCGCCCATGATCGGGGCCCAGCTGCTCCGGGTGACGTCCTGGCGCGGCACCTTCGGCGCGCTCGCGGCGCTGGGCGCGCTGCTCGCGGTGACGGCGGTGCTCGGCCTGCGCGAGACGCTGCCGCCGGGCCTGCGGCAGCGGGGCGGGCTGGCCACCACCCTGCGCGCGATGGGCGGGCTGCTGCACAACGTCCGCTTCCTCGGCTTCGTGCTCACCAGCACCTTCGCCTTCGGCGCGCTGTTCGGGTACATCAGCGGCTCCTCGGTGGTCCTCCAGCAGGTGTACGGGGTGAGCCCGCAGACCTACGGCCTACTGTTCGGCCTCAACTCGATCGCGCTGGTGTCGGTGACCCAGATCAACGGCCGGTGGCTGGCGCAGCGGTTCACCGCGCACGGCCTGATGGCGGCCGGCCTCGGTGCGGCCGTGGCGGCGGGGGTGGCGCTGGTCCTGGTGACCGCCGTCTGGGATCCGGGCCTGGCCGGGGCGAGCGCGGCGCTGTTCGTGCTGACGGGCAGCATGGGGGTGATCCTGCCGAACTCGGCGGCCCAGGCCCTGACCATGGTGGCCCCGCAGTCCGCCGGGTCGGCCTCGGCGCTGCTCGGGGTGGGGATGTTCCTGTTCGGCGCGGTGGTCGCACCGCTGAGCAGCGCCGCCGGGCACCCGTCGGCGGTGCTGCTCGGGGTGGTCGTCCTCGGCAGTGCGCTGGCGTCGGCCGGGACGTACCTGTGGCTCTGCCACCCGTGGCGGAGGGCCGGCTGACGCGGCGCCGGGGGGCGGGAGTGCCGCGGGCGCCCGGCCGCGCGGCGCCCCCGGGGGTGCCGGTGCCCGGCTCCTGGGCCCACACCGAGCGGGTAGCTGCCGGTGGGGGTGGCGGCGGCGGTGCAGCCGGTGAGGACCGCCTGGATCGATCTGGGAACGCGTATGGGTTCTCGAACGGACCTGAAGACGTTGACGGTTGATGATGTGCCGGGGCTCAGGGCGCCCACGGCGGATGCAGGGGGTATGGGCCGCCGTGCGGCTCGGGGGTGGTGGGTGCGGGGCAGGGGATCGGCTCCGCCGGCCGGTGTCACACCCCCACGATGCATCCCGGTGGGATGACCACCGCCCATAGTTGGACTAGACCAGCCGTCCTGTCAGGATTCCTGACCGTTCGTCACGGCAGCTCCGGGTGGAGGCAATTCGCTTGCCGGTGCCGCGCCCGGTCGGACATGATCGCTCGCGTGTGCGACCGGGTGCGCCACGACCCGGCCGTGGAGGGGGCGGCCGGGTCGGGCCGCCGGGTCCGCCGGCCGGTGCCCGGGGCTGCCGGCGGCTCCCGTCCTGCCCGTCGGGTCCGAGGCGCCGGCTGCACGATCTCGTTCGAACCCCTCGGGCCTCGCCCGGGATCGTGGCCGCGCGGGGGCGTCCCCCTCCGTCGGCTCGGACTGGGAGACCGCCCCGAGACCCAGATCAAGTGGGCCCTGGACTACGTGAACGGCCGCTACGGCAGCCCGAACGCCGCCTGGTCCTTCTGGCAGCACCACCACTGGTACTGATCGCCGGCCACCGCCCCCGGTCGTGCCACGCCGCAGCCCCCGTACCGTTCGCCGGTACGGGGGCTGCGGCGTGTGCTCCGGGTGATCGGGACGGGTCAGGGTGCTCAGGGGGCGGGGCACAGGGTCGCGCGCAGCGCCTCGATGATCTTCTCGGACTTCTCCGGGCCGAACCCGTCCGGGTGGTTGGGCGAGGTGAAGCGCTGGTTGGCCAGTTCGACCAGCTTGGCTTTGTCCTTGGGGAACTGGAAGATCGACTGGCACTGGTTGCGGGCCCGGTCGGCGGCCTTGTCAGGCCTGCCGCCGACGATGTCGGGGTCGATCGCGTCGAGGGCGGCCACCAGCTTGGCGATGGTGGGGGCGTCGGGCCGGGCGGGCAGTCCGAGGTCGGCCGGGGGCGAGGGCTTGGGCGGGTCGGCCGGCTTGGCCGAGTCGCCAGGGGCCGCCGGCGTCGCGGCCGACGTGGGTGCGGTGCCCGGGGCCGGAGGTGCGGCCGTCGTTCCCGCGGGGCTCGCGGAGTCCGTGGACCCGGCCGTGGCGCCGGTGGCCGCGGTGCTGCCCGCCGAGCTCGGCGCGCCGGTCGCGGCAGCCGGGGAGGAGGAGTTGGCGGAGGTGGTGGTGCCGCTGCTGGAGCAGGCCGCGAGGCTCAGAGCGGCGGCCGCGGTGGCGGCGGTGACGAGGGCTCGTATGCGCATCCCGTCACGGTGTCATGTCCGCGCCCCCGGCCACCAGCCGTTGTGGCGATCTTTCAGGGGCGCCCGCTCGCCGCCACGAGGGGCGCGGCGGCCCGTACGGGCGCCACGAGGGTGTTCCCCGCCCTTCGAGCGGAGAACACCCTCGTCAACGTGAGGCCGTGGGTGAGCCTCAGCCCAGGTTGTTGGCCTTCAGCCAGTCCTTGGCCACCGCCGACGGGTCCTCCTTGTCGACGGCGACGCGCTTCATCAGCGCCGTCAGCCCCGCGGTGTCCAGCTTGGCCGACACCGCGTTGAGCGCGCCGGCCGTCGTCGCGTCCACCCCGGCCTTGTACACCAGCGGGGTGACGTTCTGGGCGCCGAAGACGTTCTTCGGGTCGGCCAGCGCGACCAGCTTGAACTGGACCACCTTCGGGTCGGTGGTGAACACGTTGCCGACCTGGACCGCGCCGTCCTTGATCGCGTTCGCGGTGGTGTCGCCGGTCGGGCGCCACTCCTTGAGGGTCAGCCCGTAGACGTCCTTGAACTGCTGCTCGCGGCGGGACTTGAACTCCGGCGGCCCGCCGATGACGAGGTTCGGGGCCTGTGGCGCCAGGTCGGTGATGCTCTTCAGGTTGTACTTGTCCGCCGTCTCCTGGCTGACGGTCAGCGAGTCCTTGTCCTCGGCGGCCGCGGAGTCCAGGACGCCCAGCGAGGCCGGCAGCGTCTTGGCCAGCGCCGCGTTCACCTCGTCCTTGGTGACCGCAGTCGTCTTCGGGTCCAGGTAGCCGAGCAGTGCGCCGTTGTACTCGGGCAGGACGGTCAGGCTGCCGTTCTGCAGCTGCCCGTAGAGCACCTCGCGGCTGCCGATGTTGAACTTCTCCTCGACCTTGACGCCCTTGGCCTTCAGCGCCTGCGAGTAGATCGAGCCGAGAAGTACGTTCTCGGGGAAGTTCGCCGAGCCGACCACCACGGTCGACCCCGAGCCGCCGCCCGAGGCCGAGGAAGAGAGCGGGTTGCCGCCGGAGGAGCCGCACGCGGTGGCGCCCAGGGCGAAGGCGGCCAGGGTGGCGGCGGCGAGCGCCCGGCGGGCAGTTCTGCGGTGATGGCCCATGGTCATGGGATCGGTCCTTTCGTAGGGGTGGGGCATGGTCAGCGGGGCGGGCGCTGCTGGGCGCGCAGGCCGGCGGGCAGCGCGTACCGGCCCAGCAGGGCGAAGAAGAGCTGGGCGGCCAGCGCGAGCAGCACCACGAGCAGCGCGCCGCCCGCGGTCACCGCGTAGTCGCGGGTGGCGAGCCCGTCGATGACGTACCGGCCGAGGCCGCCCAGGCCCACGTACGCGGCCACCGTCGCGGTCGCGATGACCTGCACGGTCGCGGTCCGGAACCCGGCCAGCAGGCTGGGCAGCGAGGACGGTACGCAGACCTGCCACAGCACCTGGCGGTGTGTCATCCCGATGCCGCGGGCCGCGTCCCGGGCGTCCGGATCGGTGGCGCGCACGCCCTCCACGGCGGCCACCAGCAGCGGCGGCGCGGCGAGCGCGACCAGTGCGACCAGGACGGCGCTGTCGCCGACCCCGGCGAGCAGGACGGTCAACGTCACCAGCCCGAGGGTGGGCAGGGCCCGGGTCGCGCCGGCCGCGCCGGTCGCCACCGCGACGCCGCGCCCGGTGTAGCCGATCAGCAGACCGAGCGGGACGGCGAGCACGGCCGCGTACAGCAGCGCCTCGCCGCAGAACACCAGGTGCTCCAGGACCCGGTTGAGGATGGAGTCGGGCCCGCTGCGGCGGTCGGGCGAGGAGAAGAAGTCGCCGAGCCAGGAGATCCAGTTCACCGGACCACCGCCTTCTCGCGCACGGCCCACGGCGCCAGCAGCCGGCGGGCCGTCAGCAGCACCAGATCGCAGGCCAGGGCGAGGGCGGCGGTCAGCACGATGCCCACGATGATCGGGGTGTAGAAGGTCCGCTGGTACCCGTCGATGAACAGGTACCCGAGGCCGCCGCGCCCGATCAGCGCGCCCACGCTGGCCAGCGAGATGCTGGACACGGTGGCGACCCGCAGCCCGGCCACCAGGTACGGCACGGCGGCGGGCAGCTCGACGGCGACCAGCCGGTGCCAGGGCCCGTACCCCATCGCGGTGGCCGCCTGCCGGACGGGCTCGGGCACCGCGCGCAGCCCGTCCACGGTGGTGGGCAGCAGCACGGCGATGACGTAGAAGGTCAGCGGGATCATCACGGTCGCCTGGGCGGCCAGCCCGGTGTACGGGATCAGCACCACGAAGACCGCCAGCGAGGGCAGCGCGTAGACCACGTTGAAGACGGCGGCGACCGGCTGGTAGAGCCGGGTGAAGCGGGCGCAGGCGATCGCGAGCGGCAGTGCGATCACCACGCCGATCAGCACCGGCACGAGCGCGATCACGGCGTGGTCGAGCAGCAGCTCGCGGAAGTAGCCGAGGTGGTCGCCGACCCAGTACCAGCGGACGAGGGGCTCAGTCTCCACCGGGCGCCTCCTTGCCGGCGGAGGGGGCCGCGGGGCCGGGCCCGGCGGCGAGGGCGTCGAGCACGGCCTCCCGGCTCGCCGTCCCGATCGCCCGGCCCTCCTCGTCCAGGGCGACGGCGACGCCCGCGGGCGAGAGCACCGCGGCGTCCAGCGCGGTGCGCAGGGTGTCGGTGGCGGGCCGGTAGCCGGGGACGGGGTGCAGTTCGGGCGAGCCGGTGCGGTCGATCCAGCCGATCGGGCGGCGTGCGTCGTCGAGCGTCAGCTCCCAGCCGCCATGGCGCAGCCCGTCCTGGAGCGGGCGGGTGGTGATGGCGGCGGCCGGGCGCAGGCCCAGGCCCCGCAGGCCGCGGTCGCGGCCCAGGAAGGCGGCCACGCCCTCGTCGGCGGGGGACGTCAGCAGGGTGTGCGGGTCGGCGAGTTGGGCGATCTCGCCGTGGTTGCGCAGCACCACCACCTGGTCGCCCAGCCGGACGGCCTCCTCGATGTCGTGCGTGACGAACAGCACGGTCTTGTGCAACTCGGACTGCAGGCGCAGCAGTTCGTCCTGGAGCCCGGCGCGGACCACCGGGTCGACGGCGCTGAACGGCTCGTCCATCAGGAGCACCGGCGGGTCGGCGGCGAGTGCCCGGGCCACGCCTACGCGTTGCTGCTGGCCGCCGGAGAGCTGGAAGGGGTAGCGCCTGGCCGTCTCCGGCGCGAGCCCGACCAGCTCCAGCAGCTCGTCGGCCCGGGCGCGGGCCTTCTTGCGGTCCCAGCCCAGCAGGTAGGGCACGGTGGCGATGTTGTCGATCACCCGGCGGTGCGGGAAGAGCCCCGCCTGTTGGATCACATAGCCGATGCCCCGGCGCAGCTTGGCCGCGTCGAGCCGGGCGACGTCGGTGCCGTCCAGCAGCACCCGGCCCGAGGTCGGTTCCACCATCCGGTTGACCATCCGCAGGAGGGTGGTCTTGCCGCAGCCGGAGGGGCCGACCAGCACGGTTATCCGTCCGGTCGGGACATCCAGGTCGAGGCCCCCGACGGCGATGGTGCCGTCGGGGTGGCGCTTGCCCGCGCCGTCGAATCTGATCACTGAGGCTTCCTAGCTGTGGCGCCGTGGCGCCGATCGTCCCGGTTGTCCGGTTGCGGGTGTACGTGCGGGCGCTCTGCCGCCCGCGTGGTTGCCCACCTTCGGACCGGCGGAAACCTTGATCAGGCTACGACCCCGTTCCTCTCCCGTCTGTCATTTACTTACCGTCCAGAACGTCATTCAGTCGACTTATCGCCTGATCCGGAAGGAAGTCGTAAGGAAGTTGGCAAGAAGTCGTCGGGAGTTGGAAGGGAAGCCTGCAGAACCGTGGCAGGAGCCGCGTCGGAGCCGGGCGGGAGCCGAGGAGGACCGGACCGACCTGGCGTCAGCTTGCGGGGCGTCAGGCGGATGGCCGGCGTCGGGTCGGCGCCGGGTGTGCTCCGGTCAGCCGCCCGGGCGGGTGGGCAGTCCGGCCGCCGCCCAGCCGACGAAACCGCCGTCCAGATCGGTGGCCCGGTGCAGGCCCAGCTCGCGCAGCGAGGCGGCGGCCAGACTGGAGGCGTAGCCCTCGGAGCAGACCACGATCACCTCGACGTCGTACCCGTGCGCCTCGGGGACGCGGTGGCCGCTGGTCGGGTCGAGCCGCCACTCCAGGACGTTGCGCTCGACGATCAGCGAGCCGGGGATCTCCCCCTCGCGGGCGCGCTGCGCGGCCGGCCGGATGTCGACCAGCAGCGCGCCGTCCTGTTGCGCGTCGTACGCCGCGCGGGCCCGCGGCCGGTGCACGCCCTCGCGGGCGCGCTCGATCAGGTCGTCGATGGTGGTCACCACTGTTCCGGTCCTTCCTTGGAGGTGCGGACGAGGCCGCCGGCCCGCAGCTCGTAGTGCGACATCTCGCTCAGCGGCGGCGAGTAGGCGTGCAGGGTGACGGCGGGGCCCGAGGCGGTGTTGCGCACGTCGTGCAGGTACTCGGGGCCGAAGGCGCGGGTGGTGCCTGCCGGGAGACGACGCACCAGCAGGCCCTGGTCGGCGCCGCCGAGCGAGAGCTCCTCCAGCTCACCGAGTGCGACGGTGAACGCGCCGCGCGCGCCGCCGTGGTCGTGGAACCCGGTGGACTGGCCGGGCAGCCAGCTGATCAGCCAGACCTCGTGGTCCTCGCCGGCCTCCAGCCGCCGGTACCAGCGGTCGTCGGTGGAGAGTCTGACGTGCTGGATCCACCGCTCGGGCCGCTCGGCCAGCTCACGGACGATCCTTCGCAGGGCATTCGGGGAGAGCGGCCCGCCGGCTCCGGCAGGCAGGTCCGTCCCGCCCGGTGCGGGGCCCGCGGCCGGTTCGGGGCCCGCGGCGGGCGCGCGGTTGTGGTCGTCGGCGCGGCGGCCGGCCGGCGCGTGGGTCGGCTCAGGTGCGAGGTCCAGGCTCATACGGCGTCCTCGGGGATGGCTGCGGAGGACGGCGGCAGCCCGCGCAGGGGCGGGCGCCGCCGAACGGAGAACGGGGTTGATCAGGGGTGTGCGACAACGGCCCTGGAGAGCGTCACAGGGCGGGAGCCGGCCGGGGGCCGAGCGTCAACAGGCACACATGGAGCTCGCCTGGCGTCGCAGATCGACGTGCAGGCGGCATACCAGGGCGGTGCCGGAGTCCATGAGCCGATGGTTCACGACAGGACGACGGCACGTCAAGCCGTGTCCGCGATCCGGGAGTGTTGCCACAGCGCCCGGGCCGGCGGGCCCGGCCGGCCGGGGCAGGCGCTCAGAGCGCGTCCAGCCGGGCGGCGGCCCGCTCGCCGAGGTACTGCCCGAGGCTCTGGTAGGCGTCGAACTGGCTGTGGTCGAACCACTGGTCGCTGGTGCTGTCCCGGGGGAAGACCGGGTGCGAGACGGCGTAGGAGTGCAGCTGGTAGGGCATGTCCGCGGTGAGCGAGGCGCGCGCCACGACCAGGGTGCCGTGCCGCCCGCAGGGTCTGCCGTCGATCTCCAGCTCGCGCGGGTAGAGGATGTCGCCGGTGATCACCGCCGACGCGGAGAGCCTGGCGCCGAGCTGGGCCAGCAGGGACGCCGGGGCCGTGGCCGGGTCGGCACTGCCGGGGGTGAGGGCCTCCGGGTGGTGCAGCGTGATGGTGATGCCGAGCTCCTCCTGGGCGAGGGTGATCGCCTGGGCGAGGGTGGTGGCGAACGGCGGGGTGTCACCGCTGGCGTCGATGCACACCGCCGTCCGCACACCCTGGCGCAGCAGCTCCACCAGCCCCAGGTTCTCGTAGTGTCCGCCGTCGGTGGCCAGCAGGAAGCGGTCGTCCATCGGGTACCGTCCGCACAGCTCGCGCAGCAGGTACGGCAGCCGGCGGACGGCCGGCTGCGAGGCGAAGCGCCAGTCCCGGCCGGGCTTCCAGAGGGTGGCGAGCGCCGCCGGGTTGGGCAGCCAGGTGCCGAGCCTGGCGTTGGTGACGGCGAACAGCCGTTGGAACGCCCTGGCCTGACGACCCATCGCGGAGGAGAACGCGGCGCCCGAGACGGCCATCGCCGACTGCACGGTCAAGTCCCGGGCGATGTGCCGCCGGGTGCGCTCCTCCAGGCAGGAGGTCTTGGCGTACCCGATGTCCGGGCCGCCCACGTAGTCGTGGGAGAGGGTCAGCGAGACGGCGTGCCGGCCCGGGGGAGTGCGGTCGCTGCCGGAGAGGTTGGCGGCGGCTGCGAAGATCACTTGCGGGAAGCCATCGTGCCGTCGGCCGTACCAGCTGAGGCTGGTCTGCTCCGCGGCGAAGTCGTACGGGCGGGCGAGGCGCTCGCCGTCGGGCTCGGTGGCGCGGCGCACCGCGAACGCCGAGGCCAGCCGCAGCCGGTAGAACGGGTGCAGGCTCAGCCAGGTCTGGTCCAGGTTGAGCCCGACCAGCCCCAGCATCGCGGGCAGCGTGATCTGCGCGCCGACGGGCCAGGACCGCCCGGTCGCGATCGCCCAGCCCAGTGCGAGCAGGGACACCACGGCCAGCAGGGTGAGCACGGCCCACACCACCAGGTACTGGGCGATCCCGGTGGAGACCGCCGCGCGGGTCAGCTGCGGGCTGCCGCTGAGTGCGGCGCGCAGCCCGGCGACGCCGTGGCCGACCCGCTGCCGGCCGCGCCACAGCGTGCCGAGCAGCACGGCGGCGTAGCTGACCAGCACGGTGAGGCTGACGCCAGCGCCGGTCTGCGGGGCGCCGACCTCCAAGCCTTGCTGGAGCCGGACGGCCACCCAGGCGATCGAGGGGACCACCACCACACCGGCGACCAGCAGCAGGGCCAGCCCTATCGAGCCCTGGAACACCGCGCGCAGCGTCCTCGGCAGCTTGTGCTTCCACCCCAGGGTGGTGAACGCGAGCAACCACAGCAGCCAGCCGGCCACCGCGCACACCAGCAGCGCGAGGACGGCCAGCACCGCCGGCCGGCGGAAGTCCAGCGCCGGCAGCGTGGCGTCGGCGGGCGTGCGCAGCCCCACCGCGGCCAGCGGGTCCAGTGCGGTGAGCGGCACCAGGTGGTACGCCCAGCTCAGCGCGAGGCCGGTGACCAGGACGGTCGCCAGCAGCAGGGCCATCCCGGCGAGCAGCCCGCGCAGCAGCACCCCGAGGGCGACCAGCCACTGGGCCGTGCCGTCGGCCAGGTACTTGGAGTGCCGGCGCAGGTGGTCCTCCTCCGGGGAGCCCGGTTCGAGGACTTCTGCGCTCGTCAGGGCGGCGTCGATCGGGGCCTTGACCCCGCTGCCCGGTGCCGAGCCGCTGAGCGCGAGCTGCATGGCGCCCACGGTGTAGCCGCCGCCGGAGACCGAGACCAGGTAGCGGGCCCGCAGCAGCCAGGGGCGCAGCGCCTGGAGGGCGCCGAGGCTGACGCAGGCCGAGCGGATGCCGCCGCCCGAGACGCAGAAGCCGAGCTCGGCGTCGCCCCGGCCGGGCGGCACCAGGGCGCCGTTGCGCCAGCGGGCCTCGCGCTCCAGCGGGCCGTGGGGGCGGGCGCCCGGCGGCCAGCGTTCGCCGTGTGCCACGGCCACCGGCCAGGGCGGGACCACCTCCGGGGCCTGCGGGTCCTGGCCGGCCGGGCCGCCGTCGCCCTCCTGCCCGTCCTGCCCATCCCGCCCCGCCTGCCCCTGGGGCGCCGCGGCCGGCAGCGCGTCCCCGCGGCGCAGCCCGTGCAGGACGGCCCGGCCCGCCCTGGTGAGTGTGACGGTGAGGCAGACCAGGGCCACGGGGACGGCGACGCCCAGCAGCAGCCACTTGACCGTGGCCAAGGCCGTCGCCAGCGCGAACGGCAGGTCCGGGCCCGCCGCCAGGTGGTCCAGGCCCTGCTGGAGCAGCACGTTCTCCACCACGTCGCAGGCGCCGGCCAGCACGGCGGCACCGGCGGCCGCCCAGGCCACCCGCCGCTTGCGGTGCTGGGTGAAGACATAGGCGCCGAGCAGGCCGCCGGCCGCCAGCGTGAGCGTGTAGCCGGCCAGCAGGAAGTAGTCGGCGTGCAGGGCCGCCCGGAAGTCACCGGCGGCGGTGCCGACCACCTGCTGCGCCGCGGCCCGGCTGCCGGCCAGCTGGAGCCCGACGTCGTCGACGGCCGGGGCCAGCCGGGCGAAGACCACCGCGCCGACGGTGAGCGGCACCAGCGCGGCAGGCACCAGCAGGGCGCCCAGCCAGGCGGGCACCCGTGGTTCGGTACGAGGATCAGCGGCCACGCTCACCTCCCGGTGACCATCGGTCAGCGGTCCGTGACAGACGGAGTCAGCATCATGACGGCTGCGCACCCCGAGCGCAGCGCCTGCGGCGCGAAACCATCCGAATGGCCTATCTCCGCTGGAGCGAAACCTGCCGAACACCGGTACGGCGCCCGGGGCCGGAGTGAACCACGCGGCACAGGAGTATCGAACGCGCACCCGGGGTAGATGACGGTCTCACCTGATACGGATCTCCCCGCGTGTCCGCGTGAGCAGATCGGCCCCACCGCATCGCGTCCGACGTATTGTCAGGCCACCGGTGCCGGGCCTACGGTCTACGCACGTAGATCCGCCCTGCTGACCACAGACCGGCCGGCCCGCCCCCGACGGGCCACGGAGTTGCGGAGGTAACCATGTCGCAGATCGTCCGCGCTGCCCTCGTCCAGACCAAATGGACCGGCGACCAGGAATCCATGATCGCGCTGCACGAGCGCTACGCCCGGGAGGCCGCCGACCAGGGCGCCCAGGTCATCGGCTTCCAGGAGGTCTTCAACGCCCCCTACTTCTGCCAGGTGCAGGAGCCCGAGCACTACCGCTGGGCCGAGGCCGTCCCCGACGGCCCCACCGTCACTCGGATGCAGTCCCTCGCCCGCGAGCTCAACCTCGTCATCGTGGTGCCCGTCTACGAGGAGGAACAGCCCGGCGTCTACTACAACACCGCCGCCGTGATCGACGCCGACGGCAGCTACCTCGGCAAGTACCGCAAGCACCACATCCCGCAGGTCAAGGGGTTCTGGGAGAAGTACTACTTCAAGCCCGGAAACCTCGGCTGGCCCGTCTTCGACACCGCCGTCGGCAAGGTCGGTGTCTACATCTGCTACGACCGGCACTTCCCCGAGGGATGGCGCGCGCTCGGCCTGGCCGGCGCACAGATCGTCTACAACCCCTCCGCCACCAGCCGCGGTCTCTCCGCCTACCTCTGGCAGCTGGAGCAGCCCGCCGCCGCCGTCGCCAACGAGTACTTCGTCGCGGCGATCAACCGGGTCGGCACCGAGGAGTACGGCGACAACGACTTCTACGGCACCTCCTACTTCGTCGACCCCCGCGGCCAGTTCGTCGGTGAGCCGGCCTCCGACAAGGAGGAGGAGCTGATCGTGCGCGACCTCGACCTCGCGATGATCGAGGAGGTCCGCCAGCAGTGGGCGTTCTACCGCGACCGCCGCCCGGAGGCGTACGGACCGCTGGCCCAGGCCTGAGAGGAGGGCGACAGCCATGACCCGCACCGTGATCCGGGGCGGCCTGGTGATCACCGCCGGCGAGGAGCTGTACGCCGACGTGCTGATCGAGGGCGAGCGGATCGCCGCCCTGGCCGCCACCGGCAGCTCCGCCGCCGAGGCCTGGAGCGCCGACACCGCCATCGACGCCACCGGGCACTACGTCATCCCCGGCGGGGTCGACGCGCACACCCACATGGAGCTGCCCTTCGGCGGCACCGCCGCCTCCGACACCTTCGAGACCGGCACGCGCGCCGCCGCCTGGGGCGGCACCACCACCATCATCGACTTCGCCGTCCAGCCCGTCGGCGGCTCGCTGCGCGAGGGCCTGGACGCCTGGCACGCCAAGGCCGAGGGCAACTGCGCCATCGACTACGGCTTCCACACCATCGTCTCCGACGTCAACGAGGCCGTGCTCAAGGAGATGGACCTGCTGGTCGACTCCGGCGAGTCCAGCTCCTTCAAGCTCTTCATGGCCTACCCCGGCGTCTTCTACAGCGACGACGGCCGGATCCTGCGCGCCATGCAGCGCGGCGCCGCCAACGGCGGGCTGATCATGATGCACGCGGAGAACGGCATCGCCATCGACGTCCTGGTCGAACAGGCCCTGGCCGCCGGCCAGACCGACCCCCGCTACCACGGCGAGGTCCGCCGCGAGTTGCTGGAGGCCGAGGCCACCCACCGCGCCATCAAGCTCGCCCAGGTGGCCGGCAGCCCGCTCTACGTCGTGCACGTCTCGGCGGCCTCGGCCCTGGCCGAACTCGCCCAGGCCCGCGACGCCGGCCTCAACGTCTTCGGCGAGACCTGCCCGCAGTACCTCTTCCTCTCCACCGACAATCTCGCCGAACCCGGCTTCGAGGGCGCCAAGTACGTCTGCTCCACCCCGCTGCGCCCGCGCGAGCACCAGGAGGCGCTCTGGCGGGGGCTGCGCACCAACGACCTCCAGGTGGTCTCCACCGACCACTGCCCGTTCTGCTTCTCCGGGCAGAAGGAGCTCGGCCGGGGCGACTTCTCCAAGATCCCCAACGGGCTGCCCGGGGTGGAGAACCGGATGGACCTGCTGCACCAGGCCGTGGTCGAGGGCCGGATCAGCCGCCGCCGCTGGATCGAGATCGCCTGCGCCGCGCCCGCCCGGATGTTCGGCCTCTACCCCCGTAAGGGCACCGTCGCCCCCGGCGCCGACGCGGATCTGGTGATCTACGATCCCGTCGCCGTGCAGACCGTCTCCGCCGCCACCCACCACATGAACGTCGACTACTCGGCGTACGAGGGCCGCCGGCTGACCGGCCGCTCCCGCACCGTCCTGTCGCGCGGCAGTGTCGTCCTGGACGACGGCAGCTGGCTCGGCCGGGCCGGTCACGGCGCGTTCCTGCGCCGCGACACCTGTCAGTACCTGCTCTGATCCCCCGTCACCGCGTCTCCCGGGGCCGGTCGGCCGGCCCCGGGCGGCCCCGGCATTCCCTCAGGAGTGGTGAAACCCATGGACATCGGCCTCGTCCTGCAGACCGACCCGCCCGCCCGCCTGCTGATCGACCGCATGGTCCGCGCCGAACAGGCCGGCTTCAGCCACGGCTGGACCTTCGACTCCTGCGTGCTGTGGCAGGAGCCCTTCGTCATCTACAGCCGCATCCTCGCCGCCACCGAGCGCCTCACCGTCGGCCCGATGGTCACCAACCCGTCCACCAGGACCTGGGAGGTGACGGCCTCCCTCTTCGCCACCCTCAACGACATGTACGGCAACCGCACCGTCTGCGGCATCGGCCGTGGCGACTCGGCGATGCGCGTCGCCGGCCGCCGCCCCGCCACCCTGGCCCGGCTCTCCGAGGCCATGCACGCGATCAAGGAGCTGGCCGAGGGCCGCACGGTCGAGGTCGACGGGACCGAGATGCACCTGCCCTGGGTCAAGGACGGCGCGCTGCCCCTCTGGATGGGCGCGTACGGGCCCAAGGCACTGGCGCTGACCGGCCGGCAGGCCGACGGCTTCATCCTCCAGCTCGCCGACCCCTACCTCACCGAGTACATGGTCAAGGCCGTCCGCAAGGCCGCCGCCGAGGCCGGCCGCGACCCCGACGCCCTCACCATCTGCGTCGCCGCGCCCGCGTACGTCACCGCCGACGACTCGCCCGAGAAGCTCGCCCACGCGCGCGAGCAGTGCCGCTGGTTCGGCGGCATGGTCGGCAACCACGTCGCCGACCTGGTCACCCACTACGGCGAGCACTCCGCGCTGGTACCCGAGGCCCTCACCGAGTACATCAAGGGCCGCCAGGGCTACGACTACAGCCACCACGGCCGCGCCGGGAACCCCGACACCGCCTTCGTGCCGGACGAGATCGTCGACCGGTTCTGCCTGATCGGCCCGCCGGACGCCCAGCTGGCCAGGCTCGAACAGCTGCGCTCCCTGGGCGTCGACCAGTTCGCCGTCTACGCCATGCACGACGGGATCGAGCAGACCATCGACGCCTACGGCAGCGACGTCATCCCGAGGCTCTCGGCGGCCTGAAACCGCCCCGGGACCGATGACGCGTCCCCCCGGCAGCCCCGAGACCCCGCGAACCGAGGTGGCCCCGATGCCCTCCACCGCACCGTCCCAGTCCGACTCCCCGGCCGCCCAGCAGACGTACCCCGACGGCCGGGTCGCCCTCGCCGAAGGGGTGGTGCTCGACGATCCCCGGTTCGCCAACGACGACCTGGCGCCGGTGCCGGTCGAGCGCCGTACCTGGGGTGTCTACAACTACCTGGCCCTCTGGGTCGGCATGGCGCACAACATCCCCTCCTGGACCCTGGCCTCGAGCCTGGTCGCGCTGGGGATGGACTGGAAGCAGGCGGTGCTCACCATCGCACTGGGCAACCTCGTGGTGCTGGCGCCGATGCTGCTGACCGGACACGCGGGAACGAAGTACGGCATCCCGTTCCCGGTCTTCGCCCGCGCGTCGTTCGGGCTGCACGGGGCCAACCTGCCGGCGCTGCTGCGGGCGGCCGTGGCGTGCGCCTGGTTCGGGATCCAGACCTGGATCGGCGGCGAGGGCATCTTCCTGCTCGCGGGCAAGCTGTTCGGCTCCGGCTGGCAGACGGCCGGGGAGATCGCGGGACACCCCTGGACGCTCTGGCTGTCCTTCGGTGTCTTCTGGCTGATCGAGATCGCGGTGGTCGTCCGCGGCATGGAGACGCTGCGCCGGTTCGAGAACTGGGCGGCGCCGTTCGTGATCGTCGGCGCGCTGGCGATGCTGGTGTGGATCGCGGTGAAGGCGGGCGGCTTCGGCCCGCTGCTGAGCCAGCCCTCCGCGCTCGGCTGGGGGAGCGAGTTCTGGAAGGTCTTCTTCCCGGCCCTGATGGGCATGATCGGCTTCTGGTCGACGCTCGCGCTCAACATCCCCGACTTCACCCGCTTCGGGGGCAGCCAGCGCGCCCAGATCCGCGGGCAGGCCCTGGGGCTGCCGACCACGATGACGCTCTTCGCGCTGCTGTCGGTGCTGGTCACCTCCGGCTCGCAGGCGGTGTACGGCACCCCGATCTGGGATCCGATCGAGCTCGCCGCGAAGATGGACAGCATCCCGGGCACGCTGTTCGCGCTGCTGGTGGTGCTGGTCGCGACCCTGTCGGTGAACATCGCGGCGAACGTCGTCAGCCCCGCGTACGACCTGTCGCACCTCGCCCCACGCTTCATCAACTTCCGCACCGGCGCGCTGATCACGGGTGTGGTCGGGATCGCCATCATGCCGTGGAAGCTGATCGCCGACCCGCACGTGTACATCTTCACCTGGCTCGGCGTCGTGGGCGGGCTGCTCGGCACCGTCGCGGGCGTCCTGATCGCCGACTACTGGCTGATCCGGCGCACCCGGCTCGCGCTGGGCGAGCTCTACCGCGCCGGCGGCCGGTACTGGTACGCCGGCGGCTGGAACTGGCGCGCGGTGCTGGCCCTGCTCGTCGGCGGTGTCCTCGCGGTGGGCGGCTCCTACTCCACCGTCGACGCCACCGGGGCCAGACAGGGGCCGTTCCCCGTCGACGGTCTCATCCCCGTCCTCAAGCCGCTCGCCGACTACGGCTGGGCCGTCGAGTTCGCCTCCGCCCTGCTCCTCTACACCCTGCTCAGCCCCGGCGCGCGGCGCAGACCCTGACCCGCTCGGCCCGTGGGCGGCGCACGGAGTGGATGTCGGGTCCAGGTTCGCCCGGCGGCGCCGGGGCGGGGTGCAACCGGCCGTCCGGCGGGCGCGTCCTACCCCGCGAGGCGGCCGCGAGTGGGGTCGCGCAGTGGAGGGCGGGAAGACGGTATGGGCATCATCGCTTGGATAGTCCTGGGCCTGCTGGCCGGAGCCATCGCCAAGTTCCTGCTGCCGGGTCGGGACCCCGGTGGCCTGATCGTGACCACGCTGATCGGCGTCGCCGGGTCGTTCGTCGGCGGCTGGATCTCGTCCCGGGTCTTCGACCGCCCTGTCTCGGCGCACTTCTTCGACCTGGCCACCTGGGGGTCGGCCATCGGAGGTGCGCTCGTCCTGCTGATCATCTACCGGATCCTCTTCGGCAACTCCCGTCGCTGACGGCCGCCGGGCGGGGGCGGGGCCGGACGTCGGCCCCACCCCCGCCTGCGAACGTGAGGCCGCGCACGTCCTGCGTACGTCAGGCCGCCGCGTCCAACCCGTCCGGCAGGCTCTCGCGGGCGTCGAGCCAGAGCTGCGGTACGCCGCCCAGGCCGGTCCGGGCGGCGACCACCCCGGCCGCGATGGCGCAGGTGGTGTCCATGTCGCCCCAGCCGCCCACGGTCTGCCAGATCGCCTCGGGCAGCGAGTCCGGCTGACCCGCCGCGGACCACAGCGCGAACGGCACGGTGTCCGGGGCCGAGATCCGCAACCCTGAGCCGAGCACCACCGCGGCGTGACGCACCGACGTCCGCGCCGGCAGCCCGGCCGCCACCCGCAGACCCGACCTGACGTCGCTGTCCGGCAGCCGGGCGGCGATCTCGGTCAGGAACTCCGTCCGCCCCGGCGCGGTGCCGCCCCGGCTGCGCACGGCCAGCGCCGCACCCAGTGCGACCGCCTGCGCGCCGACCACAGCCTCCGGGTTGAAGTGCGTGGTGAGCGCCTGCAGCCGGGCCTGCTCGGCGACCGTGTCGAGGTCGTCCGCGAACCAGGCGCCCAGCGGCGCCACCCGCATCGCCGCGCCGTTGCCGTACGAGCCCTGGCCGCCGAACAGCCCCGAGGTGACCACCCGCCAGTCGGCGCCTTCCTGGATCGCGCGCAGCACCTGATGCATGGACGGGCCGTACTTGCGCCCGTACTCGGCGGTGTACGCGGCGGCGAAGCCGCGCGCCAGCTCGTCCTGCCTGATCTCGCCGTGCCGGACGAGGTGTTGGACCAGCACCACGGCCATCGCGGTGTCGTCGGTCCAGTGCCACGGCGCCTGGCGTGGGATGCGGGCGGCCAGCTCGGTGGCGGCCTCGTCGGTCGGGACGGAGAACCAGCGGTCGCCGAAGGCGTCGCCCAGCGCGAGACCGTGCAGGCTGTCTACGGCCGGGGTGGGCGCGCGCATGGTGTCCTCCGGGTGAGACCGACTGGTGGCAGCAGTCTGCCCGTCGGGCCGTGCGGTGGGCGAGGGGATTTCGCCGGTGCCGGGGCGCCGGCGGTGGGGTTGCGGCGGTGGGGTTGGGGCCGGTGCTGCGCCGGGTTCCCGCCGGGGTCAGGAGGCGCGCAGGCCGTTGAGGAGCAGCGCCCAGAGGGCCTCGAAGTCGGCCTCGGCCCTGGGGTCGGCCCACTCGGCGGCGTGCGCGGGGTCGTGGAAGTGCGCGGTGGCCTGGAATACGGCCCGGGCCACCGTGCCCACATGGGTGGGGGTGAACTCGCCCTGGTGGATGCCGTCCTGGATGATCGTGCCGATCTGCGCGGTGAGCGTCTCCAGATGGGCGTCGACGGTCGTGCTGGACTCGGTGATCAGGGTCATGTATGTCGCGAACAGCTCGGGATCGTCCAGCGCCTTCTTCCGCTTGGCGGCGAACAGGGTCGCCAGCCAGCGGTGCAGGCGCTCCACGGCCGGGCCGCGCTCGACGGTGATCGAGGCCAGGCGGTTGTGCGACTGCTCCAGCCAGCGCTGGGTGACGGCCTCGCGCAGGGCGGCCTTGCTGGGGAAGTGCCGGTAGACGCTGCCGTGGCTGACGCCCAGGGTGCGGGCGATGTCCACGACGGTGGCCTTGCCCGGTCCGTACCGCCGCAGGACGTCCTCTGCCGCGCTCAGGATCTGCTCGGGGGTGAGTGCGTTGTCCGTGGTCACGGGGAGGTACGTCCTTACGGGTGGTGCGGCGGCGGCGTGGTGCGGCGGGGTGGGGCGGGTCAGCGCTCGCTGTCGAGGAAGGCCATCTGTGCGGCAGCGTACCGGTCGCCGGCGGCGGCTCCGGCGGGGACGGCGGACTCGATGGCGGCCAGATCCGCCGCGTTGAGGGTGACGGCCAGCGCTCCGAGGGCCTCGGTGAGGCGATCGCGGCGCCGGGCGCCGACCAGCGGGACGATGTCCTCGCCGCGCGAGGCGACCCAGGCGATGGCCACCTGCGCCACGCTCGCGCCCCGGGCCTCGGCGATCGCGCGCAGCGCCTCCACCAGGTTCAGGTTGTGGCTCAGGTTCTCGCCCTGGAAGCGCGGGCTGGCGCCGCGGAAGTCCGTCGCGGCGATCTCCCGGTCGTTGCTCCAGTGGCCGCTGAGCAGGCCGCGGGAGAGCACGCCGTAGGCGGTGATGCCGATACCGAGCTCACGGGCGGTGGGCAGGATCTCGTCCTCGATGGAGCGGGAGATCAGCGAGTACTCGATCTGCAGGTCGCTGATCGGGTGGACGGCGGCGGCGCGGCGCAGGGTCTCGGCGCCCACCTCGGAGAGGCCGATGTGGCGGACGTAGCCGGCCTTCACCAGGTCGGCGATGGCGCCGACGGTCTCCTCGATCGGGACGTTCGGGTCGAGCCGGGCCGGGCGGTAGATGTCGACGTGGTCGGTGCGCAGGCGGCGCAGGGTGTACGCGAGGGCGGTCCTGGTGGCGGCGGGGCTCGCGTCGTAGCCGAGCCAGCTGCGGTCGGGGCCGCGCTGGGCACCGAACTTCACGCTGATCCGGACGTCCTCGCGGTTGCGCCCGCGCAGCGCCTCGTGGATCAGCAGTTCGTTGTGGCCCATGCCGTAGAAGTCGCCGGTGTCGAGCAGGGTGACGCCCGCGTCGAGGGCGGCGCGAATGGTGGCGATCGACTCCGCGTCGTCGGCGGGCCCGTAGAGGTCCGACATTCCCATGGTGCCGAGGCCGAGCACGGAGATGACGGGGCCGGTGGCGCCGAGGGTGCGGGTGGGGATCGGGGTGGAGGTCACGGTGAGCTCCCGGGAGTGGGTGGGGACGGGGTGGCCGGCTGGTCTCAACTATGGCATGACGGATGACAGATTTCAACATCTGTCATCCGACACTCGTCATCGGTCATCGGTCATCGGTCGGTGGTCGGTGGTCATCGGTCAGCTGACCTCCGGCGTCTGTTGTCCGTCCTCGCGATTCGCGTCGCCCGACGATGTCCGCTTTGCCATGGCGCGCCCGCCGGGAGGAGGCTGGAGGTGTACGGGACCGGGTTACGCCCGAACGTGCAGATGCGCCGGGCCCCGGCCCTCAGGAAGGGGTGAGCCCCGTGAGGATGCTGTTGACGGCACAGATGTCGACCGAGGCGACGAACGAGGCGATCAAGAGCGGCTCGCTACGGGCGACCATGGAGGCGTTCATGAAGAACAACCAGCCGGAGGCCGCCTACTTCGGTACCGAGGACGGTCGGCGGACCGCGTTCTTCGTCCTCGACCTCAAGGACAGCTCCGAGATGCCCAGGATCGCCGAGCCGCTGTTCATGGAGTTGGGCGCCAAGATCCAGTTCCGCCCGGTGATGAACCCCGAGGAGTTGGCGCGAGGCCTCGACGCGATCGAGCGCCGCTGACCTGCGCGACCGGAATCGTCACGGGAGCGTGGGCAAGCGGCGGCGCGGTGCTCAGTCGCTGACGTGGCTGGGATTCTCGTACGACAGGTCCGCGTACTCGGGGTGCCGGAGCATCCAGCCGCTGATGAACGGGCAGGTCGCCAGTACCGGCAGACCGCGCCGCCGGGCGTCGTCCAGCGCGGCCCGGGCCAGTGTGCTGCCCACACCCTGGCCGGCGAACTCGGGCCCGACCACCGTGTGCGGATAGACCACCAGGCGATCGCTGCGGACGTACTCGGCGAACCCCGCGAGTGCGTCGCCGGCCCACGCCTCGAAGCGGCTGTTCGCTGCGGCGTCCCGCACGGTGACGGTCATGGCGGGCTCCTCCCGTCCGGATGCGGAGCCGGGCCGGCCCCGGTCCATCATCGAGGCGCGGTCGCCACCCCGCCCGCCGGACAGCGCGCCGGACCGTTCACCTCACCTCACCTCCCCGGCGGCCGGCGGCCCGGCGGACCCGCACGCCCGGCGCATGGAGGCGCCGCGCACGGGCAACCCTGACGTCGCTCCGTGGCGCGCGCCCCTGCCCTGCTTCGTGCGCCCTCATCGCGCCCCCGCTCGTCCGCAGGGCCCACCGGCCCCCGGACGCGCCGGACCCGGCCCGCCGAGTGCCGCATTCATACCCGGCGCCGGGCCCCGCGCACGATGGGTCGCACGGGTCCGGGGTGCCCGGTCGCCCCTCACCCATCCGGCGTGGATCGGGCCCGCCTCGGGCGGTTGCGCTGCCGATCGGGGGCGAGCGGTCCATGGTGGAGGTGGGCGCGATCCGGCGACCGCGCTCGCGCGCCGATCCAGGCCCGTACGCCGCATGCCCTGCGCCGATCGTCCCGGCGGGGCCGCGAGGAGGGGCCGGGCCCGACGCGCTGGGACCAGGGCCACCTCGCAGGAAACCGAACGGTTCTTCTAGGCTCACTTCTCGGCTTCCCCGGCGTGGCGCCGCTCACTGCACCACTGCCGCACGGAAACCGCGTCCACGGGGCTCCGGGCCGAACCGGGGCTACCGGATCGAGCGAGGAGAGCGCAATGTTGCCAAGCATGCCGCCCGGCCGTTCCACCGCACACGGGCCGAGCGGGCCCTGTGGGTCCGCAGGGTCGGCCGGAGCGTTCCCGACCGCGGCCGGGCAGGAGCGCCCCGGACACCACGCGCGATCAGGCGGGCTCGGACACGCCCACGGTCCGCTGAGTACCGGCGGCGGCCGCGGAGCCGTCCGATGAGCCGCCCCGCCGTCAGGCCGCCCGCCGCTCCCGCGGTCAAGTCCACCACCACATCCACCACCACAGCCACAGCCACGCCCGTCCCGGCGTCCGCGACCACCTCCGGGCTCGGCTCGGCCGCCGACGGCGGCCCGCGCCCGCTCTCCGCCAACGGCAGCACCGCGCTGACGGCCGCCGCGGGCACCGCCCCGACGGCGGGCGCCACCGCCGCACTGCCCGGCCTGCCGCGCGCGCTGAGCTCCAGGGCCCGCACGCTGGCCGGCGCCGTCCGCCGCCGCTGCGCCGACCTCGCCCGGATGGAGTCACCCAGCGGGGACGCGCCCCGGCTCGACGCGCTGGCCGAGGAGCTCGGCGCGGGGTTCCGGGCCACCGGGGCACTGGTGCGGCGCGAGCCCGGCCCCGCCGGCGACCACCTGGTCGTGGAGTGGGCCGGCCAGGACGAGAGCCTGCCGCACCTCCTGGTGGTCGGCCACCACGACACCGTCTGGCCGGTCGGCATCCTGGACGAGTGGCCGGTCGCCGAGCAGGACGGGCTGCTCAGCGGCCCGGGCGTGCTCGACATGAAGGCCGGGCTCGCCCTGCTGGAGGGCGCGTTCGCGCTGCTCGCCGACCTCGGGCAGCGCCCGCACCGGCCGGTGCGGCTGGTCGTGGTGTCCGACGAGGAGGTCGGCAGCCCGGACGGCAAGCGCCTGGTCGAGCGCCAACTCCCCGGTGCGGCCGCGATCCTGGGCCTGGAGCCGCCGCACCCCGACGGCCGGGTCAAGACGGCCCGCCGGGGCACCGCGCGGGTGCGGCTGACCGTCACCGGCCGGGAGGCGCACGCGGGCAACGACGCGGCCGAGGGAATCTCGGCGGTGGACGAGCTCGTCGACCAGCTGGTCGCGGTACGCGGTCTGGTCTGCCACCCGGGCACCGAGCTGAACACCGGCCGGATCAGCGGCGGCAGCCGGCCCAACGTGGTCGCCGGCCGGGCCGAGGCCGAGCTCGGGCTGCGCTTCGCGACCGCCGAGGCGCAGCGCCGTACCCTCGACCACCTGGCCCACCTGACCGCGCTGCGGCCCGGCGCACGGGTGCGCACCGAGGTGCTCTCCAGCCGCCCGGCCTGGCCGGAACGGTCCGGGAACCCGCTGCTGCGGCACGTCCGCTCACTGGCGGCGGTGCTCGGCCAGCAGTTGGACGGCGCACCGGCGGGCGGTGCCGGCGACACCAACCTGCCGGGCGCGCGCGGTCTGCCGACGCTGGACGGTCTGGGTGCGGTGGGGGCCGGGGCACACGCCCGGCACGAGCACATCCGGGTGGACGAGCTGGCGCCGCGGATCGCGCTGCTGGCCGCGCTGCTCGCCGTCCCGCTCCCGCGCCTGAAGGACCGGCCGACGCCCTGACCGGCCGGACACCCGCCGACCGGTCGCACGCCCCGCTGACCGGCCGGACACCTGGCCGGCCCGGTGTCCCCCGGCCGGCCGCCGGCCGCCGGCCGGTCCCACAGCGGTCCCACCGGGCCCGTCGCCCCGCACTCCGCAGGCGGCGGGCCCTCGGCGTTCGCGCGCCCCGGGGCCTCAGCCCGCTGCGGGCCCGGCCTCGCCGTCCTGGTCCGCCCCGCCGACCCCTTCGGCCCTGCCGACCCCTTCGGCCCCGCCGAGCCTGCCGCGCTCCCCGTCCCCGGCCTCTGCCAGCAGAGGGAAGATCCGGCTGACGGCCGCGACCGGCTCCGTGCCGGGACGCGGCCCCCGCTCCCGATAGGGCGCGATGAGCCGCCGTACGGCCGCCGCGAGCTCCGCCGCCTCCTCGGGTGTCAGATGCAGTACCGCGCTGAACGCGTCGTCCTTGCGCCAGGCGGCCGGGGCCTGCGGCCGGTGGGCCAGCCAGCGCCGGTAGCCGGTGTCCTCCAGGTCCCTGGCGAGCCGGTCGAAGTCCTCGGCGGCCGCCGGGGCCGGTTCGTCCCAGCGCAGCCGCCAGGGGCGGGCCCGGCCGTCGGTCGGCGGAGCCTCCTCGATCAGGCCGTGTCGGGCGAGCTGCCGCAGGTGGAAGGAGCAGAGCCCGGAGCTGTGGCCCAGCAGGTGGGCGGCCTGGGTGGAGGTGAGGGTGCCGTGCTCGGCGATCAGGTCCAGCAGCGCGATCCGCACGGGATGGTCGGGGAGCCGGCGGGTCGTCCGGCTGTGCGGGAGGGCGGTCTCTTCATCGGTCACTTTGCAAAGATGCTACTTTGCAAAGCACTTGGCAAGCCGCCCGGCAGCAGCTGCGACAGCGGGTCGGACGGGCGTGCCTCCAGTGCCGGACGGACGAGACGAAGGGGGTGCCGCGATGGCCCTGCGGCCGAAGCAGCGGATGGTGGACCGGCGGGTCAGGGTGCAGGGGGAGCCGGTGGACTCGTACCCGGCGCTTGCCCCGGAGGTGCTGCGCGGCTCGGTGCGGCGGATCACCGTGGTGGGCGAGGAGGTGCTGCACCGGGGGTCCAGGGAGGTCGTCGACTTCGGCACGCCGGAGCTGTCGGCCCTGATCGACGACATGTTCGCCACCATGCACGTCGCGGAGGGCGCGGGGCTGGCGGCCAATCAGGTCGGTGTGGACCTGCGGCTGTTCGTCTGGGACTGCACCGACGAGGACGGGGTGCGGCACGTGGGGCACATTGTCAATCCCGTACTGGACGAGGAGCCGGCCGCCGGGCGCAGGCTGGTCGTGACCGATGAGGGCTGCCTCTCCGTGCCCGGCCCGTACCTGGAGGTGGCCCGGCCGGACCACACCGTGGTGCGCGGGCAGGACAAGGCGGGCAGGCCACTGGTGATCGAAGGTCGCGGCTACTTCGCCCGGTGCCTCCAGCACGAGGCCGACCACCTGAACGGCGGGCTCTATCTGGACCGGCTCTCCGCGCGTGACCGCCGGACGGCACTGCGGCGGATGGAGGAGCAGCGCGGGGACGTCTTCGCCGGGCGCGTGGCGCGTGCCCGGGCGCTGGAGGCGCTCCGGTAGCCGCTCGCGGGGCCAGCCGCTCCGCGGGCCATTCCCGCCGAGAGCCGAGAGCCGAGAGTGCCGAGCAGCCGGGAACCGACGGTGGCCGGCCGGCGGGGGCGGGCCGGGCACCCGCGCTGACCAGGGGCGGGCGTGTTCGCGCCCGCCCCTGCCTTGTCAGGGGGTGGTCGTACCCCGCACAATGGAACCGACCGAACGGTCAGTCGGGTGGAAGCGACCGAGTGGGAGTCGTGGTGACAGCAGAAGTGGCCGAGCCTGCCCTGGAGGGGCGGTTCGACGAGGTGATCGCTGCGGAGCAGCGGATCGAGCCTCGCGACTGGATGCCCGAGGCCTACCGGGCGACGCTGATCCGGCAGATCGCCCAGCACGCGCACTCCGAGATCATCGGCATGCAGCCCGAGGGCAACTGGCTGACCCGCGCGCCGTCCCTGCGGCGCAAGGCGATCCTGCTCGCCAAGGCGCAGGACGAGGCCGGGCACGGCCTCTACCTCTACGCCGCCGCCGAGACCCTGGGCGTGGACCGCGCCGAGCTCACCGAGAAACTGATCTCCGGGCGGCAGAAGTACTCCTCGATCTTCAACTACCCGACCCTCACCTTCGCCGACGTCGGGGTGATCGGCTGGCTGGTGGACGGCGCCGCGATCTGCAACCAGGTGCCGCTGTGCCGCTGCTCGTACGGGCCCTACGCCCGCGCGATGGTCCGCATCTGCAAGGAGGAGTCCTTCCACCAGCGGCAGGGCTACGAGCTGCTGATGACCCTGATGCGCGGCACCGAGGGCCAGCGGCGGCTGGTCCAGGACGCGGTGGACCGCTGGTGGTGGCCGTCGCTGATGATGTTCGGCCCGCCGGACGGCGACTCGCCGAACACCGCCCAGTCGATGATCTGGCGGATCAAGCGGCACACCAACGACGAGCTGCGGCAGCGCTTCGTCGACATGAGCGTCCCGCAGGCCGAGCACCTCGGCGTCACCCTCCCGGACCCGGCGCTGAGCTGGAACGAGGAGCGCGGCAGCTGGGACTTCGGCGAGCCCGACTGGTCGGAGCTCAAGCGGGTGATCCAGGGCCAGGGCCCGTGCAACGCCCAGCGGGTGGACCGCCGCCGGGAGGCCCACGAGGAGGGCGCCTGGGTCCGGGAGGCCGCCCTGGCCTACGCGGCCAAGCGCACCGCCGCCGAAGCCGCAGCGTCCACCGCGGCGCCCACCGGCGGGCGCGACACCGAGCGTGAGACCGAGCACAGAGCCGAGAACGAGGTGAACGAGCTGTGAGTGGCATCCAGGCCGGCTGGCCGCTGTACGAGGTGTTCGTCCGCCCCAGGCGCGGGCTGAACCACGTCCACGTCGGGTCGCTGCACGCGCCCGACGACCGGATGGCTCTGCTGGCCGCCCGCGACCTGTACACCCGCCGCAACGAGGGCGTCAGCCTCTGGGTGGTCCGCTCGGAGGCGATCACCGCCTCCACCCCGGACGAGCACGACCCGTTCTTCGAGCCCAGCGGCGACAAGGTCTACCGCCACCCGACCTTCTACGACATCCCCGAGGATGTCCCGCACATCTGACGGGGGAGCACCGACCGCCATGACCGACGACCACGTCTACCTGACCCTCAGCGAGGCCGACCCGGAGCCCGAGGGCGAGGCCCGCTGGGCGTACGGGACGGGCTTCGCCGACCCGCTGCTCGGCGTCGACACCGCCCTGCCGCCCGGGATCGACGGCGCCGACCTCGCCGCGTACTGCCTGATGCTCGGCGACGACGCGCTGGTGCTGGCCCAGCGGCTGACCGAGTGGTGCACCCGCGCCCCCGAGCTGGAGGAGGAGGTCGCGCTCGCCAACCTCGGCCTCGACCTGCTCGGCCAGGCCCGCCAGCTGCTCACCCGGGCCGGCCAGGCCGACGGCTCCGGCCGCGGCGAGGACGACCTCGCGTACTGGCGCGAGGAGCACGAGTTCCGCAACGTGCGCCTGGTGGAGGCGCCGAACGGGGACTTCGCCCACACGATCGCCCGGCTGCTGCTCTTCTCCACCGCCCGCAAGGCGCTGTACGAGGCGCTGGCGGGCCACGCCGACCCGGTGCTCGCGGCGGTCGCCGCGCGCGGGGTCAAGGAGCTGGCGTACCACCAGGAGTACGCCACCGCCTGGACGCTGCGGCTCGGCGACGGCACGCCGTACTCGGCGCAGCGGATGCAGGCCGGGCTGGAGGGCGTCTGGCCGCTGCTGGAGGAGCTGTTCACGCCGCACGCGGTGGAGCTGCGGGTCGGTGTCGACCCGGCGGCGCTGCGCGAGCCGGTGCTGGGCACGCTCGCCGAGGTGCTCGCCCAGGCGGGCCTCGCCGTGCCGCAGGCGCGGCCGATGGCGACGATCGGCGGCCGGGCCGGGCGGGACGGCGTGCACACCGAGGCGCTCGGGCTGCTGCTGGCCGAGTTCCAGGTGGTGGCCCGCGCGCACCCCGGGGCGACCTGGTGATGGCCCAGGCCCCGACCGCGTGGGAGGTGGCGGCGCAGGTCCCCGACCCCGAGCTGCCGATGCTCACCCTCGCCGAGCTGGGCGTGCTGGCCGAGGTGGAGGTGGAGCCGGACGGCGACGGTGTCACCGCCTGGCTCACGCCGACCTACTCCGGCTGCCCGGCCACCGCCGAGATGGCCGCCGACGTCGACCGCCGGCTGCGCGCGGCGGGCTACCGGGACGTGCGGGTGCGGCTGCGGCTGGACCCGCCCTGGTCCACCGACCGGATCACCGAGGCCGGCCGCCGCAAGCTCGCCGAGGCCGGGATCGCCCCGCCGGGGCCCGCGCGGTCCGGCGGCGCCGCTCCGCTGCTCCAGCTCGGCCCGACCCGGCACGCTCCGGTCGTCGCCTGCCCGCAGTGCGGCGGTACGGACACCGAGGAGCTGTCCCGCTTCGGCTCCACGGCCTGCAAGGCGCTCTGGCGCTGCCGCGACTGCAGAGAGCCCTTCGAACGGATCAAGGAGATCTGACCATGGCCGTGCGCCGCCCGACCTTCCACCCCCTGCGGATCGCCCGGGTGGAGCGGCTCTGCGAGGACGCCGTCGCGGTCACCTTCGACGTGCCGGCCGAGCTGGCCGAGGACTTCGCCTTCCGCCCCGGCCAGTCGCTGACGCTGCGCCGGATGGTGAACGGGGTCGACGAGCGCCGCTCGTACTCGATCTGCGCCCCCGTCGGCGGCTCGCTGCGGATCGCCGTCCGGGAGGTGCCCGGCGGGCTGTTCTCCCGCTGGCTGGTGCGCGACGCGCAGCCCGGCGAGGAGGTGGAGGTACTGCCCCCCACCGGGCTCTTCGCGGCCGACCCCGGCATCCCCGCCGAGCACGTCCTGCTGGCGGCCGGCTCCGGGATCACCCCGATGCTCTCGATCGCCGGCTCGGTACTGGCCGCCGACCGCACCTCACAGGTCACCCTGCTGTACGGGAACCGGCGCAGCGACACCGTGATGTTCGCCGACGAGCTGGCCGACCTCAAGGACCGCCACCTCGGCCGCTTCCAGCTGGTCCACGTGCTCTCCCGGGAGAGCCGGGACGCCGAGCTGCTGAGCGGCCGGCTCGACCCCGAGCGGGTCGAGGCCCTGCTGCGGGCGCTGGTGGACGTGCCGAAGGTCGACCACTGGTGGCTCTGCGGCCCGTACGGGATGGTGGCCGGCGCGAAGGAGCTGCTGGCCGGGCTCGGGGTGCCCGGGGAGCGGGTGCACCAGGAGCTGTTCCACGCCGAGGACGAGCCGGTCGCCGAGCGCCCGGAGGAGCCGGTGCGCGAGGGCGAGCTGAGCGAGGTCACCGTGGTGCTGGACGGGCGCGGCAGCACGCTCTCGCTCCCGCGCGACCGCTCCGTCCTGGACGGCGCCCAGCGGGCCCGCCCGGACCTGCCGTTCGCCTGCAAGGGCGGCGTCTGCGGCACCTGCCGGGCGCTGGTCACGGAGGGCGAGGTGGAGATGCGGCGTAACTTCGCGCTGGAGGAGAAGGAGCTGGCCGCGGGCTACGTCCTGACCTGTCAGGCCCGGCCGGTGACGGACCGGGTGACGGTCGACTACGACCGCTGAGCGGGCACGAGCCCGCCGGCGCCCGCTGCGCTCGGCGGCGCCTCAGCCGCCGAAGCCGAAGCCGCAGTCACCATGGCCCCGGCGCCTCCCGTGGCTTCGAGGGCCGGGCCTGTCGCGCCCGCGGCGACTGGCCGTAGGGGATCCCCGAGCAGTCGGACGATCCCGTTGACGGCCGCCCGCCCGGCCCGGTTGGCGCCGACGGTGCTGGCCGAGGGGCCGTAGCCGACCAGGTGGATCCGGGGGTCGGCGGCGGCCCGGGTGCCGTCCATCCTGATGCCGCCGCCGGGGCCGCGCAGGCCCAGCGGGGCCAGGTGGCCGACCTCGGGGCGGAAGCCGGTGGCCCAGACGATGGCGTCCACCGCCAGCTCCCGCGCGCCCCAGGCGACGCCGTGCTCGGTCAGCCGGTCGAACATCGGCCGCCGCGCCAGCGCGCCGAGCTCCTTCGCCCGCCGGTACGCGACGGACGGCCCGAGCCCGGTCACGCTCACCACGCTGCGGACCGGCAGGCCCTGCCGGACCCGCTCCTCCACCATCGCGACCGCCGCGCGCCCGGCCTCGGGGCTGAACGGGCCGTCCCGGTAGACCGGCGGAGTGCGCGTCACCCAGAACGTCTCGGCCACCTCGGCGATCTCCGAGAGGACCTGGATCGCCGAGGCACCGCCGCCGACCACCACCACCCGCAGGCCGGCGAACGAGGCCGGCCCCCGGTAGTCGGCGTAGTGCAGCTGGCGCCCGGCGAAGTGGCCGGGGTAGTGCGGCAGGAACGGCCGCGTCCAGGTCCCGGTGGCGTTGATCAGCGCCCGCGCCGTCCAGTCGCCGGCGTCCGTGTGCACCAGCAGCCGGGAGTCCGCGAGCGAGCGCGCCGTTCGCACCCTGACAGGGCGTACGACGGGGAGCGCGTGCTTGGCCTCGTACGCCGCGAAGTACCCCGGCACCACCTCGCGGGCGGGGGCGGCGGGGTCGGGCGTGGGCAGCTCGAAGTCCGGCAGGTCGTGGAAGCCGTGCACGGTGGCCATCCGCAGCGAGGGCGAGCGGTGCGCCCAGGCACCGCCGGGTGCCTCGTCGGCGTCCAGTACGACGAAGCCCGCCCCGCCGCCTTCCCCGCCGCCTTCCACGGCCGGGGCGAAGCCGCGTCGGCGCAGGTGGTAGGCGGCGGACAGGCCCGCCTGGCCGGCGCCGATCACCACGACGTCCACCGCTTTGGTTGCACCGTAAACAGTCACGAGGGTGAAACATCGGGTGGCCTGTGACTGTTCCCGCCACCGGCCGCCCGGGCGGTGCGTCGCTCGCTCAGGTGGTGACCGGGGAGATCACCGCCGCCGTGCCGTACGCGCAGATCTCCGTCCCCAGATCGGCCGCCTCGGAGACGTCGAAGCGCATCATCAGCACGGCGTTGCCGCCCCGCGCCCTGGCCTGCTCGACCAGTCGTGCCATCGCCTGGTTGCGGGCCTCCACCAGGGTCTTCGTCAGGCCCTTCAGCTCGCCGCCGACCATCGACTTCAGCGAGGCGCCGATCTGGGTGCCGATGTGCCGGCTCCGCACCGTCAGCCCGAAGACCTCGCCGATCACATGGTCGACCCGAAATCCCGGCACGTCATTGGTGGTTACCACCAGCACCTGCTCGTTGGGGCCCTGTCCGCCGCCGTACTCGTCAAGGTTGCTCATGAGCCCATCGTGCGGGCCGGATCCACCCGCCGCACACGGGCGGGGCCGATACGGGGGCGAGAAGCTCCGCCAGACCGGTGATCGGGCGCCGGAAAGGCCGTACCGTAGCCCCATGGGCGAGCGAAGTGATCATCCGCAGGGGCAGGGCGCGACGGAGGACTCCGGGGCGCAGGAGGTCGAGGCGACTGTGGTGCTCGGCCTGCGTATCACCGACTGGCACGCGCTGCGCGCCGCCGCACGGGCCGCCGTGGAGTCGTTCGACTTCGACGGGGTCGATCCGGCGGGCCAGCGGCAGGAACTGCTGCGGGAGGTGTCGGAGGATCCGAACGCGGCGCTGGGCGCGCTGCTGCACCCGGACCGGCTGGTGGCGGCGATCCCCGGGGTGGAGGCACTCGGCGGCACCCTGGAGATCAGCATCACCGAGGACTTCGCGCCGGACTTCGCCGAGCTGTTCCCGCTCGACTCGGACGCCGAGGAGGGCGGCGGCATCGGCGACTGGACGCTGACCCCGCGCACCGCGTGCCTGCTGCACGCGCAGCTGCTGGGGCTGGCCGACGCGGCCTACGACGACCTGGAGGAGCACGACGGCGAGCCGGTGCTCGACGGCGAGGACCACGAGTGGGGGGTGTTCGGGAGGCTGCCGCGCCGCACCTGGCAGCTGCACCGCGCCTGGCGCCGCTCGATGGCCCGGGCCTTCGACGACCTGGCCGACGACCTGGCGCTCGGCGAGTGGCCGCTGCCGCGCTGCCTGGCCGAGGACCTCGCGCTGCGGATGGCCCTGACGGACGCCCGCGCGCTGCTGGGCGCCCAGCCGGAGTCCGTCGCCGACATGATGGGCGACCTGCCGGCCGACCTCTACGACTACGACTGGGAGGGCTGCCTCGACGAGCTGTTCGGCGTCTACGGCCCCGAGGAGGCCCCCGACCTGGACGCCTCCCGCCGTACCGACGACCTGCTCGCCGCCACCCACCCCGAGGGCTGGTTCCTGCCGTACGAGGACGCCGAGGAGCGCGACGCGCAGCGCGGCTACCGGCGCTGAGCAGGGCGGGGCCGGGCGGCGGTACTGCGCTCTGGCCACGCCGACGACGACCCGGGCCCCGACCCCGTGCTGGCCCGGATCAACCTGGCCATCGGGGTGCGCAGGCCGCCCAGGACGGGCGGACGGCCCAGGCGCGGGAGACGTTCGAGACGCGCTGCCGCCGGACACCTCCGGCTCGGAGGCCAGGGCGGCCATCGCCGGGCTCCGCCGGCGCCTCGCCGCGTAGGGCCGGTCCGACAAGTTCCGCCGGGCGCCCAGGCCCTGGCCGACGGCGTGGCGGGCTGTGGCCAGGGGGCACCGGCCGTTCGGGCCCGGCGGGCCGGCGCCGCCGCGGGGCGGGCCGGTGGCGGCTGGCATCCTTGACGGGTGACCTCTCCGTTCGACGCCCCGAGCCCTGCCACCGCGCCCATCGACCGCGACGCCAACGCGCAGTACGTCCTGCCGCTGGTGGTCCGGATGGAGCGGGCCACCCCGCCCGGCCGCACCGACGCGCTGGAGACCTCCGCCCGCGCGGTGCTGACCCTGCTGAGCGATCCCCGGGTGACCGGGGCGGACGGCGAGTGGGCCGAGCGGGTCGCGGCCTGGGAGGACGCCCGGATCCGCAAGGTGGTCCGCCGGGCCAGGGGCGGGGAGTGGCGCAAGGCCGGGGAACTGCCCGGGATCACCGTCACCGGGGAGAGCGCCGAGGTACGGGTCTTCCCGCCGGTTCCGCTGGACGGCTGGCCCAAGGAACTGGCCAAGCTCCAGGTCTCCGGCACCGACCTCGACGAGGCGGCCCCGCCGGTGGCCCCGGCCGCCGGGGTGCCCGTGCTCTGGCTCAACCCCGAGCTGGAGATGAGCGCCGGCAAGACCATGGCGCAGACCGGCCACGCCGCCCAGCTCGCCTGGTGGCGGCTGGACGAGGCGCAGCGCAAGGAGTGGGCGGAGAGCGGCTTCGCGCTGGCCGTGCGGACGGCGGCCCCGGCCGCCTGGGCCGAGCTGACGGCGAGTGGCCTCCCGCTGGTCCAGGACGCCGGTTTCACCGAGATCGCCCCGGGCAGCTCCACCGTCATCGCCGACCACCCCGCCCTGCGCGGCGCCTAGCGGTACGCGTGGTCCCGCCCCGCGTACCGCAGGGCGGGACCACCGGCCGGCCGCACCGGGCGCGCGACGCCCGCTCAGACGTCGTTGCGGCGCAGCGAGCGCTGCCCGCCGTGGACCGCGGCGGCCGCCCAGAGCGCCATGATCAGCAGGCCGGTCCAGTGCCCGTAGTGGATCTGCGGGTCGTCCAGGTCGCGCATGGCGTACATGCCCGCCCGGTCGGGGAGGTACTGGGCCACCTCCCGGATCCCGGGCATCGCGGAGAGCACGGTCGTGCCGAGGAAGACGAGGGGCGTCAGCAGGCCCATCGCGGCGGTCAGGTTGCGCAGCATGGCGGTGACGCTCAGGCAGATCACCACCAGCAGCGGGTGGTAGAGCACCCCGGCGACGATGCTGCGGACGGTGCCGGGGTGATCCAGGTCGATGTCCACGCTCGCGCCGGCGCCGAGGAAGCAGCCCGCCGTCGAGACCACCCCGAGCAGCAGGCCCACCCCGCCGCCCAGCAGCAGCTTGGCGGCGAACAGGCGCCCGCGGCGGGGTACGGCGGTGAGCGAGGTGCTGATCATGCGGGTGCCGTACTCCTGGCCGATCAGCTGGACGCCGAAGCAGACCAGTGCCACCTGACCGAAGAACAGGCCGTAGTAGATCCCGATGCTCGGGTCGTCCCGCAGGCTGTCGTCGGCCGTGCCGACCATGGCGTTGACGACCGCGGTGATGCCCACGGTGAGCGCCACCGAGACCAGCGGCGTGATCCACTGGGAGCGCAGGGTGGTGAACTTGGTCCACTCCGAGCGCAGGACGGGCAGGGTGCTCATGCCGCCACCGCCCGGTACTCGACACTGTCCGCGGTCATCCGCATGAAGGCCTCCTCCAGTGAGTCCTGCTGAACTGCGATCTCGTACAGCACCACGCCGCCCGCCGCCGCCAGCGCGGCGATCTCCTCCGGCGGGGCGCCGGTGACCTCCCAGGCGCCGCCCTCGGCCGGCTCGGCGGTCAGGTCACTTCCCCTCAGCAGGGCGGCGAGCTTGTCCGGGTCCACCGCGCGGACCCGTACCCGGCTGCGGCCGTGCCGCTCGATGAACTCCTCGGTGCCGGAGTCGGCGAGCAGCCGCCCGCGTCCGATCACCACGAGGTGGTCGGCGGTGAGCGCCATCTCCGTCATCAGGTGGGAGGAGACCAGTACCGCCCGGCCCTCGGCGGCCAGGCCCTTCAGCAGCCTGCGGATCCAGCGGATGCCCTCCGGGTCCAGGCCGTTGACGGGCTCGTCCAGCATCAGCACGGGTGGGTCGCCGAGCAGGGCGGCGGCCACCCCGAGCCGCTGGCGCATGCCGAGCGAGAAGCCCCTGATGCGCTTGCGGCCGGCCTCCGCCAGCCCCACCTGGCCGAGCACCTCCTCCACCCGGCGGTCCGGCAGGCCGTTGCTCTGCGCCAGCCAGCGCAGATGCCCCCGGGCGGTGCGCCCGCCGTGCAGGGCGTGCGCGTCCAGCAGGGCGCCGACCCGGCGCAGCGGCTGGTCGAGTTCGGCGTACGGGCGGCCGTCGACCAGCGCCCGGCCGGCGGTGGGGCGGTCCAGGCCGAGGACCATCCGCATGGTGGTGGTCTTGCCGGCGCCGTTGGGCCCGAGGAAGCCCGTCACGATGCCCGGGCGGACCTCGAAGCTGAGGTCGTCCACGGCGGGCGCCTCGCCCCCGTCGTACGACTTGCTGAGGTGCTGGACCTCGATCACGGTCGCCTCCCTGTCCCGACGCGTTGCCTGCGGGGCGCCGGTTGCGCCTCGCTGTCGACGTCCCTCATTGGACCGGAGCGGGCGGGGCCGGCGGATCCCGCCGGCGATGGGTCGTGCCTCCCTCCCGGGAGGGAGGCGGTGCCAAGGGCTGAACTGCGACGATGGGCCGGTGCCCAGGATCATCGCGCCACTGTTCGCCGCCGCCACCTATGTGCGGTGGCTGCACCTGCTGATCGGCGCGGTGTTCGCCGGGGTGGTCCTGCTGGTCTACCCGGGCACGGAGGGCGTCTCCACGCTGGACGCGATCATGTGGAGCGTGCCGATCGACAGCACGCTGCTGACGCTCGCCGCGCTCGTCCCGGGGATGCGCCGCGCCGAGGGCGTGCAGGCCAGGCTGCTGCTGATGCCGGACCGCGAGGAGGACATCGGCGCCGGCCCGTCCCGGGGCCCGGCCGACCTCAGGCGCACCGCGCTCTGGCTGATCGGCCGGGTCGCCCTCGGCATGGCGGTGGCCGTGCTGAGCATCAACACCCTCACCGTGGGCACCCTGCTGCTGACCGCACCCGGGCGCGACAACCCGCTCGTCCTGTACGGGCACCGGCTCCCCGCGGGGCTCGATCCGTGGTGCCCGCTGCTGGTGCCGCCGCTGCTGTTCTCCGCGGGCTGGCTGCTGGTGTGGGCCGGGCGGTTCCAGCTGGCGATGGCGGTGCGGCTGCTGGGGCCCTCGCCCGCCGAGCGTCTGGCCGAGGCCGAGCTGCGCGCCGAACGCCTGCTGGAGCGCAACCGGCTGGCCCGCGAGCTGCACGACTCGATCGGCCACGCCCTGACGGTGACGGTGCTTCAGGCGGGTGCGGCCCGGGAGGTCGGCGATCAGGCGTTCGTGGCGAAGGCGCTGGAGGTGATCGAGGAGACCGGACGGCAGGCGATGGACGACCTGGAGCGGACCCTCGTCCTGCTGCGTGACAGCCCCGACGCCACGGCCGCCGAGCACCCCGGGATCGACCAGCTGCCACGGCTGTTCGAGACGGCCCGGGCGGCCGGCAGCCTGGTCGAGGCCTGGATCGACATACCGCGCGGGCAACTGCCCGGGGTGCTCTCCCGGGAGGCGTACCGGATCGTGCAGGAGGCCGTCACCAATGCCCTGCGGCATGCGCCCGGCGAGCCGCTGAGCGTCCGGATCGCCGTTCGGGACGGGCAGTTGGAGCTGCGGATGGCCAACTCCGCTACCGGGCCAGGCCAGACCCGGCGCGGCGGCGGCAAGGGCCTGCGCGGTGTACGGGAGCGGGCCTCGCTGCTCGGGGGTGAGGCGACGGCCGGCCGCGAGGAGGACACGTGGGTGCTGGCCGTCCGGCTGCCCCTACGCTTGGGAGCGTGATGATCAAGATCCTGCTGGTGGACGACGAGGAGCTGGTCCGGGCCGGCCTGCGGGCGGTGCTGGAGGCCCAGGGCGACCTCCAGGTGGTGGGCGAGGCCGCCGACGGCGCCCAGGTCCTCGGGCTGGCCCGGACGCTGCGGCCCGACGTGGTGCTGATGGACGTCCGGATGCCGGGCATGGACGGGCTGGCGGCGACCCAGGCGCTGGTCGAGGGCTGCGAGCAGCCGCCGAAGATCCTGGTGGTCACCACCTTCGAGAACGACGACTACGTCTACCGGGCGCTGCGGGCGGGCGCCGACGGCTTCCTGCTCAAGCGGGCCCGCCCGGCCGAGATCGCGCACGCGGTACGGCTGGTGGCGGCGGGGGAGTCGCTGCTGTTCCCGGCCGCGATCCGGCGACTGGCCGCCGGGCAGGGCTCCGGTGCGGCCCGCGAGACGATGGCCCGGGCCGCGCTGACCGACCGGGAGGCGCAGGTGCTGCGGCTGGTGGCGCGGGGGCTGTCCAACGGCGAGATCGCCGAGCAGCTGTTCCTCGGCGTGCAGACGGTCAAGACGCACGTCAGCAGCGTGCTGGCGAAGCTCGGCGCCCGGGACCGCACCCAGGCGGTGATCGCCGCCTACGAGTCGGGCTTCGTCTCCCCGGACGCGGCCTGAGCACCGCGGCCGGGGCCGGGTGAGCCGGGGTCCCGCGCCGGGTCAGACCGGGTAGGCGTGGGTCTGGGCGGCCTTGACGGAGGCCCAGACGCCGGCGCCCGGGGCGAGGTCGAGTTCGGCCGCGGCGGCCGGGGTGAGGTCGGCGGCCATCGCGAGCTCACCGGTCAGGTCGACCCGGACCAGGTCGCCGTGCAGGTCCAGCCCCATCACCTTGAGCTCCCAGACGTTGCGGGCGCTGGAGTCGGGCGCCGTCCGGTGCAGGGTGACGGCGGCGGGCGGGAACGAGACGAAGGCGGGGCCGGACACCTCGTCCGAGGTGACGACCACCGGGCCGCAGTCCAGCGTCACCCGGTGGCCGTCGGCGGCGCCCTGGTACAGGTTGAGGCCGACCAGCCGGGCGATGTAGTCGGTACGCGGGTGGCGGGCGATCTCGGCCGGCGTGCCGGCCTGGACCTGGCGGCCGTCCTCGATCACCACCAGCCGGTCGGCCAGCACCATGGCGTCCAGCGGGTCGTGCGTGACCAGGACGGCGACCGCCTCGAATGCGGCGAGGTGGCGACGCAGCTGCGATCGCACGTCCAGCCGGGTCCGGGCGTCCAGCGCGGCCAGCGGTTCGTCCAGCAGCAGCAGGCTTGGGCGGACGGCCAGCGCGCGGGCCAGCGCGACCCGCTGGGCCTGCCCCCCGGAGAGGCTGCCCGGCCGGGTGGCCGCGTGCTCGGCCAGGCCCATCCGCTCCAGCCAGTCGGCCGCCTCGGCCCGGGCCTCCTTGCGGGGGCGGCCCTGGCAGCGCGGGCCGAACGCGACGTTGTCGAGCGCGCTGAGGTGTGGGAAGAGCAGGTAGTCCTGGAAGACCACGCCGACCGGGCGGTTCTCGGCCGGGGTGTGCAGCCGTCGGGCCGGGTCCTCCAGGGTGCGGCCGTCCAGCCGCAGGTGGCCGCCCGTCAGCGGCAGCAGGCCGGCCAGCGCCCGCAGCGCGGTGGACTTGCCGGCGCCGTTCGGGCCGAGCAGGGCGATGACCTCGCCGGGTGCGGCGGTGAGCGCCAGGTCGAGCCGGAAGGCGTCGCGGTCCACCCGGAGCCGGGCGTCGAGGGCGGGGGAGGTCATGGGGTGCGTCCAGGGTTCAGGCCTCGGTGCGAGGCCCGGGCCGGGTGGCGGGCCGGACCGGCCGGCTCTCCAGCAAGGCCCGCGGCGGGGTGGCGGGGCGTCACGGGGTCGACATCCAGCGCTCGCGCAGGCCGACCAGGACCGCGATGGAGACCAGCAGCAGCACCAGGCTCAGCGCGATGGCCGCCTCCGGATCGGACTCCAGCGCGAGGTAGACCGCGAGCGGCATGGTCTGCGTCCGGCCGGGGAAGTTGCCCGCGAAGGTGATGGTCGCGCCGAACTCGCCCAGGGCGCGCGCCCAGGCCAGCACGGCGCCGGCGGCGATGCCGGGGGCGATCAGCGGCAGGGTGACCCGCCGGAACGCCGTCAGTCGGGAGGCGCCCAGCGTGGCTGCGGCCTCCTCGAAGCGCGGGTCGGCGGCCCGCAGCGCGCCCTCCACGCTGATCACCAGGAACGGCATCGCGACGAACGCCTCGGCGATGACCACCCCCGAGGTGGAGAACGGCAGGGTGATCCCGAAGGCCGAGTCCAGCCACTGGCCGACGATGCCCCGGCGGCCGAGCACCAGCAGCAGCGCCACCCCGCCGACCACCGGTGGCAGCACCAGCGGCAGGGTGACCAGTGCCCGGATGATCCGGCGGCCCGGGAAGTCCGTCCTGGCCAGCAGCCAGGCCAGCGGCACCCCGAGCACCAGCGACACCCCCGTGGCCGCCGTCGCACAGATCAGGGAGAGCCGCAGCGCCTCCCACACCTCGCCGCTGGTCAGCTGCTCGGGGATGCTGCTCCACGGCGCGCGGATCAGCAGTCCCACCAGCGGCATGATCAGGAAGGCCAGCCCGAGCAGGGCCGGCAGCAGCAGGGCGACCGGGATGCGCCGGCCGTGCCGCCGACGCGGCCCGGCCGGGGAGGGCCGGCCCGCGTCGACGGAGCCTTCGGGCTCGGTGGTGCCGGTGCTCACGGGGTCTTGAAGCCCGCCTCGGCGAACACCTGCTTGGCCTCGGCCGACCGGATGTAGGCGACGAAGGCCTCGGCGCCGGCGCTGTTGGGTGCCTTGGCGAGGGCGGCGATCGGGTAGTTGTTCACGGCCTTCTCGGCCTCGGGGAAGTCCACACCGTCGATCTTGCCCGCGTCGGCCTTCACGTCGGTCTTGTACACGAGCGAGGCGTCCACCTCACCCAGCTCGACCTTGGTCAGCGCACCCTTGACGTCCTTCTCCAGGGTCACGGGGGTGAGCTCCACGCCACCCGCCTTGAGGGCCTCCACCGCGGCGGCGCCGCACGGCACCTCCTTCGCGCAGAGCGCGACCTTCACGCCCGACCCGGCGAGGTCCTTGAGCGCGGCGACGTGCTTCGGGTTGCCCTTGGGCACGGCGATGGCGAGCGTGTTGCTGACGAAGGTCTTCGCCTCGCCCTTGACCCCGCCCGCGTCGGCGACGGTCTTCATGGTGGCGGGGCTGGCGGCGGCGAAGATGTCGGCCGGGGCGCCCTGGTTGATGCTGGTGGCAAGGCTGGAGCTGCCGCCGAAGTTGAACTTGACGCTCACTCCGGGGTGCGCGGCCTCGAACTTCTTGCCCAGGCCGGTGAAGGTCTCGGTGAGCGAGGCGGCCGCGAAGACGTTGATCTCGCCGGAGAGCTTGGGGCCGCTGTCCGTGGCGGAGGCGGTGCCGCTCGGCGCGGCGGTGCCGGTGGCGCCGGCCTTGGTGTCCGAGCTGCCGCCGCCGCTGCCGCAGGCGGTGACGCCGAGGCTGAGAGCGAGCGCCGTGGCGGCGGCGACGGCAAGTCTGCGGGAGCTGCTGGTCATTGGGTGATTCCCCTCCTGGCGCGCCGGAAGGGGCGCGGGCTGCGTGGTGCTCTGCGGGCCGGTCCGCCGCGTGCGGTACGGCGAAAGGGGGCGGCCGGCGGAGTGCGGTGGGATTGCGCTGAGCCGGCCGGTGGGCCGGTCGCAGCTGCGGTCCGTACGCCGATCATAGTGCCGCAGTTGCGAGGGTGAAATCCCCTGTCTCATTGCACAGGCGCCCCCCGACGCCCGAGCCTTCCCGGCTGTGCGAAGGCTCAAACCGGCCTCGGGCGGCTCTCCGGCGGGCATCGGCGTCCGGGCGCTCGGGGCGGCCCGGAGCGGCTCGGACCGGGCCGGCGCGGCAATATTGCGTCGCCCTCCGGGGGGCGCGCGGGGCACAGTAGGGCCCGACGATCAACGGGGAGGTACGTACCACCATGTCCACATTGCGCGTGACCGCCGAACGGCTCACCGTCCTGGAGCACCCGAACGCCGACGCCCTGGAGCTGGCCCAGGTCGGTCTGTACCGGGCGGTGGTCGCCAAGGGTGCGTACCGCACCGGCGACATCGCCCTCTACATACCCGAGCAGGCGGTGCTGCCGGCCGAGCTGATCGAGGAGCTGGGCCTGACCGGCAAGCTGGCGGGCAGTCGGGCCGACCGGGTCCGGGCGGTGCGGCTGCGCGGTGAGCTGTCGCAGGGGATCGTCTGCCGCCCGCAGTCGCTGGCCGGGGTGGATCTGGCCGGGGCCGCCGAGCGCGGGGAGGACTTCGCCGCGGCGCTGGGTATCACCAAGTGGGCGCCGCCGATCCCGACGTCCATGAACGGCGAGGTCGAGCAGGCCCCCGACCTGCTGCCCTGGGTCGACATCGAGAACCTCAAGCGCTTCCCGGACGTCTTCGAGCCCGGCGAGCCGGTGGTGCTGACGGAGAAGCTGCACGGCAGCTGCTGCCTGGTCACCTTCCACACCGGCTCCGGCCTGGTGCAGGTGTCGTCCAAGGGCATCGGCGCGCAGGGGCTGGCCCTGGTGGAGGACGAGAAGAACCTGTACTGGCGGGCCGTCCGCGCGCACGGTGTCGCCGAGGTCGCCCGCAGGGTGGCCGAGCGGCTGGGTGCGGAGCGGGTCGGCATCTTCGGTGAGGTCTTCGGCTCCGGCGTACAGGACCTGACGTACGGGGAGGCGGGCCGCGCCGAGCAGCCCGGCTACGCGGTCTTCGACGTCTCGGTGCACACCGACGGGCAGCTGCGCTGGCTGGACGCGGCCGAAGTACTGGGCGACGAGCTGCCGTTGGTGCCGGAGCTGTGGCGCGGCCCGTTCGACGCCGGGACCGTCCTGGCGCTGGCCGACGGGCGGGAGACCGTCTCCGGGCGGGCGCTGCACATCCGGGAGGGCGTGGTCGTCCGCCCGGTGGCCGAGCGCTACAGCCCGGTCCTGGGCGGCCGGGCCATCGCCAAGGTGGTCGGCGGCGCGTACCTGACCCGCAAGGGCGGCACCGAGTACGAGTAGGGCGGGCGCGGCGGGCGCGGCGGGCGCGGCGGGCCGGATGGGGCCGGGGGCGCCCGGGTGGCGGCCCTCTTCTGCTCCGATGACCCGTCAGTTACGTTGGGGGGTCGGCCACAGAAGGAGGGACCACGATGCCCACCACCCGAATACCGGGCCCGCCCGGTCTGCCGGTGATCGGCTCGATGCTCGATCTGACCCGCCGCCCGTTGCCGACCTACCTGGACGCCCGGCGCGCGTACGGCGACGTGGTGCGCTTCAGTGCGGGCCCGCCCGGGCTGCGGGCGGAGTTCTACCTGGTCTCCTCCCCGGAGGGGGCGCAGCAGGTGCTGGGCGGTGAGGCGGCCAACTTCCGTAAGGAGAACGCGTTCTACGACGAGCTGCGGACCAGCGTCGGCAACGGGCTGCTGACCAGCCAGGACGGCGACTACCTGCGCCAGCGCAGACTGATCCAGCCGCTCTTCACCCGCCGGCGGGTGGACGGCTACGCGGACGCCATCGGCATCGAGGTCCAGGCCCTGGTCGGACGCTGGTCGGCGGCGCCCGGCGGGGTGGTGGACGTGGCGACGGAGATGTCGCGGTTCGCGCTGCGGGCGGTGGCACGCATCCTGTTCGGGGCGGACGTCGAGGCCGCCGTCGAGGTGGTGCAGCGCAGCTTCCCGGTGCTCGGGGAGTTCGTCCTGGAGCGGGGCTTCTCCCCGGTGCGCGTCCCGCGCGGCTGGCCGACGCCCGCCAACCGCCGGGGTCTTCGGGCGCAGAGCGACCTGTACGCCGTCTGCGACCGGATCATCGCCGAGCGGGCGGTGCAGGCCCGGGCCGGCCGCCCGGAGCTGGCGGAGCCCGCGTCGGACCTGCTCGGCCTGCTGGCCGAGGCCAGGGGAGAGGACGGCGAGAGCCTGGACGCCGGGGAGCTGCGGGACCAGGTGCTGGTCTTCCTGCTGGCCGGCCACGAGACCACCGCCACCTCGCTCGCCTTCGCGCTCCACCTGCTGGCCATGCACCCCGAGGAGCGCGGACGCGCCCAGGCCGAGGCGGACGCGGTACTGGCCGGGCGCCGCCCCCGCGCCGAGGACCTGGACGCGCTGCCGTACGTCACCAGGGTGGTGAAGGAGGCGATGCGGCTCTACCCCGCCGCCGCGCTGCTCGGGCGGCGGGCCGTCGCCGAGTCCGTGATCGGCGGTCACCGGATCCCGGCCGGTGCGCAGGTGATCCTGGCGCCCTGGGTGACGCACCGTCACCCTGACCACTGGGAGGAGCCGGAGCGCTTCGACCCGGAACGCTTCCTGCCGGAGCGGGAGAGCGGGCGCCACCGGTACGCCTGGTACCCGTTCGGCGGCGGACCGCGGGCCTGTATCGGTCAGCACTTCTCGATGCTGGAGTCGGTGCTGGGCCTGGCGGCGCTGCTGACGGCCTTCGACTTCGAGGCGGTGGACCGCGAGATCCCGCTCGCGCAGGGCATCACCCTGCGGGCGGACGGGCCGGCGCGGATCCGGCTGGCCAAGCGTTGACCGTGCGTCGACCGCGATGATCTGACCATCCGTCCGGCGAAGCGCCCGACCTGACCTGAACGCTTGCCGAACGGCCGCCCGGATCGGGCGGCCGTTCGCACAGGACACGCCCATTCGAGCACAGCCCCCCTTCGCGGCGGGCAGCTTTTCACATCTTCGCGTGACCGCTTGGGGACGCTCGGTAGCGTCCACGCATCCGAGACCGAAAGCGCACGTGCGGACGGCATATGACCGTCCATCGCAGACCGCACGGTCGAGGACAGCCCGGGCCCGGAGGTGTCGCCCCGGGCCCGACCGGTCGACGGAGGTCCCATGGGCACGATGAACCACTTCAGTTTCGGCTGGCTCACCCCGACGCTCTCGTACCTGATGGCCTGCGTCGGCGCCGCCCTCGGCCTGCGCTGCACCCTGCGCGCACTGGCCGCCACCGGCGCCTCCCGCCGCAACTGGCTGCTCACGGCGGCCGCCGCGATCGGCTCGGGCATCTGGACCATGCACTTCGTCGCGATGTTCGGCTTCACCGTCGACGGCACCGAACTGCGCTACAGCGTGCCGCTCACCGTGCTCAGCCTGGTCGTCGCGATCCTCGTCACCGGCCTCGGCGTGTTCGCCGTCGGCTACGGCCGGCACCGCGCCCGCTCGCTGCTGTTCGGCGGACTCACCACCGGCCTCGGCGTCGCCGCCATGCACTACCTGGGCATGGCGGCCCTGCGGATGCACGCCGGCATCCGGTACGACGCCGGCACGGTCGGGCTGTCGGCGCTGATCGCCGTCGGCGCGGCCACCGCCGCGCTCTGGGCCGCCGTCACCATCCGCAACGCCCTCGCGGCGGGCGGCGCCTCGCTGGTCATGGGCATCGCGGTGACCTGCATGCACTACACGGGGATGGCCGCCGTGCACGTCCACCTGGACCCGGCGCGCACCGAGCTGGGCGGGGCGAGCCCGATGCAGTTCGTCTTCCCGCTGGCCGTCGGGCTGGGCTCCTTCCTCTTCCTCACCTCCGCGTTCGTCGCACTCTCCCCGACGGCGCAGGAGCGCGCCGCCTACGCGGAGGCCACCGAACTGACCATCGAGGATTTCCAGCCGGACCGGCCGCTCGACCACGCCCACTGACCCTCCGGGAGTCCCCCTGCTCCCATCCCGCGGCAGTCCGCCCCTCGGCGGGAGTCCGGCCCCGCACCCCTCCCCCCGCACCGTCGCCCAGGAAGGCTTCTCCCTATGCGAGTTCGCCGCGGACCGACCCACAGCGCGCCGGCGGCGGCCCCGGGTGCCGCCCGCGGTCCGGCCCGGCAGCCCGCCGCCGGTCCGCGCCGCGGCGCCCACGCCGGGCCACCCGCGCAGGAGGAGCCGCCCGCTCCGGCCCCGGCGGGCGGGCCGGTCCGCGCCGACCGGTGGCCGCTGCGCCCCCGTACCGTCCGGGCCAGGATCGTCGCGCTGCTGATGGTGCCCGTGGTGTCGGTGATGGCGCTCTGGGCCTTCGCCAGCGTCACCACCGCGCAGAACATCTGGGACCAGCTCCGGCTGAAGTCCGTGCGCACCACCCTGCTCACGCCCGTCGACGCCACCGTCACCGGACTGCAGGCCGAACGCGCCGCCGCGGGTGACCTGCTGGCCGCCCCCGGGGCCACCAGGGAGAACGCCCTGCGCGAGGCCGCCGCCGCCACCGACCGCGCCCTCGCGCCGCTGACCCTCGGCCGTGACTACAACCGCGCGGACGCCGAGGGCCTCGGCGCGGAGGCCGCCGCCCGGGTCGACGCGCTCGGCACCGCCGTCGGCGCGCTGCCGGCCCTGCGCAGCCGGGTGCTGGCCCGTGGCGTCGGCTGGCCGGAGGCGTACACCGCGTACGGCACGGTGATCGAGCAGGCCTTCGCGGTGGCCGGGGCGGTCACCGCGCTCCAGGACCACCGGGCCGCCTCCGACGCCCGGGTCCTGCTCGAATTCGCCCGTGCCCGGGAGCTGCTGGCCCGCGAGGACGTGCTGCTGCGCACCGGCCAGGCGGCCGGGAGCCTGCCGGACGACCAGCTGCGCGAGTTCACCGGCGCCGTCTACGCCCGCCGGCAGTTCGACCGGGGCTCCGCCGCCGACCTGCGCCCCGAGGACCGTGCCGCGCTGCTCGCGATCACCACCGGCCCCGACCACCGCGACCTCACCGCCTTCGAGGACCGGATCCGCGGCGCCGCCGACGGCCGCGCGGCCCTCGGCGCCGTCGCCCCCGACCGCTGGGCGCTCGCGGCGGGGAACGTCGCCCGGGCGCTGCGCGCGGTGGAGGCCGGCGCTGCCCGGGCGGCCGGCGAACGCTCCGACCCGTACGCCCTCGCGCTGTTCAGCCCGGCGGGTGCGGCCGTCCTGCTCGGCCTGGGCGCGGTGCTCGCCTCGCTGCTGATCTCGGTCCGGATCGGCCGCGGGCTGGTCACCGAGCTGATCGCGCTGCGCAACTGTGCGCTGGAGCTGGCCGGGCGCAAACTGCCCGCCACCATGCGGCGGTTGCGGGCCGGGGAGGAGATCGACATCGAGGCCGAGGCGCCGCTGCCGCCCGCCAAGAGCGACGAGATCGGCCAGGTGCACGTCGCCCTCGGCAGCGTTCAGCGGGCCGCCGTCACGGCGGCGGTCGAGCGGGCCGAGGTGCTCTCCGGCGTCTCCGGCGTCTTCGTCAACCTGGCCCGCCGCAGCCAGGTGCTGGTGCACCGTCAGCTCACCCTGCTGGACGCGATGGAGCGCCGCACCGAGGACCCTGCGGAGCTGGCGGACCTCTTCAAGATCGACCACCTCACCACCCGGATGCGCCGCCATGCCGAGGGCCTGATCATCCTCTCCGGCGCGGCCCCGGGCCGGGCCTGGCGCAAGCCCGTACCGCTGCTGGACGTCGTCCGGGCGGCCGTCGCCGAGGTCGAGGAGTACGCCCGGGTGGACGTCCACCGGCTGCCGTTCGCGGCGGTCGCGGGGCCGGCCGTCGCCGACCTCACCCACCTGGTCGCCGAACTCGTGGAGAACGCCACCGGCTTCTCGCCCCCACACACCCGGGTGCACATCAGGGGCGAGCAGGTCGGCAACGGCTACGCCCTGGAGATCGAGGACCGCGGGCTCGGCATGGGCGCCGAGGCGCTCGCCGACGCCAACCGGCGGATCGCCGCCGCCGAGCAGAGCGACCTCTTCGACAGCGACCGGCTCGGGCTCTACGTGGTCAGCCGCCTCGCCCGGCGCCAGCAGGTCAGAGTCTCGCTGCGGCCCTCCGCGTACGGCGGGACGACGGCGGTGGTGCTGCTGCCCACCGCGCTGCTGGAGTCCGGTCCTGCGCCCGCCCTCGCCCCGCGCACCGAGGCCGGGGCGGGCCTCGCCCGGGACCGGGCGCTGCGGGAGCTCCCGGCGGGGGAGGAGGCGCGGGCGGGGTCGCCGGGCCGGTCGGGTCGGTCGGCTTCGCGGGCCGAACTTCTCTGGGAGGTACCGGAGTTCGAGGTGCCCGATTTCCCGCCGTCACTGTCACCGTCACCGTTGCCCGCGTCTCCGTCATCGCCGTCGCAGCCGCCGCCCGCGCGGCCGGGCCCGCTGCTCCCCTTCGGGGCGCGCGGCGCCGACCCGGGTGTGCTGCGCCCGACGCCGTTCCGGGCCTCCGGTGCCCGCGCGGATCACCTGCCCGGGTCCGCCGCGCCGCCGGTGCGAGCCGCACCGCCGCTCGCGCCGCCCACCGGGCCGCTCGCGCCGCCGTCCGAGCGGCCGTCCGGGCCGCCCGTCGTACCGGGGGCGGGGCCGGGGCGTGCGCAGGTGCCGCCGTCGGGAGCCGGCGCCCGGCCGCGCCCCAGCTGGGCCACGCCGCCCGGCGCGGCGGAGGCCGGTGCGAGCGAGGCCGGTCCGGTGGTGGCCGGTCCCGAGGAGCCGGACGAGCTGCCGCGCCGGGTGCGCCAGGCCAGCCTCGCCCCGCAGCTGCGCGAGGCCCCGCCGCGCCCGCGGCCGGCCGCCCGGCGCCAGGCCGGCCCGCCCGCCGGCCGCGACCCGGAGGAGGCCCGCGCCGCGATGGCCGCGTACCAGCAGGGCTGGGCGCGCGGTCAGAGCGACCACCCCGGTGAGCCCGGCGGCCCCGGAGCCACCGGCCTGACCGGTACGCCAGGCCGCCGCCCCGGCGCACCCGACCGTCCGTCACCCGAAGGAGACACCCGATGATCGGCACCACCCACCACGCCGGTGAGCTCAACTGGCTGCTCGACGAACTCGTCTCCCGGGTCGCCCAGGTGCGATACGCCGTGATGCTCTCCGCCGACGGCCTGGCGATGGGCACCTCGGCGGGCCTGGGCCGGGAGGACGGCGAGCACCTGGCGGCCGTGGCCTCCGGCTTCCACAGCCTGGCCAAGGGCACCGGGCGGCACTTCGGCGCGGGCGAGGTCCGCCAGACCATGGTCGAGCTGGAGCACGGCTTCCTGTTCGTCGCCGCCGCCGGGGAGGGCACCTGCCTGGCGGTCTTCTCCGACGCCGACGCCGACCTCGGTCTGATCGCGTACGAGATGGCCCGGCTGGTCCGCCGGGTCGGCGAGCACCTGTACACGCCGCCACGCAGCTCGGTCGGGGGGTGAGCCCGGTGCCCTACCCGCACCGCCGCTACGACCGGCCGGACTCCGCCTTCGGCCACCCGACCGGGCCGGCCCCGCACGTCCGTTGGTACGACGCCGCGGCCGGGCCGATGGTCCGCCCGTACGCGATGACCAAGGGTCGGACCAGGCCGGACGGGCGCGAGTTCGACCTGATCGCGCTGGTGGTCAGCGACGTCCCCGACTCGCCGGACCTGCCGGTCGGCCCCGAGCAGGGGCTGATCCTCCACCTGTGCCGGGGCAACGCCCTCTCGGTCGCCGAGGTCGCCGCCGAGCTGGACCTGCCGCTCGGCGTGGTGCGCGTCCTGCTCGGCGACCTGCTGGCCGCCGCCTTCATCCGGGTCAGCCGGCCCGTCCCGCCCGCCCTGCTCCCCGACGAGCACATCCTCCAGGAGGTCATCAATGGACTCCGCGCTCTCTGAACTCCCCGACTCGCCCGTCCTCGCACTCAAGATCCTCGTCGCCGGAGGCTTCGGCGTCGGCAAGACCACGCTGGTCGGTTCGGTCAGCGAGATCCGCCCGCTGCGGACGGAGGAGCAGCTCACCGAGGCCGGTCGGGGGGTGGACGACACCGGCGGGGTCGAGCAGAAGACCACCACCACCGTCGCCATGGACTTCGGCCGGATCACCATCCGCCAGGGCCTGTCCGTCTACCTCTTCGGCACACCCGGGCAGGACCGCTTCTGGTTCCTCTGGGACGAGCTGGCGCAGGGCGCGCTCGGCGCGGTGGTGCTCGCCGACACCCGGCGGCTGACGGACTGCTTCCCCGCGGTGGACTTCTTCGAGCACCGGGGCATCCCGTTCGTGGTCGCCGTCAACCGCTTCGCCGGTACCCGGGACTTCCGGCCCGAAGAGGTCTCCCGGGCGCTCGACCTGGACCGGGACACGCCGGTGGTGCTCTGCGACGCCCGGCGGCGCACTTCGGGCAAGGATGTGCTGATCACCCTGGTCGAGCACGCCGGGCGGGTGCACGCGGCCCGACTGCTGGCGGACGTCGCCAGGGTGTAGCCCGGCCGGGCCGGGCCGGGCCACGCGGGCAGGCGGGCGGGCGACGGCGCCCGGGCGCCGTGGGCGGGCGTGGGCGGGCATGGGCCGGTGGAGGGCAGTCGACGCTCCGATCTGCGCGATGTCAGCTGATGCGCCGCCCCGACCCGTACGCTGCGAAATGTGATCACGTACGAGGACCGCAGGCTGCGCACCCTGGCGGACGAGGGCCGCTGGCCTGAGCTGCTCGGCATCTACCGGCGGGCCAGGGTGGCGGCCGCGGCGCTGGCGGGCGAGGACCGCGCGGCGGCGCAGACCGCACCGCTCGGCCACCTGATCGCGCACGGTGCGCCGCCCGAGGTGGCCGTCCGGCTGTTCGACGAGGACGGCGGCGCGGGCTCGGCGGCCGGGGTCGGCGACCACGACGCGGGGCCGCTCTGGGAGGTGCTGGCGACCCGGCACTCCTGGCGGCGGCTGGCCCCGCTGCTCGGCCCGCCGGCGGTGCGGCGGCTGGTCGCGCACACCCGGGTGCTGCTCGGGGAGGACCTCTCCTACGGTGCGGAGCCCGACCCGGAGGGTGTCCCGCTGGTGCTGGAGCCGTGGGAGATGGCGGGCTGGGGCGAGGGCGGCCGGGTCCGCGACTACCTGCGCTCGGGCGGTTCGCGCAGCTCACTGCTCACGTTGCCGGCCGACCGCGAGGGCCTGGGGCCGGTCGAGCTGCCGGTGCGGCGTGAGCGGCTGCCCGGACAGCGGGCCACCGCCGAGTTCGCCGCGCTGGCGGACTGGGCGCAGGCGGCCTGTGTACGGGGCGGCGCGCTGGACGCGGCCGCCCAGTTCGCGCCGGGGAGCCGGGTGACGGGTGGCTACGTGCCGTTCGCGGTGGTGTACCCGGTGCTGGTCCAGACGGGCGCCGGTGCCCGCCCGCACGGCGCCGCGCGGGGGCGGCTGGCGGTGTGGCGGGGCCTGGCCGCGATGGCGGGGGCCGGCCGGCCGGAGCGCGCCGAGGTGAACGCGCTGATCGCCCGGCTGCGCTGCTTCACCTGGTGCGACCCGGCGGACGAGCTGCGCTACCTGCACGCCGCGCTGGAGGATCCGGCGACCGGGCTGAGCTGGGCCGTCAGCGGGGCCGACTTCGAGGGCTGAGCGTGAGCGGCGGCGGCCGCCGGACGAGGGTGACCCCGGCCCGGCGCCGCTCGGGGGTGTGGGGGTGGGCGCCGGACCGGGGTCGGTGTGGGGGTGTGGGGGTCCCTGTGGGGGTCTGTGGTGGGGCCGCGTCGGGTCTTCGGGGTCAGGCTGCGGCGGCGGTGGGGCTGGGCACACCGCCCTGGGCGGGGAGCTCGGCGGGCGCCGCGTGGGTGTCGATCAGCGTCCGCTCGTCGAAGGGCAGCCGGCCGGCGAGCACCTCCCGGGTCCGCTCGTGGTCGATCTCGCCGGTCCAGTGGCCGATCAGGACGGTGGCGACGGCGTTGCCCGCGAAGTTGGTCAGCGCCCGCGCCTCGGACATGAACCGGTCGATGCCCACGATCAGGCCGACCCCGTCCACCAGCTCGGGCCGGTGCGACTGCAGGCCGCCGGCCAATGTGGCCAGGCCGGCGCCGGTGACCCCGGCGGCGCCCTTGCTGGCGATCACCATGAAGAGCAGCAGCGAGAGCTGCTGGCCCAGGGACATCGGCTTGTCCAGCGCCTCGGAGATGAAGATCGAGGCCATCGTGAGGTAGATCGCGGTGCCGTCCAGGTTGAAGGAGTAGCCGGTCGGCACGGTGATGCCGACGACCGGGCGGCTCACCCCGAGGTGCTCCATCTTGGCGATCAGCCGGGGCAGCGCGCTCTCCGAGGAGGAGGTGGAGAGGATCAGCAGGAACTCGCGGCCGAGGTAGCGCAGCAGCGCCAGCACGTTCACCCCGGCGACCAGCCGCAGCAGCGTGCCCAGCACCACGATCACGAACAGCGCGCAGGTGACGTAGAAGCCGATCATGATGACGGCGAGGCTCTTCAGCGCGGCGGTGCCGGTCGCGCCGACCACGGCGGCCATCGCGCCGAACGCGCCGATCGGCGCCACCCACATGATCATCGACATGATCCGGAACACCAGTCGCTGGATGTGTTCGACCCCGCGCAGCACCGGCGCCCCGGCCGGGCCCATGGCCTGGAGCGCGAAGCCGGCCAGCAGGGCGACCAGCAGGGTCTGCAGCACCTTGCCCTCGGTGAGGGCCGAGAGCATGGTGGTCGGGATGATGCCCAGCAGGAAGTCCGCGGTGCCCTGGGCGTGCCCGGCGGCGGCCTGGGCGTGGCCGGACTTGGCCAGCGCCTGGGTCAGGTGCAGGCCGGAGCCGGGCTCCAGCAGGTTGCCGACCAGCAGGCCGATGCCGAGCGCGACGGTGGACATGGTCAGGAAGTAGCCGAGTGCGAGCCCGCCGACCCGGCCGACCTTGGCGGCCTTGGTCACCGAACCGATGCCCAGCACGATGGTGCAGAAGATCACCGGGCTGATCATCATCTTGATCAGATTGACGAAGCCCGTCCCGATCGGCTTGAGCTCCACCGCCACGCCGGGCGCGGTCAGCCCGACCACGATGCCGGCGAGCACCGCCACCAGGACGGCGAGGTAGAGGTGATGGGTGCGGTCGGTGCGTCTGGTACGTCCCGCTCCTGCTGCTCCGGTGATCGACATCTGCGGCTCCTTCGCCTGCTGTCCCGACGGCCCCGGGTGGGTGGGCCGATCCGACTATCGGCGGCACGGTGACGGCGGTCACGCTTGCGTTCATAGAGTTCACGCCCCCCCGCGCCCCGGCGCTGCCGGCCACTGCGCCCCCGGCGCCGCCCGCTGCCGCGCCCGCGTGCCTCCCCCTCCCCGGCGGGGCGTCCGGCAGTGCACACTGGCTGGCATGTCCGAGCGCCCGCACCTCCCCTTGCCGCGCCGGCGGGTGCGCAGCCTCGCCGGGCAGCTCTTCGTCGTCCAGGTGGTGATCGTCGCCGCGGTGGTGGCCGGCGGGGCGGTGCTGGCGTACCTGTTCACCGCCGGCCGCGCCGAGGACGCCGCCCGCAGCCAGGTCACCGCCGTCGCCCGCTCGGTCGCCGACTCGCCGTCCGTCCTGGCCGCCGCCACCGGTCCGGACCCGTCCGCCGTGCTCCAGCCGTACGCGGAGCAGGTCCGGGTGCACACGGGCGTCTCGTTCGTCACGGTGATGGACATCCGGGGCGTGCGCTGGACCCACCCCACCCCGGAGCAGATCGGCAAGCCGTTCCTCGGCCACATCGAACGGGCGCTCGCCGGCGAGACGCTCAGCGAGACGTACACCGGCACGCTCGGCCCCTCCGTCCGGGTGGTCACCCCGGTGCTGGACGGGGACCGGCGGGTGGTCGCGCTGGTCAGCGTGGGCCGCACCGTCCGCTCGATCAGCGAGCAGCTGCGTGGGCCGCTGACCGCCCTGGCCGGGGTCGCGCTGGCCGCGCTGGTCGTCGGCGGGCTGGGCACCTACCTCGCCAACGCCCGGCTGCGGCGCCACACCCACGGCATGGGCGCCGCCGAACTCAGCCACCTCTACGAGTACCACCAGGCGACCCTGCACTCGGTGCGTGAGGGCCTGGTGCTGCTGGACCGGCAGCACCGGGTGGTGCTCTGCAACGACGCCGCCCGCGAACTGCTCGGTCTGGAGGGAGAGTTGGAGGGCAGGCCGATCGCCGGGCTGGGCCTGCCGCAGTCGCTGGTCGCGGCCGTCCTGACCCCGGAGCCCGCCCGGGACGAGCTGCACCTGACCGCCGAGCGGGTGGTGGTGCTCAACACCTCCGCCATCGGGACCGGCCTCGGCAGCGTGCTGACCCTGCGCGACCACACCGAACTCCAGGCCCTGAGCGGCGAACTGGACTCCGTCCGCGGCTTCACCGACGCGCTCGGCGCGCAGGCCCACGAGGCCGCCAACCGGCTGCACGCGGTCGTCTCGCTGATCGAACTCGGCCGCCACCACGAGGCCGTGGAGTTCGCCACCGCCGAACTCGCCCTCGCCCAGCAGCTCACCGACCGGGTGGTGGCGGCCGTCGCCGAACCCGTGCTCGCCGCCCTGCTGCTCGGCAAGGCCGCCCAGGCCGCCGAGCGCGGGGTCGAACTCACCCTCACCGAGGACAGCCGGATCGACGACGGCGTCCTGCCGCCCGACCTGTCCGCCCGCGACCTCGTCACCCTGCTCGGCAACCTCGTCGACAACGCGGTGGACGCCGCCATCGAGGGCGCGGCCGAGCACCCCGACCAACCCGAGGTCACCGTCACCGCCCGGGTGGAGGACGACCGGCTGCTGCTGCGGGTCGCCGACACCGGCCCCGGCATCGATCCGGACGCCGTCGACGACGCCTTCCGGCGCGGGTGGAGCACCAAGAGCGGCGGCCGGGGCCTGGGCCTGGCGCTGGTCGCCCAGACGGCCCGGCGCAACGGCGGGACGGTCGAGGTCGGGCGTGAGCGCGGCGCGGTGCTGACCGTACGGCTGCCGCTGCGGCGGGCGGGGGTGGCCCGCCGGTGATCGACGTCCTGGTCGTCGAGGACGACCCGGTGGCCGCCGCCGCCCACACCCTGTACGTCCAGCGCGAACCGGGCTTCCGGGCCGTCGGCACCGCGCACACCTGCGCGCAGGCGCTGCGGCTGCTGGAGCGCGCCCGCGCCGCCGGCCGCCCCGTCGACCTCACCCTGCTCGACCTGCACCTCCCGGACGGCCACGGGCTCCAGCTCTGCCGCACCCTGCGCGCGGCCGGGCACTCCACCGACGTCATCGCCGTCACCTCGGCCCGCGAGCTCGCGACGGTCCGCCAGGCCGTCTCGGCGGGCGTCGTCCAGTACCTGCTCAAGCCGTTCAGCGGGGCCGCGCTGCACGACCGCCTGGAGCGCTACGCGCGCTACCGCGACTCCCTCGCCCGCGTCGGCGAGGCCACCGGGCAGGACGAGGTCGACCAGGCCTTCGCCGTCCTGCGCACCCCCGAACGCACCGCGCTGCCCAAGGGCCTCAGCGCCCCCACCCTGGAGGCGGTCGCCACCGTGCTGCGGGCGGCCGACGCCGGCCTGTCCGCGGCCGCCGCGGGCACCGCCGCCGGCGTCTCCCGGATCACCGCCCGCCGCTACCTCGAACACCTGGTGGACACCGGCCTCGCCGTCCGCGAACCCCAGTACGGCCAGGTCGGCCGCCCGGAGCTGTGCTACCGCTGGCGCACCCGCTGAGCGCCGCCCGGACGGGACGGCGGGTTGCCGCAGGAGGGAACAGGCGTCAGGAGGTCCGCTCGGCCAGGGCGAGGTAGCGGTCGTCGGAGTCGGTGTAGGAGCTCAGCTGCCAGCCGGCGGCGGTGAGGACGGGGCGGAGGTTGGGTTCGGCGCGCAGGTCGTCGGGGGTGATCGCGCGGCCGTGGCGGGCGGCGAGGGCGGCGCGGCCGACGGGGTGGAAGAGGGCGAGCAGGCCGCCGGGGCGGGTGACGCGGGCGAGTTCGCGCAGGCCGCGCACGGGGTCCGGGAGGTGGGAGATCAGGCCGGCGGCGAACACCGCGTCGAGCCCGCCGTCCGGGAGCGGGAGGGCGGTGCAGTCGGCGAGCAGCAGGGTGGCGCCGGGGTGCCGGGCGGCGGCCGCGTCCAGCATCTGCGGCGTGACGTCGGCGCCGAGCACGGTGCCGGTGGGGCCGACCGCCGCGCGCAGCAGGGGCAGGGCGCGGCCGGTGCCGCAGCCCGCGTCCAGGACGGACTGGCCGGGGCGCAGGCCGAGTTCGGCGACGGCGGTGGCGTAGCGCGGGCCGTCGTCGGGGAAGCGGGCGTCCCAGTCGGCGGCGCGGGTGGCGAAGAACTCCCGGGTGCGGGCGAGTTCGGCCTGGTAGGCGGGGTCGTTCGGCATCTGCGGCTCCCTCGGTGGCCCCGGTGCGTAACGATCGGCAGGGTATCGAGTGGGAGGTCGTGACCTTTCGGCCGGTCGGTCGTTGCACCGTGTGCGGCGGTGGATTCACTCGCAGGGGTGGTCTTCGATGGCGCAGGCCGTCGGCAAGCCGTGATCCACTAAGGTTAGCCTTACCTAACCTTCTCGGGAGTTCGCCTTGACCCTCACCGTCGAGCCCGCCGTCCCCGCTCAGGTCCCGGGCGACGCGATCCTGCGCCGCCAGCGCATCCGCGAATCGGCCGCCCGTACGTACGCCCGCTCGTTCCCGATCGTCCCGGTGCGCGCGCACGGTATGACCGTGGAGGGCGCGGACGGCCGCCGCTACCTCGACTGCCTCTCCGGCGCGGGCACCCTGGCGCTCGGCCACAACCACCCGGTGGTGCTGGCGGCGATCCGCCGCACCCTGGACAGCGGCGCCCCGCTGCACCTGCTCGACCTCGCCACCGCCGAGAAGGACGACTTCACCAGCGCCCTCTTCGAGAGCCTGCCGCGCGAGTTCGGCGAGCGCGCCCGGGTGCACTTCTGCGGCCCCGCCGGGACGGACGCGGTGGAGGCCGCGCTCAAGCTGATGCAGACCGCCACCGGACGGCGCGGCGCCCTCGCGTTCACCGGCGCCTACCACGGCATGACGGCCGGCGCGCTCGGTGTGACGGGCAGCGTCGCGGTCAAGGCCCCGCTGCCGAGCACCGGCGAGGTCACCCGGCTGCCCTACCCGTACCCGTACCGCTGCCCGTTCGGCGTCGGGGGTCCGGCCGCCGAGGAGCTCGCCGCGACGTACACCCAGCGACTGCTGGACGACCCGTCCGGCGGCGTGGTGCAGCCCGCCGCGATGATCCTTGAGGCGGTGCAGGGCGAGGGCGGCGTCGTCCCCGCGCCGGACGACTGGCTGCGCGAGATGCGGCGGATCACCGCCGAGCGCGGCATCCCGCTGATCGTGGACGAGGTGCAGACCGGCGTCGGGCGCACCGGGGCGATGTGGGCGGTCGAGCACAGCGGGATCGTCCCCGACGCGATGGTGCTCTCCAAGGCGATCGGGGGCAGCCTGCCGCTGGCGGTGGTGGTCTACCGCGAGGACTACGACGGCTGGCGGCCCGGCGCGCACACCGGCACCTTCCGTGGCAACACCCTCGCCATGGCGGCCGGCGCGGCGACGCTGCGGTACGTCCGCGCGCACGGGCTGGTCGAGCGCGCGGCGGTGGTCGGCGAGCGGATGGCCGCCCGGCTGCGGGCGCTGGCCGGCGAGCTGCCGGTGATCGGGGACGTGCGCGGACGCGGGCTGATGCTCGGCGTCGAACTCGTCGACCCGGCCGGCGAGGTGGACGCCTGCGGCTCGCTGCCGGCGGATCCGGCGCTGGCCGTCCGGGTCCGCGAGGCCTGCCTGGCGCGCGGCCTGATCGTCGAACTCGGCGGCCGGCACGACGCCGTCCTGCGGCTGCTGCCCCCGCTGACCATCACCGACGAGCAGGCCGCGGCCGTGCTCGACCGGCTCTCCGACGCGATCCACGCGGCGGCCGCCACCCCGGTCTCCCCCGCATGACCACCGGCGCGGGGGGTGTCGGTGGTGCGGGCGGCACGGGCCTCGGTGGCGGCCTGCGGGCCGTGTCCGGCGCCGGCCCGGCGCGGGCCGCCGACCCGGCCGCGCTGTCCGGCGGCGCCGCCGGCGCCGACGCGTTGCGGCCGCTGCTGGACACCGTACTGGCGGCGCTGGCGGCGGGCGCCGCCCACCGGGGCGGGCCGGTGCCGCCGGGGGAGCCGCCCGCGCTCGCCGCCCTGGTCGCGGCCGAACTGCGGCGCGCCGACGGCGCCGAGGCGCTGGACCGGCTGACCGAGCTGCTCGCGTACGGCAGCGCCGACCCCGCCGACCCCGCCTGCGCCGCCCATCTGCACTGCCCCCCACTGGCCGTGGCCGTCGCCGCCGACCTGGCCGTGAGTGCGCTCAACCCCTCCCAGGACTCCTGGGACCAGGCCCCCGCCGCCACCGCCCTGGAGACGGCGCTGCTCGCCGAACTCGCGGGCCTGGTCGGCTTCGACCCGCAGCGGGCGAGCGGGGTGCTCACCTCCGGCGGGACGGAGTCCAACCTGATGGGACTGATGCTGGCGCGTGACCAACTGCTGCCCGGTATCGTCGAGTTGGACGGACTGGAGGCGGCCGGCTCGCAGCCGCGGATCTTCGCCTCGCGCGCCGCCCACTTCTCCGTCCAGCGGGCCGCCGCCCTGCTGGGCCTCGGCGAACGGGCCGTGGTGCCGGTGCCCGTCGACGCCGAACTGCGGATGGACCCGGACGCGTTGGCGGCAGCCCTGGCCGGAGCCGTCTGGGAGGGGGCCACCCCGCTCGCGGTGGTCGCGACCGCCGGTACCACCGACACCGGCGCCGTCGACCCGCTCCACCGGGCGGCCGACCTCGCCGCCCGCTACGGCGCCTGGCTGCACGTGGACGCCGCGTACGGCGGGGGCGCGCTGCTCTCCGACCGCCTGGCGCCGCTGCTCGCCGGCATCGCCCGCGCCGACTCCGTCTCGCTGGACTGGCACAAGCTGGGCTGGCAGCCCGCTGCCGCCGGGGTGTTCCTGGTCCGCCGGGCCGAGACCTACCTCTCGCTGGCCCGGCGGGCGGCCTACCTCAATCCGGTGGACGACGAGGAGGCCGGCTACCCCAGCCTGCTCGGGCTCTCGCTGCGCACCACCCGCCGTGCCGACGCGTTCAAGATCGCGGTCACCCTGCGCACGCTCGGCCGTGCGGGCCTGGGGCGGCTGGTCGACCGCTGCCATGAACTGGCCCTGGCCACCGCGGAGTCCGTCCGGGCGCAGCCCCGTCTGGAGCTGTACTGCGAGCCCGTCCTGACGACCGTGGTCTTCCGCTACCTCCCGGCCGGCGAGGCTGCCGGGCAGGGCGGGGCGGGGGCCGCCGATCCCGCCGCCGCCGACCGCCTGAACGCCGAGCTGCGGCGACTGCTGCTGCGTGAGGGCCGGGCCGTCGTCGGCCGGACGGAACTGCCGGGGGAGGGATCCGGGCGGGTGCGGCTGAAGCTGACGCTGCTCAACCCGCACGCCACCGCGGCCGACACCGCCCGGGTGCTGGGCGAGGTGGTCCGGGCCGGGGCCGAACTGGAGTCGGCGGCACGGCGTCCGGACGCCGGGAGTTCCTAGGAATGCGAACCACCGACGGGTTGCGGTGGGAGAATTGGAGGAATGCACACTGGCGTGCGGCCGTTCCGGCTGGGAATGCGCGGAGCACTCGTCCGATCCGGAGAATCCTCCGTGGACATGCCGATCGAGGAGTCGTACAGACTGATTCCAGCCGTCGGGTGATCACATTTCGCCAACCCCCCGACGGGACTTGCGGACCTCCCGAGGCGCGGCGGTAACTTCTTGTAGTCGCCGCCACACCAGGAGCACACTGCTCCCAGGGACTAGCGGCGCAAGGGGGATCCACCATGCGCGCCCGCGCTTTCGCGGACTCGGCGGCATGTCTTCTCGTGCGTGACCCTGGACCGACCGCCTGATCGGGCGGCCGACCTCCTGCTCCGCACCGTCCCCGGCCGCCGCCGCACCCTGCCGCGGCCCGGACCGTGCCGCTGTCCCGTGCGGTGAATCCACCCATCCGTGGAATCCACCCATCCGTGCCGGCGGACCCCGGCGAACTCCGGTGAAGTCCGGCGGGCCGCGGTGAAATCGACTGCTCCGGCGACTCCGTGACCCGGCGGGCCGCGATGAATCCCGATGGCGCGGCGGTGGACCGCGCCGGAATTCGGTGCGCCGCAATCCTCTTCAGTGAATCCCCGAAAGCCCAGTGAACTCAGTCCTGCGACCGCGGAGGCCACGGCATGAGCGAAACGCTCCTGAGTACCAGTACGACCATGTTCGAGGCATTGCCATTCTCCGACCGCTGCCGAGCCCTCTGGCAGCGCGGAGAGCATCTGCTCATCGGGGTCAGCCCGGGCAACAGCTACTTCAGTCACGGCCGGATCGGTGAACTCGTCCGGTGGGGGCGGGAGTTCTTCGTATCCGTCGACATCGTCTACGCGGACCTGCACGTCGAGGTGCAGTACGCCGCCTACGGCTACCCCGAGGAGCAGGCCCTGCGGCGGGCGGCCAAGGAGGTCAAGGCCACGGCCCGCCGGATCCGGCGCGGGGTCGAGGAGTCCGGACGCGACGGCGTACGGATCCACCCGCTCTCCTCCTTCCAGGGCGACCCGGTCTACCGGCGACTGCACCGCGGCGTCCTGGAGGCGCTCGACACCGACCCGGTGCTGCGCGAGGCAGCAGAGGGCATGGCCCGCTCCTTCCTCAGCGCCCGGCTGGACGAAGGGCTGCCCCCGAGCGAGGAGCAACTCGCCGCCGGGCTGCGGTACATAGCCGCCGAGCTGCCGTTCTTCCTGGACACCCCCGCGCTGCTCGGGGTGCCCAGCTCGGTCAGCTGCTACCACGTCCAACTCCCGCTCATCCCGGTCCTGTTCGGTCGGCAGGAGGGGCTGCGGGCGGCCGCCGGCCAGGCGTACGCCGTGGTCCGCCCCCAGCTCGTCCCGCAGGCCGCCTGACCACCGCGACCCCTCGCCCTCCCCGACACCCCTGACATCCCCTTGCAAGGAGCCATCGCGATGACCACGAGTGCACGGCCCGATGTGACCTTCCCGCTCTCCCGGCGCGGCGACATCCTCCCCGAGGAGGCGACCAGGCTGCGCGAGGAGCAGCCCATGGCCAAGGTCCGCACCCTGACCGGCGACGACGCCTGGCTGGTCAGCAGCTACGCGCTGGCCGAGCAGGTGCTGGAGGACGACCGGTTCAGCCTCAAGGACACCGCCAACCCCGGGGTGCCGCGCCAGTACGCGCTGACCATTCCGCCGGAGGTGGTCGACAACATGGGCAACATCAACAGCGCCGGGCTGCGCAACGCCGTCATGAAGACCCTCTCCCCGCGCGCCGACAAGGAGTTGGAGGGCTGGCTGGAGGCCGAGGCGCACCGGCTGATCGACGACCTGGTCGCCCAGGGCGCGCCCGGTGAGCTGCGCGACGGCTTCACCGAGCCGTACTCGGCGGCGCTGCACTGCCGGCTGCTGGGCATCCCCACCGACGACTGGCGGCGGCTGATGGCCGGCATCGACGTCGCCTTCATCACCAGCCCGGCCGTCTTCGAGGGGTCGGCGCAGAACTGGTACAAGGACCTCGGCTACATGCTCGGCCGGCTGAACGCCGACCCGGAGCCGACCGAGGGCCTGCTCGGGCGCTTCGTCCGGCTGCGCCGCTCACCGGACGTCTCGGACCGGGTGAGCGACGAGCTGCTGGCCACCGGCGCCCTCTCGCTGTTCGGCGCGGGCGCCGTCTCCACCTCGGCGTTCCTGCTGCACGCGATCATCGCGCTGGTCCAGCAGCCGGAGCTGGCCGAGCGGATCCGCAAGGAGCCGGCGGTGATCGGCCGGGCGGTGGAGGAGCTGCTGCGGGTCAACCTGTCGATCGGGGACGCGCTGCCCCGGCTGGCGCTGGCGGACGTCCAGGTCGGTGACGTGCTGGTCAGGGAGGGCGAACTGGTCCTGGTGCTGATCGAGGGCGCCAACCACGACCCCGAGGTCTTCCCGCACCCGGAGCGGATCGACTTCGACCGGGAGAGCAACCCGCATCTCTCCTTCGGCGGCGGCCGGCACTTCTGCCCCGCCTCGGCGCTGGGCCGCACCCATGCCGAGATCGCGCTCCAGGTCCTGGTGGAGCGGCTGCCCGAGCTGCGGCTCGCGCTGCCGGTCGAGCAGCTGGCGTGGCGCCCTGGGTTCATCAAGCGGCTGCCGGAGCGGCTGCCGGTGCTCTGGTAGCCGGGGGAGGCGCGCCCCGGAGGCGAGCGGGGCGACCGTGGCGGCGGGGGTGGCGGCGGGGGCGCCGCGCCCGCCGCTCGGCGGCCTGCGTGGTCACGGGCCGCAGGCGCCGCGGGACGGCGGGATCAGTGCCGCCGGCCGAGCAGGATCTCGCGGGCCTGCTCCCAGGTGTGTGGGTCGCAGGCGACCAGCAGTCCGTCCTCGCAGCCGGGTGGGTCGGGCCGGTAGCCGGAGCCGTCCAGCCGAGCCGACACCCCGCCGGCCTCGCTGACCAGCAGCGACCCCGGGGAGTGGTCCCAGGGGAGGGTGCGCCAGTAGAAGGTGAACTCCTGCTCACCGTCGACGATCTGCGGGTACTCCACGCCGGCGGAGTGCCGCCCGGCGGTGACCTCGCCGAACACGGCCGCGTTGGTGCGCAGCCGGAGATGCTCGGCCGGGTCAAGGAAGCGGCTCTTCAGCGAGCCGCGCCAGCCGGCCGGCGAGTCGGCGGCGGGGGTACGGGTGAGGCGGTGTCCGTCCCGCCAGGCGCCGGAGCCCAGTTCGGCGGCGTAGGCGGTGCCGGCTATCGGCTGCCAGATCCAGGCGGCGACGGTCTGCCCGGCGCGTACCAGCGAGGCCATCACGGCGAAGTCGGGGCGTCCGGCGATGAAGTTCGAGGTGCCGTCGACCGGGTCGACCAGCCAGACGGCGGGCTCCGAGTGCAGTGCCTCGGCCAGTGCCGGGTCGGCGGCCACGGCCTCCTCGCCCACCACCGGGACCGGCAGCAGCTCGCGCAGCCGCCGGGCGATGATCACCTCGGCCTCCCGGTCGGCGACGGTGACCACCTCGCCGGGTGCCTTCTCCATCACCTCGCCCGCTGCCAGCGCCCGGAACCGCGGCTCGACGACCTCTGCCGACGCCTCGGCGAGGATCTCTGCCACCTTCTCCATCAGCACGTGCCGCTCCCTTCGCTGACTTCCACTCTCGCACGCCCGCAGGCCGCTGACCTGCGTCGGCCCCGGGGGTGAGAGTGGTGAACACCGGGCGTGAGCGGAAGTGAACCGGGTGTGAGGGCGGGCTGGTCGGGCCCCCGCCGCGGCGTGTCGGCGAGGGCCGGGAGCGAGTGCCTCAGGCGGGGGCGGTGGCGGCCGCACCGTCGGCGTCGGCATCGAGGAAGTGGAAGCCCGGGCGGGGGTGCATCAGGAACTCGTGGTGGGAGATGTTCCACGCGTACGCCCCCGCGAGGGCGAACAGCACCCGGTCGCCCGCCCGCAGGCCCGCCGCCGGCGCCCGGCGGGCGAGCACGTCCTTGGGTGTGCAGAGCTGCCCGGCCAGCGTGGCCCGGCCGGTGGTGACGACCGGGCGCGGCCAGGGGTGCGGCCAGTGGTCGACGGGCAGCACCGTGAACGGCTGGTCGTGGCCCCGGGTGGCGGGGGTGCGCAGGTGGTGGGTGCCGCCGCGGACCACCGCGAAGTCCCCGCCGTGGCTCTGCTTCACGTCCAGGACCTCGGTGGCGTACCAGCCGCAGTACGCCGTCAGTGACCGCCCGGGTTCCAGCCGCAGGGTGAGCGTGGGGTGGCGCTCCAGCAGCTTCTCCAGCCCGGTGCCGAACGCCGTCCAGTCGAAGCGCGCGTCCGGGTCGGCGTAGTCGACGGCCATGCCGCCGCCCACGTTGACCTCCTCCAGGGCGATGCCGTGCCGCGCTGCGAGCCGGGCCGACCGGTCGACCACCTGCTCGGCGACGGCGAGCTGCCCGTCGGCGTCCAGCCCGCTGGCCAGGTGGGCGTGGAAGCCGCGCAGCCGCAGCTGCCGCCCGAGCGGGCCGGCCAGCAGCCGCAGGCACCGCTCGGCGCCCGCCGGGTCGAGGCCGAACGGTGTGGGCCGCCCGCCCATCGCCAGCGGGGCGCCGTCCAGCGCGCCGGAGGTGACGGGCGGGTTCACCCGCAGCAGGACGTCGATCGCTGCCCCGGGGGCGGCGGCGGCGGCGTCCGCCAGCAGGTGCAGTTCCTGCTCGCTCTCCAGGTGCCAGCGGTGCACCCCGAGCCGGATCGCCGCCGCGATCTCGGCCGGCGTCTTGCCGGGGCCGCCGAAGGCCAGCGAGGCGCCCGGCACGGACCGTGCGACATGCGCCAACTCGCCGCCGCTGGAGACTTCGTAGCCGTCCACCGAGCCGCGCAGCGCGGCCAGTACGGCGGGCTCGGGGTTGGCCTTGGCGGCGTAGTGGAGCTCGACCCGCGCGGGCAGCGCGGCCCGCACCGCCGCCGCGTGCGCGCGCAGCGGCGTCAGGTCGTAGACGTACGCGGGCAGCTCGTCCGACGTGAGGGCGCCGACCAGGGCGCGGACGGCGGGAGTCGGGATCATCGGGCACCTCGGGTGGGGGTGTGGGTGGTCTCGGCCGGCGTGGCCCGGTCGCGTGCGGTAGCGGCCGGCGTGGCCTGCGCAGGTACGGACTCGGCGGGCTCGCACTCCGCGAGGACGGCTGCGGCGAGCGGGGAGGGCAGCCGGACGTAGCCGGCCGCGCGGTCGGCCCGGCGCTCCCAGCGGGTCAGCAGGTTGGCCTTCGCGGGCAGCGGCGCCCCGGCCAGCAGCGCGCTCAGCCGGGGCGGGCAGCCGTGCGCGTCGCCGTACTCGCGCAGGGTGTCCCGCACGGTCCGCCACAGCGCGCCCTCCAGGCCGGGGTGCAGGTCGGCGAGTGCGGCGAGCAGCTCGGCGACGTGGTTGACCAGCAGGCAGTACACCACCCGGTCCCAGCCGCGTTGCGCGTCGTAGGTCATCGGCCCGGCCACCTCGGGCGGGAGCCTGGCCAGCGCGGCGGCGTGGTGCTCGGGGAGCAGCTTCGTCCCCTCCAGGTCGCGCAGCAGCACCTGGACGGGCAGGCCGTCGCCGTCCACGCAGATCAGGACGTTCTGCAGGTGCGGTTCCAGCACCACGCCGTGGTCGAAGTAGGCCGCGAGCACCGGCGGGACCAGCAGCCGGAGGTAGCCGGACCACCAGGCGAGCGCCCGCCGCGGGTCGCCGTGCCCGAGCAGCCGGGAGACGTGGGCGGAGCTGGTCGGGTACTCGTCGGCCACGGCGGCGGCCAGCAGGGCGGTGGCGCCGGGCCGCAGGGCGGTGTGCAGGCCCTCGCGGACGATCAGCCCCAGGCCCTCGTACAGCGCGAGGTCCGGGCGGCCGTCGGGGCCGGGCAGGGCGAGCGTGCGGAAGGCGGGTTCGCGCAGCAGCGCGGCGTCGGGGAAGCGCCCGGCGAGCTCACGCAGCGTGGGGGCCAGCAGCCCGGTCAGTGCCACCGCCCCGGCCAGCTCGTACGCGGCGTTCTTGCGCAGGCAGTTGGTGATCCGGACGTTGAGGCTGAACTTGAGGAAGGCACCCTCGCCGTGGAGGGTCCGGACGGAGGCGGTCGGGGTGAACGGCGGGCCGCCGCTGCCGAGGTCCAGGACGTCGCCGCGGTCGAGCGCGGCCCGCAGCGCCGGGTGGTCGCGCAGCAGGTCGTACTGCCAGGGGTGGGCCGGCAGCAGCCGGTACCCGGCGGGGGTCTCGCGCAGCCCGTCCAGCAGGGTGCCCGCCGCCGGGTCCAGGCTCTGCTCGGCGAGGAACTCCGCGCGTACGGCCAGGTGGCGCAGCGGGAACGCGGCGCGCGCCTCGGGTGCGTACGCGGCCCAGGCGGCGTGGCCCGCCGAGCGGGACTTGGGCGCGGGGTGGAAGCGGTGGCCGAACAGCAGGGCCTGCTCGGACTCCAGGTACCGGTCCGGTCCGGGTGCGGCCCGGTGGCGCAGTGCGGCGCGGACGCCCTCGTGGCTGGAGGCCAGCTGGTCGAGGAACTCCTCGTTGTGGACCCCGCTGCGCGTCGTCAGCTCCTGCTGGATCTGCTCGGCGAGCTCGCGCCAGCCCAACTCGGCCCACCCGCCCGGGTGTTCCTCCTGCACCGGGCCGCTGAAGCGGTGCGCGCCGATCAGCGAGGTGCGCCGCAGGGCGACCCGCAGCAGTACACCGCGCTGGGGCAGCCGGATCAGCAGCCGGCCGTCGGCGACGGCGGTCTGGCGTTCGGGGGCGGACACCTCGCGCAGCAGGCAGTTGAGCAGGGTGTGGGACACCACGTCGTCCGCGGTGGGGAGTTGGCCGGTGGCCGCCGGTGCGGGGGGCGGGCTGCCGAGCAAGGGCATCAGTGACTCCATCGGGTACGGGAGGTGGACGCAGGCAGGCTCGGTCCCCCTCGGGGTGCCCAGTCTCCGCCCGGGCGGCGCCGGTGCGCAGCCGGTCGGGCGGTCATCGGCCGGCCCCGGTCGGGCGGAGGTAGTTGGGGCCGCTGGTGTAGTGCTTGTTGATGTCGGCGGCCCCCGAGCGCTCCTTGCTGAGCAGGGTCCCGGCGGTGACCATCGCCTTGACCGGCAGCCGGTCGGCGTCCAGCAGGGTGGCCCGCAGGGCCGCGCCCTCGGGGCCGAGCCGGTCCACCGCCTCGGTCAGCCGCCGGCGCAGCAGCCCCAGCGAGGTGTCCAGTGGCGCCCGGCCCGCGGCCGCGAGCCCGAAGGCGAGCGAGGCGGTGCAGAGGTGGCCGGTGATGGTGGTGAACAGGTCGGCCAGCTCCGCGTCCCCGGCGAACACCCGCTGGTCGTCGAACTCGGTGCGTTCCGGTGCCAGTCCGCCGAGCCTGGCGCGCAGTCTGGCGTGGTTGACCCGGGGGCCGTCGTTGTCCTTCTGGAGCAGGCGCAGCCTGGTCCGGCCCCCGGGCCGGTCGAGCACCAGCGAGGTGTTCTGCTGGTGCGATTCCAGCGCGATGCCGTAGCCGAACAGGGTGGTCTGCCAGTCGAGCAGCAGGGTGAGCAGGGCGTCGTAGAGCGCGAGCACCTCGCCGTCGTAGAAGCGCTCCGCGAGGTGGTCGATGACCAGCCGCCCGGTGGGCGCGGTCGCGAGCAGCGCTGCCAGCGGCAGTGCCACGGCGCCGTCCAGGCCGGCGGGGTAGCGCCGGAGCAGGACGGCGAGCAGCTCGTGGCCGCTCTCGGCGTAGCACTGCTCGTCGGCCAGCAGCACGCCGGCGGCCAGCTGCGGCTCGCGGGCGAGGACGAGCTCCAGAAGTCGCTGCCCGGCGGCGCCGTCGGGCAGGACGCCCGGCTTGATGGTCCGCCGGTTGCGCAGGCCAAGGGTGGCCGTCGCCAGCGGGAGCTTGAGGTGGCAGGCCGGGTCCCGGGTGACGGCCACGGTGCGCATCGACAGGGTGGGGACGACCTCCAGGTACGGCCGGGGGGCCAGGGCGGCGGTGTCGGCGAGGCCGGCGGCCCGCAGCGCCTCGGTCAGTGGCCGGCCGACCGTCAGCGGATGGACGGGGACGGCCACTCGGCGCTCCGGTGTCTCCGGCAGGCCCAGCCGCTCCGGGTCCGGCCACCAGGCGGCCAGCGGGGCGTCGCCGTGCCAGGGCATCGCCCGGGCCGGCAGTACGACCCAGCGCAGCAGGAAGGACGGATGGAACTCGGGTGCATGGTCTCGGAGCTGCTCCTCGTCCAGGCCGGACCGGCCCCGTGCGGTGGGGTAGACCGGGTGGTCGAGGAAGGCGGCGAGGGTGTCCTGCGCCAGGCTCGCCCGCAGGCCGCTCCAGTGGGCCGGGTCGGCGCCGTAGCGCTCGGCCAGGCCCCGGCGGGTGCCGTCGCGGGCGCCGTTCTGGAGCCGGACGGTGGCCAGGGTCTGCCGGCACTCCTCGGCGAAGGCGTCGTAGCCGCCGCGGTCCTCGGGGGCCGCCAGCTCGCGCAGCGCGCCGATGATCTCGTCCGGGTCGGTCAGCGGGGTGCCGTCGACCTCCAGCAGGGGCAGCCGGGCGGTGTCCTCGCACTGGAAGCCGTCCGGCGCCAGCGGCAGCAGCAGGACCCGCCCGGCGAGTTCCAGTCGCTGCCACGGCCCGTCCGCGCGCCGGACGCGCTCGCCGCGGGTGCGCAGCCCGAGGACGTCCTCGCGCAGCAGCGCGCCGAGCACCCGGACGAGCAGGTCGTCACGGGCGTCGCGGGCGCTCGCGGTGGCGGTGCTCACGGCGTGATCTCCCAGCGGTTGGCGGCGACGAACTCCGTGGCGGTGCGGCGCAGGGCGTCCTGGTCGTGGCCGATCGCCCAGACGATGCCGAGGTAGTCCCGGTTGGTGCGGTAGTGCTCGTGCCGCTCGCCGACGGCCCGCACCGGCCGGTAGGAGAGGTGGACGCCGTCCACGTGCAGGTCGCAGGGCCCGGGGGCGGCGGTCAGGGTGCCGGCCCGGTCGGCGCAGACGGCCCGGGTGTGGGCCCGCAGGTCCGTACGCGCGCCGAGGTCGGCGGGCAGCGGCCGGCCGAGGTGGGCGTTGAGCACGTGCTCGAAGTAGGGGATGCCGAGGATCTCGGCCAGCTTGAGGTCGCAGTGGTCGCCGATGGCACGGTAGTTGACCTCCACGATCCTGGCCCGGCCGTCCGGCTGGACGATGAACTCGGTGTGGCAGGCGCCGAGCCCGACGCCGATCGCGTCCAGCTGGGCGAGTACCTGGTCGACCACCGGCCGCGGGTGCGCGGGGACGAACTCCAGGACCTCCTCGATGAAGTCCGGCGGCGGCGAGAGCGTGGTGCGGAAGCCGCCGATCACCTGGCGTACCCGGCCGTCCCCGAGGGTCTCCAGCGTGTACAGCTCGCCGATCAGGAACTCCTCCAGCACCAGCGCGGCGCCCGCCCGCCGGTGCTGGACCTGCGCGCAGCGGCGCAGTAGCTCCTGCGGGCCGGTGACCAGCGAGACGTCCTCACTGGCCACACCCTCGCGGGGCTTGACCACCACGGGGAACGGGATCACCGACTTCAGGAGGACGGCCGGGTCCTGGTCCGGTGCGAGCTCGGCGGACCACACCGTGTCCAGGCCGGCGGCGGCGAGGTCGCGGCGCAGCTGGGCCTTGTTCTTCGCCCGCAGGGTGGCCCGCCAGTCCTTGGCGGGCAGTCCGAAGTAGGCCGCGGCCAGGGCGCACTGGGTCTGCAGGTGGTCGCTGTTGCTGAAGACGGCGTCGGGTATGCCGTGTCGCGAGATCAGCCCCACGACCTCGCGGAAGTCGTGGACGTCGCACTCCAGGACCTCCGGGGCGCCGGGGAGCCCGGTGTAGGCGTGCCGGTGGGCCTCGGCGTGGTCGGTGAGGACGGTGACGTCCAGGCCGAGGCGCCGGGCGGCGGGCAGGAACCCGTCGGTGACGGAGTCGGTGGGGTTGACTGCGAGCAGGTAGAGCCGCATGGCGGTGGCGGGTCCTCTCGGGTGATGGACGGCGGGGTGGTGTGCGCCCCGGGGGGCTGAGGCCGGACGCCGCCGGGTTGACGGGTGCTCAGAGGAGTGCGCCGCGGACCTGTTCGTCAAACGCGGTGGGGAGCACGGGCCGCTGCGGGCCGTGGGGGGCCGAGGCACCCGCCGCGGACCCCGGTGCCGCTGGGCCACTTGAGCGGCGAGTCGGTTCTCAGCACAGACGGAATGTTAGGTTAGGTATGCCTAAGCGAGTCAAGTTGGGCCCCCGTGTCGGGATCTGAATGGCGGGCGGGGATGCAGGATATGTATAAGGTGAGCCTCACCTAAGTCGACATGGCCGATCCTTGGAGCCCCCATGCCCGACACGAAGGCACTCCAGCCTCGTGCCGCAGAACTGCTCGACGGCAGCTACCGGCGTCTCATGGAGCACTGCCCGGCCCTCAGATTCGCCCTGCCGGCGCCCGGCGAACAGCTGTCCGACCGTCAGGGGTGGCTCTGCGTCGCCGAGCTGACCGAGGGGGGAGCGGGGGAGGCCGGACTGGACCGGCTGACCGCGGCCGAGGCGGCTCGCATCCTGGCCGAGTACGGCAGCGCACCCCGCGAGCACGTGGCGGCCTCCAGGCTGCTCCACCACTACCTGTGGTCGGTCTGCCTGCTGATCAGCGGGCCCTGGCAGCTGGACCGCCGGGTGCCGCGGATCCGGTCGCAGGACCTCTGGATCCATGCGGCGACCGGCGACCTCGCGCTGCGCCCGGGGGACTTCGCCTGCCTGCCGGGGGACGGCGCGGCCGGCCTGCCCGGCGCCCGGGTGCTCGCCGGGGAGGACGAACTCCGGGCCGAGCTGAGGGCGGCCGTCGCCGAACACGTGACGCCCCTGATCGAGCTGTTCAAGGGCCCGTTGAAGCGCGGGCCGCGCGCCCTGTGGGGCATGGTCACCGACGATCTGGTCTCCGGCATCTGGTACCTGGGGCGGATGCTCGGCGAGGAGGACGCCGCGGTGCGCGCGGCCACCGCCGTACTGCCCGGCGGCACCCCGCCCTTCCCCGGCGCGGCGGACTTCCGTCGGCTGGCGGGTCCGGACGGGCGCGGCCATCAGACCCGGACCAGGCTCGGTTGCTGTCTCTACTACACCATCCGCCCCGCCGAGGCGTGCTTCACCTGCCCGCGCACGGACGACGCGGAGCGGCTGCGGCGGCTGGCGCAGCCCGCCGGGTGAGGGCGGGCCGGCCTCGGACGCCGGCCCGCCGCCCGGCACCACGCCGCGGCCGGCTCCCGTGGCGTGGCCGGCAGGGCGTGCGGCCCGGTGCGCCGGCCGTGGACGACGAACGCCCCCGCCGGGCCGGGACCGTACCGGCGGGCGGGGGCGTCCGTACTGGTGGTCCGCTCAAGACCCCTCAAGAAGGCGGACCGGGCCCGGGGTGCGAGCCCGAGGCAAGTTAGGTAAAGCTAACCTAACTCGCCGGGGGTTGGCAAGGGTGATCGCCGTTCTCCTGGCGTCGCTGGCGCAGCAGCTCGTCGTACTCCGCGTGCACCCGGCGGTCCATCGCCAGGGCGAACTGGGCGTCCGCGACGGTCCGGGCCAGCGGGCGGACCCGCAGGATCTGCTCGGTCAGATGGGCGGCCTCGCCGGGCGGCAGCGGCTTGTCCTCGGCCAGTGCGCACAGCAGGTGGTCACGGACCAGCGCGATGAAGATCTCGGCCATCGCCGCCACGTGCTCCTGGGTGCGGCGGCTGGCCTCCAGGACGGCGGCCAGCGGCACGCCCTCGGCGACCAGCGCGGTGGTGGCGTCCATCAGGCGGCGGCTGACGTGGGTGATGCCGTCCCCCTGGACGGTGATGTAGCCCTGCGCCATCGACTCGGTGGTGTTGGCCTCGGTCAGCTCGTCGCCGAAGGCGTCCTTCAGCTCGTCCCAGCCCAGGTGGACCGGGGTCTCGTCCGACCAGGGCGCGACGATCGCGGCCTCCAGTCCGATCAGCTCCGCGACGTCCCGCCCGCTCTCCCCGGCGCCGATCAGCTCGGCGATCCCGCCCAGGGTGTGCCCGCGCTCCAGCAGCTCGGCGATCACCCGCAGCCGGGCCAGGTGCGCCTCGCCGTACCAGGCGATCCGGCCCTCCTTGCGGGGCGGCTGGAGCAGCTTGCGCTCGCGGTAGAAGCGCAGCGTGCGGGTGGTGATGCCGGCCGCCTCGGCCAGCTCCTCCACCCGGTACTCGCGCTGCCCTGTCGCCGCTGCTGCCCGGAGCTTGTCCACGGCGTCAGCATAGGGCGGGGGTCGTGGAAACCGGCGCCGCCGGGGTTCTTCCATGAACTGTCAGCAAGGGCTACCCTGCCAATCGTGCCAGTGATTGCTGGCACGGTTCTAATGGACGTGCGCACCCTCACCCCACCTCAGGAGGACGCCGCATGGCATCCACCCCCAAGCGCGCCAAGCCGTCGGCGCCCCACCAGCCCCGGACGGCCCAGGCGACGCAGGCGACCCGGACGCCCCACGTCCGGGTCGTGGTGATCGGATCGGGCTTCGGCGGACTCGGTGCCGGCGTCCGGCTGCGCCGCGCCGGGATCACCGACTTCGTCATCCTGGAACGCGCCGCCTCGGTGGGCGGCACCTGGCGGGACAACAGCTACCCGGGCTGCGCCTGCGACGTGCCCTCGCACCTGTACTCCTTCTCCTTCGCCCCCAACCCCGAGTGGCCGCGCAGCTTCTCCGGCCAGGGCGACATCCGGGCCTACCTGGAGCGGGTCACCGACGTGTTCGGCCTCCGCCCGCACCTGCGCTTCGACACCGAGGTGACGCAGGCCCGCTGGGAGCCCGAGGCGACCAGGTGGCGGATCACCACCACCGCGGGGGAGTGGACCGCCGACGCCGTGGTCTCCGCCGCAGGCCCGCTCGCCGACCCGCAGATCCCCGACCTGCCGGGCCTGGCGGACTTCCCCGGCAAGGTCTTCCACTCCTCCCGCTGGGACCACGACTACGATCTCACGGGCAAGCGCGTCGCCGTGGTCGGCACCGGAGCCTCCGCCGCGCAGATCGTCCCGAGCATCCAGCCCACCGTGGGCCGGCTCACCGTCTTCCAGCGCACCCCGGCCTGGGTGCTGCCGCGCCGTGACCGCGAGATCAGCGCCGCCGAGAAGTGGCTGCACACCAGGCTCCCCGCCACCGCCAAGCTCCGCCGGGCCACCCTGTTCGCCCTGCGTGAGCTCCAGGTGGACGCGTTCGTCCGCCGGCCCGGCGCGCTGCGCCTGGTCCAGCAACTGGCCGAGCGGCATCTCGCGAGCAGCGTCGCCGACCCGCAGCTGCGGGCCAGGCTCACCCCCGACTACCGGATCGGCTGCAAGCGCATCCTGCTCAGCAACACCTACTACCCGGCGCTCGCCGCGGCCAACACCGAGGTGATCGCGGCCGGCCTGCGCGAGGTGCGCGGCTCCACCCTGGTCGCCGCCGACGGCAGCGAGCACGAGGTGGACGCGATCGTCTTCGGCACCGGCTTCCACGTCACCGACATGCCCATCGGGGCCCGGGTGTTCGGGGCCGACGGGACGAGCCTGGCCGAGGAGTGGAAGGGCGGCATGGAGGCGCTGCGCGGCTCGACCGTCCGCGGCTTCCCCAACCTCTTCTTCGTGATCGGGCCCAACACGGGCCTGGGCAACAACTCGATGGTCCTGATGATCGAGTCCCAGCTGAACTACCTGATCGACGCGCTCACCACCCTCGCCTCGGTCGGCGCCACGGCGATGCAGCCCACCGCCCGCGCCCAGCGGCAGTGGAACCTCGCGCTCCAGCACCGGATGTCCCGCACGGTCTGGTCCACCGGCGGCTGCACCAGCTGGTACCTGGACGGGGAGGGCAAGAACACGGTGCTCTGGCCCGGCTCCACCACCAGCTTCCGCCGGGCCACCCGCCGGGTCGACCTCGCCGAGTACGAGCTGATCAAGCGCACGGTGCCCGCCTCCGCCCTCGCCATGGCGGCGTCCGCCGCCTCGTCCACGGCCTCGTCCGCCGCCCCGCCCGCCGCCGAAGAGGAGGCCGCCGTATGAGCCCGGCCATACCCGCCGAGTGCGTACTGCCCGAGCCCGCCGAGGAGTTGAGCATCCGCTCGGCGGAGGGCAACCTGCTGCACGCCGCGGTGTTCGGCGCCCCCGCGGCGCCGACCGTCGTCCTCGCCCACGGCTGGACCTGCTCGATCGCCTTCTGGGCCCCGGTGATCCGGCAACTCGCCGGTGACTACCGGCTGGTGGCGTACGACCAGCGCGGCCACGGGCGCAGCGAGCGGCCGTCGGCCACCGCCGGGTACACCACCCGGGCGCTGGCCGACGATCTGGAAGCCGTGGTCACCCGGTCCGTCCCCGCCGGGGAGCGGGCGGTGCTCGTCGGGCACAGCATGGGCGGTATGACCATCATGGCGGCCGGGGGGCGGAGCGAGGTGGCGGCGCGCACCGCGGCCGCCCTGCTGGTCAGCACCGGCTCCTGCGACCTGGTGCCCCACCTGCGGGTCGCCCCGGACGCCCTGCGCTCACCGGCCCTGCGCCGGTTCGTCCACCGGCGGGTGATGCAGTCCCGGCTGCCGCTCGGGCCGGTCAGCGGTGTCAGCCGGGCGCTGCTCAAGTACGCGACCATGGGCCCCGCGAGCACGCCGGACCTGGTCGAGGCCACCGCCCGGATCGTTCACGCCTGCCCGACCGCAGTCCGTACCGGCTGGGCCGGACTGCTGGAGGAACTGGACGTCACCGACGGTCTGGCCCGGCTGGCCGCGCCCACCGCCGTGCTGGTCGGCACGGAGGACCGGCTGACCCCGCCGGTGCACTCGCACCGGATCGTCGCCGGCCTGCCGGACCCGCAGGGCCTGCTGCTGCTGCCCGGGGTGGGCCACATGTCCCCGATGGAGCGCCCGGCCGCGGTGGCCGGCGAGATCCACCGGCTGGCCGCCGCCTACCTGCCCGTCCAGCGGGCAGCCGGGCCGGCCGAGTCCGCCGTCAACCGGTCCGCCGATCCGTCCGTCAACCGGTCCGCCGATCCGTCCGTCGACCCGGCCGCCGATCCGGCCGGGACCATAGGTCAGCCCGTCGAGAGGAGCGTTGCCGGATGAGTGCCACCGTCCCGCTGTCCGCCCAGGTCGTCGTCGTCACCGGAGCCGCCCGGGGGGTGGGCGCCGCGCTGGCGCGCAAGCTCTCGGCCCGCGGTGCCAAGGTCGCCCTGGTCGGCCTGGAGCTGGCAGAGCTGAAGGCCGCCGCCGCGCTCTGCGGCCCGCACGCCTCGTACTGGGAGGCCGACGTCACCGACCTCGACGCGATGACCGCCACCGCCCGGGCCGTCCAGGACCGCTACGGCCGGATCGACGCCGTGGTCGCCAACGCCGGCATCGCCATCGGCGGGCCGCTGCTGGACAGCGACCACCGGGCCTTCAGCCGGGTGATAGAAGTCAACCTGTTGGGCAGCGTGGCCACCGCCCGGGCCTTCCTGCCCGCGCTCACCGAGAGCGGCGGCTACCTGCTGCAGATCGCCTCGCTCGCGGCGATGACCCCGGCCCCGCTGATGAGCGCCTACTGCGCCAGCAAGGCGGGCGTCGAGTCCTTCGCCCACGCGCTGCACGCCGAGGTGGCCCACCAGGGTGTCCAGGTCGGCGTGGGCTACCTGAGCTGGACGGACACCGACATGGTGCGCGGGGCCGACCGGGACACCGTGCTGCGCCAGATGCGGGCCAGGCTGCCCTGGCCGGCCAACAAGACCTACCCGCTCGACCCGGCGGTGGACCGCCTGGTGGCGGGCATCGCCCGGCGCTCGCCGCACGTCTACGCCCAGGCCTGGCTGCGCGCGATGCAGCCGGTGCGCGGGATCCTGCCCGGGCTGATCGCCGCCGTCGGCTCGCGCGACGTGGCCAGGCTCGCCCCGCAGCTCAGGGCCACCGCCGCCGCCCGGCTGCGCCCGGTAGGCGCCGGGGGCGAGGCCGACTCGGCGGCCCGCGCCTCCACCGCGACCCGGGGCACCCAGGAGTAGCCCCTCCTTCGCCCGCCGCGGCGCTCTGCCCGGATGCCCGGACGGAGCGCCGGGGCATGCCCGCGGCCCCGCGGGCATGCCCCTGGGCCGGTGTGCCTGGGCCCGTACCGCCACCGCCAGCCTGGCCGGCGCCGTCGGCCCGTCCCCGGGGCCCGGCTGTGCCGCGGCGGGCGAGTCGGTACGGTCAGGGTCATGACCACTGCCCTCATCACCGGCGCCACCGCCGGCATCGGCGCCGCGTTCGCCGCCCGGCTGGCCCGCGCCGGCCACAATGTCGTCCTGGTCGCCCGCGACTCCGAGCGGCTGGCGGCCTCGGCCGCCCAGCTGCGGACCGAGTACGGCGTCGAGGCCGAGACGCTGACCGCCGACCTGGCCACCGAGGACGGCATCGCCGCCGTCGAACAGCGCCTGGCGGACACCGCCCGCCCCGTCGACCTGCTGATCAACAACGCGGGCTTCGGCAACAAGGGCGCCTTCCTCGATGTGCCGCTCCAGGCCGAGCTGGACATGCTCAAGGTGCACATCGAGGCCGTCCTGCGGTTGACCACCGCCGCCCTGCCCGGGATGCGCGAGCGCGGGCGCGGCGCCGTCGTCAACGTCGCCTCGGTCGCCGCCTTCCTGCCGCGCGGCACCTACGGCGCGACCAAGGCGTGGGTGGTGAGCTTCACCCAGGGCGTCGCCCGCGACCTGGTCGGCTCCGGGGTGCGGCTGCTGGCGCTGTGCCCGGGCTTCACCAGGACGGAGTTCCACCAGCGGGCCGGTATGGGCACCTCGAACATCCCGGCCTGGGGCTGGCTGTCCGCCGAGCGGGTGGTGGATGAGGCGATGCGCGACCTGGCCCGGGGGCGTTCGTTGTCCGTGCCCGGCAAGCGTTACAAGATCGCTGTGACGATCGCCAGGCTGCTGCCGTCCGGGAAGCTCGGCGGGGTCTCCTCGAAGGCCGCGCGGACGTACCGCACGAACTGAACGGTCGACGGTACCGGGCGGGCGGCGCCCACCGGCGGCGGCCCCTCGGGTTCGGACGGCGGGCCACGGCGGGCCACGGCGGGCCGGCGCGGGCCGTGGCCGACTACGGCCGCATGGTGGAGCGCCGCCGCGCGGGCGCGGAATAGATAGAGTCTCACTATTAGCTTACCTAACTATGAGCTATGCTCGGTAGGCTGAAGAGCCCGCCCGCCCGTCCGTCCCCGTGTGACCGATCCAGGGAGGCCCGCCCTTGAGGCCCGACACCAACCGTTGGACCCCGCCCGCCCGTACCGAGGGCGAACCCGCCCCGCCCGCCCAGCTGCGGCGCATCCTGTCGCTGTTCCGCCCCTACCGGGCCCGGCTCGGCGTGGTCGGCCTGCTGGTCGCGGCCTCCGCCGTGGTCTCGGTGATATCGCCGTTCCTGCTGCGGGCCGTCCTGGACACCGCGATCCCGCAGGGCCGCACCGGTCTGCTCAGCCTGCTCGCCCTCGGCATGGTCGCCGCCGCCGTCGTCAACAGCATCTTCAACGTGCTGCAGACGCTGATCTCCACCACCGTCGGCCAGCGCGTCATGCACGACCTGCGCACCGCCGTCTACAGCCACCTCCAGCGGATGTCGCTGGCCTTCTTCACCCGGACCAGGACGGGTGAGGTGCAGTCGCGGATCGCCAACGACATCGGCGGCATGCAGTCCACGGTGACCTCCACCGCGACCTCCCTGGTCTCCAACTTCACCAGCGTGATCGCCTCCGTGGCCGCCATGGTCGCGCTCGACTGGCGGCTGACGGTGATCTCGCTGCTGCTGCTCCCGCTGTTCGTCTGGATCAGCCGGCGGGTCGGCAGTGAGCGCAAGAAGATCACTGCCGAGCGGCAGAAGCAGCTGGCCGCGATGTCCTCGGCCGTCCAGGAGTCGCTGTCCGTCAGCGGCATCCTGCTGGGCCGCACGATGGGCCGCTCCGGTTCGCTCTCGCGTGAGTTCACCGAGCAGTCGGACCAGCTCGCGGACCTGGAGGTCCGCTCCAGCATGGCCGGGCGCTGGCGGATGAACACCATCCAGATCGTGATGGCCGCGATGCCCGCGGTGATCTACTGGGCGGCCGGGCTGACGGCCGCCGGTGGCGCGCCGATCGTGTCGGTCGGCACCCTGGTCGCCTTCGTCTCGCTCCAGCAGGGCCTGTTCCGCCCGACGGTCAGCCTGCTCTCCACCGGGGTGCAGGTGCAGACCTCGCTGGCGCTGTTCCACCGGATCTTCGAGTACCTCGACCTGCCGGTGGAGATCGCCGAGCCGGCCGCGCCGGTCGAGCTGGGGAAGGTCCGTGGCGAGGTCCGCTTCGAGGGCGTGGACTTCCGCTACGACCCCGAGCAGGAGCGGCCCACCCTGTCCGGCGTCGATCTGCTCGTCCCGGCCGGCAGCTCGCTCGCCGTGGTGGGCGAGACCGGCTCGGGCAAGACCACACTCAGCTACCTCGTCCCGCGGCTGTACGACGCGACGGGCGGCCGGGTCACCATCGACGGTACGGACGTGCGGGAGCTCTCCTTCGAGACGCTCGCCCGGGTGGTCGGGGTGGTCTCCCAGGAGACGTACCTCTTCCACGCCTCGGTCGCCGACAACCTGCGCTTCGCCAAGCCGGACGCCACCGACGCCGAGTTGGTCGCCGCCGCCGAGGCCGCCCAGATCCACGCCATGATCGCCCGGCTCCCGGACGGCTACGACACGGTCGTCGGCGAGCGCGGCTACCGCTTCTCGGGAGGGGAGAAGCAGCGGCTCGCGCTCGCCCGGACGATCCTGCGCAATCCGCCCGTCCTGATCCTGGACGAGGCCACCAGCGCGCTGGACAACCGCACCGAGCGGGCCGTGCAGCAGGCCATCGACGCGCTGGCCGCCGGCCGGACCACCATCACCATCGCGCACCGGCTCTCCACCGTCCGCTCGGCGGACCAGATCCTGGTGCTCGACCGTGGGGAGATCGCCGAGCTGGGCACCCACGAGCAGCTGCTGGAGGCCGACGGCCGGTACGCGGCGCTGCTGCGGCGGGAGGCGCCGGCGCTGGCCGAGCTGGCGGCCAAGGCGTAGCCCCGGCCGGCCCGGCCGCCTCGGGCCCGGCAGCCGGCCGCCCCGGTCGTGCGGGCGGTCGTGCGGGCGCGGGTGCCGGTGCGCGGCGGGGACGGGGGCGCGCGAGGGGCGCGCCCGGGTCAGGCGGCCTTGGGCAGCTCGTTGTAGCCCTCCGCGACCTCCTGGCCGGACAGCTCCTGGATCGCCCGCATCACCTCGTCGGTGACCTGACGGCGGGCCTTGCCGGAGCGGGCCTGCCCGTGCAGCTCGGTGAAGTGCAGCGGCTCGCCGAACCTGACCGTCACCTTGCGCACGCGCGGGATGCGCTTGCCGATCGGCAGGATCTCCTCCGGGCCCTCCAGGGCCACCGGCACCACCGGGACACCGGCGGTCAGGGCCAGCCAGGCGACGCCCGTCTTGCCGCGGTACAGCCGGCCGTCCAGCGAGCGGGTGCCCTCGGGGTAGATCCCGAAGGCCTTCTCCGCCTCCAGGATCTCCAGTGCCGACTCCAGCGACGCCTGGGCCGAGCGGTAGGTGCCGCGCTCGACCGCCACGGCGCCGATCGCCTCGAAGAACCCGCGGGACAGCGCGCCCTTGAGGCCGGTGCCGGTGAAGTACTCGGCCTTGGCCAGGAAGTGCACCCGGCGCGGCGCGGTCAGCGGGATCACCACGCTGTCGATGAACGACAGGTGGTTGCTGGCCAGGATCACCCCGCCCTTGCGCGGCACGTTCTCCAGCCCCTCGATCGCCGGACGGTAAACCGCCCGCGCGAGCGGTTTCAGCACCAGCTTGGTGAGAACGTTGATCATGGTCCCTCCCTGGACGACGGCCGCCCCGGGCGTGGGTACCCGGCGTGTGCCTGCGTGACCCCGCTCGCGGCAGGGCCGAGATCAGATCGCAGAGTACGTCACTCCCCCCGGCGCCCGTCCACTCCCTCCGGCTGCGGATTCCCGCGCCGACCGGCCCGGGTCATCACCCGCCGCGTACGGTTGCGCGCGGAATCGACCGATTCCGGGTGACCTGGAGTGGGGGAGTCGCCACGAAACGTCACGGGCGCGGGGGCGCGTCGGGTGAGCGGCGTCACGGCCGCCCTGCCGCAGGCGCCCCCGGCCACCTCGGCGGCTTCCGGTCCGGCGGGGACGCACGGGCCGGACGGGCGGTCGCCGGACGCGGCGACTTCGGGGGCCGACGCGGCCGGTAGGGTACGCCAGTCGGAAACGTACACACAGGAGGGGTAAACCCATGGCAGACATCGAGGCGGCCCGTCAGGCCTTCGAGCGGTTCGACGTGAACGGCGACGGCCGGATCACCGCGGCCGAGTACGCCAAGGTGATGGCCGAGCTCGGCGACCACCACGTCACGATCGCGGTGGCCGAGGCCATCATCAAGCAGTCGGACGGCAACCACGACGGCGAGCTCACGTTCGACGAGTTCTGGACCTCGCGCCAGAGCTGAGCGGGTTGCGTGCGGGGCCGGTGCCGGGGACGGCGCCGGCCCCGCACACGTCTGCGCGGACGCGGGGTCGGGAGATCAGGGCTCAGAGCCCGGGGCCGCGGGCCGCGGGCTCAGGAGTCGACCGGGAACACCCTGCGCACGACCCGCTCGGCGGCCCCGCCGTCGTCCCAGGGGCAGAACCGCTCGCGGAACTTCGCCCGCGCGCCCGGCTCGGGATCGCCCGCGAGCAGTGCCTGCGCCAGCCCCTCGGCGTCCACCGTGACCGCGCCCGGCGGCTGGGCGAACAGGTCGAAGTAGACGCCGCGCACCCGCTGGTACTGCTCCCAGTCCGGGGCGAAGATCACCACCGGCCGGTCCAGTACCGCGTAGTCGAACATCATCGACGAGTAGTCCGTCACCAGGGCGTCCGCCGCCAGGTAGAGGTCCTCCACCGTCGGATGGCCGGAGACGTCCACGATCTGCGCGGCCTCGCCGCCCACCGCCAGCTCGCCGGGCCCGCCGGTGTGGAAGTAGTGGGTTCGCACCAGCAGCGTGAAGCCCGGACCGAGCCGCTTCGCCAGCTCCCGTACGTCCAGCAGCGGCACGTACGTACCCTGGCTCTCGCGGTGCGTGGGCGCGTAGAGCACCGCCGTGCGCCCCTCGGGCAGGCCGAACCGCTCGCGCATCGCGGCCACCTCGGCGGGCGTCGCGTTGGCCAGCCGGTCGTTGCGCGGGTAGCCGCTCTCCAGCATCTCGTACCGGCCCGGGAAGGCCCGGGCGAAGTGCTCGCTGGTGTGCGGGTTGGAGGAGACCAGGAAGTCCCAGCGGGCGACGGCCTCGCGCAGCCGCTCAAAGTCCATCCCGTCGGCGGCGACCGGGTGGTCCCGCAGGTCCATCCCCATCATCTTCACCGGCGTACCGTGCTGGGTCTGCACGTGCACCGTGCCGGGCCGCTTCACCATGGTGTGCGGGAAGTTGACGTTGTTGACGAAGTACTTGGCGGTCGCCATCGCCTTCAGATACGCGGGCGTGTTGACGATCACGTACGGCACCCCGGCGGGCAGCGCGGCCGCCTGCGCCCTGGTCTCCACCACCCACACGCCCCGGATCCGCGGCGCCAGCTCCTTGGCCCGCTCGTAGATCGCCGCCGGGTTGCAGGCGTAACCCCGGTGCCAGTAGGCCGCGTAGACGGCCAGGTGCTCGTCCAGCGGCAGCCGGCGGAAGGCGTTGTACGCGGTGAACCGCGCGCTGCCGCGCACCCCGCGCCGCACCGCCGGGGCGATCGACCGGGCCCCGCGCTTCAGTTCGCGCGGCAGCCTGCCGGCGCGGCGCAGCTCCGCGTACGCGATCCGCGAGCCCCGGGCGGCCAGCCGGTACTGGACGCCGCGCAGTCCGCCGGGGAAGCGGTAGCCGGCCGGGCGGTGACGGGCGAAGTGGTCGGTGATCCGCTGGAAGAAGTCCCGGCGCAGGTCCGGCGGGACGAGCCCCGGGGTGTCGTAGACGGTCAGCGCCTGCTTGACCGTGCGGTCGAACACCAGGGTGCGCAGCGCGTCGGGGATGCTCCGGTCGCCCCGGTCCATGAAGGCGAAGATGGCGTCGTACTGCGCGAAGGCGTCCGCGTGCTTGGGCGAGGCCGTGCTGGTGATGGCGCCGGCCCGGCCGCGGCGGTAGAAGTAGCACGGCCGGTCGAGGTAGCGCAGGCGCCCGGCGGCGAGCAGCGCGGGGTAGGTGACGGCGATGTCCTCGTAGAAGCCGCGTCCGAAGCGGACTTCGAGACCGAGCAGGAAGTCGCGCCGGAACACCTTGTTCCAGACCGACATCACGCTCTGGAACAGCGCGGGGTACTCGGCGAGGGTGCAGCCCTGGACCAGTGGCGATCCGGTCAGCAGGTGGCGCCAGGGGTTGGGCTCGGTGGCGCCGTCGGGGTAGACGTGGGTGAAGTCGGTGAGCAGCACGTCGGCCGGGGCGGCGGCCCGCCGTTCGCGCTCCAGCTCGGCGGTGATCGCGTCCAGGGTGCCGTCAGGCAGCCAGTCGTCGCTGTCCACGAACCAGACGTACTCGCCGCGCGCCTCGGCCAGACCCGCCTCGCGGGCGCCGCCGAGGCCCTGGTTCTCGGCCAGGTGCAGGACGCGCAGGCGCGGGTCGCGGGCGGCGTACTCGTCCAGGATCTCGCCGCAACGGTCCGGGGAGCGGTCGTCGACGGCGATCAGCTCGATCCGCGCGGCCGGCCCCGGCCCTGCCGCCGATCCTGCTCCTGTCGCCTGCCCGGTTCCTGCTGCCTGCCCCGCCCGGCCCGTCTGCTCGCCCGGTCGGCGCTGTCCGCCGGCCTGGGCGGGCGCGGCGTCACCGGGGCCCGGGGCGCCGAGGATCGAGTCGAGGCAGCGCGGCAGGAAGCGCTCCACCCCGTGGACTGGCAGCACAATGCTGAGGAGGACTGTCACGCTCGTTGGCTCCGCGCTCGGCGAGTTGGGCCTGGCCTGCCGGCCGGCCACGGATTGCTGGGCGAGGCGTGCGGGCGGGTCCGCGCCGGCCGCCCGGCCAGCACACTCTACCGAGTACGGGGGAGCCACCGTGCCGGGGGAGTGGGTGATCGCGGAGGGGTGGCGGAGTGACGGACGCCGCGCGCGGTCAGGGCGGGCCGTCCGGTGGGTGACCGCCGGTGCCGCGCCCCGTGCGAGGGGCGGCACCGGCAGTCGGCGGTGGTGCGGCCGACCCTCAGCGGCCGACCACCAATCCGTACACCGCATCGAGCCGGGCCGCCGCAGCGTCGGGGCGGCCGAGCAGTGACTCACTGCGGGTGTCGGAGGTTCCTTCACCTGTCGAACTCATTCGACGGCCAGGAGCGCCTGGTCGGGGACATCTCCTGTCAGAAGAGATATTGCTTGTAGGTTACGCCGCCGTCAATCCCTCGAATGTGTTCACTTTCCGAACTGATGGTCGGAAGCATTGCCCTGGATGGCGACGACTCCTATATTGACGCCAAGTCTCATAAGGATCGGCAGGCCTTCCCCGGGAGCGCCCGTGAGCCAGCTTCCTCCCCGGCTTTCTCCCCCGTACAGACCCGTCAGCCCGCTGCTCAAGCTCCTGATGCTCGGGCCGCTCGCCCTGGGCGCCGGCTACACCTTCCTCATCCTCACCCTGCTCCCCGGCCGGACCGGCGACTTCTTCGCCTGGCGGATGTCACCGGCCACCGCCGGCCTGCTCGGCGCCGCGTACGGCGGCAGCTGCGCCATGCTCACGCTCGCGCTGCGCGCACGGGAGTGGGTCAACGTGCGGGTCGCGGTGGCCGCCGCCTCGCTCTTCATGATGCTGATGCTCGGCGCCACCCTGCTGGGCCGCGGCACCCTGCACCTGACCTCCGGCACCCTGCCGGCCGTCCTCGCCGCCTGGGGCTGGCTCGCCGTCCACGTCAGCTCCCCCTTCCTCGGCATGGCGGCGCTCGGCGCCCAGTGGCGGACCAGGGGCACCTTCCCGCGCCGGCCTCCGCGCCTGCCCTGGTGGGTCGCCGCACCGATGGCCGGCAACGGCGCCGTGCTCACCGCCGCCGGTCTGGCCCTGTACGCCGCCCCCGGCCCGGCCGCCCGGCACTGGCCCTGGCGGGTGGGCGAGCTGGACGTACGGGTGATCGGCGCCTGGGGCCTGGTCTTCGGAGCCGCACTGCTGCTCAGCCGGCGGGAGGCCGAGCTGCGCCGGGTCCGCGGCGGAATGGCGGCGCTGGTCTGCACCGGCCTCCTGGGCCTGGCCGGACTGCTCCGCCACGCGGACCGCATCGCCTGGGGTTCGCCCGGCGCCTGGCTGGTCGTGCTGGCCCTGCTCACCTTCACCGGGCTGGGCCTCTGCGGCGCCGGCCTCTCCTGGCTGTTCGATCCGCCCGGACTCCGGGCCGGCCGGGCGGCCCCGGTCGCGCGCCCGGCGCGCGCCGGCTGAGCCGGGCGCTGGCGCGGACCCCCTTCTGTCTGCGACGGCTTGTGAAGCTCGTGCACCATCCCGATGCCTGAACGTGACCAGGGCCTCCCGCCCCTGGTGAGGCGTCAGTTGTCGTCGCACGATACGGTGGCAGAACACCAGGACGGTTGCGCGAAGGCCGTCTGTCACGGATAGTCTTCGCCTCACGGCCCTGGCGCCTCGTAGGGGTGGGAAACTGATGGAACACATGCAAGCGCGGACTCGGCCTCGTGTGCCGGCGATCCAATGCGGCGTCGGCGCGACCGGCCGCCGGATCGACCGTCACCTGGCTGTGCTCGGCGCGCCCGCACTCTCGGCGGTCGACACCGCCGAGGCGCTCGGGCTGATAAGGGAGCTGACGCCACGTGGCGTCGGCACCCCGACCGCGCGGCGCCGAACCGCGCGGGTGTCACTGCTGGCACCGCTGCGCCGACTGCGGCGCAGCCTCTTCGGCGGACGCGGCTAGGGCCTACCTGCCCTGGCCCGCGCCCACCGGCACCACCGGCCCGGAGGACCGAAGCGTCCACCGGGTCTTTGGCGTGCCCGGACTCCTGCCCGCGCGGCCGTTACGAGCTGCTCCGGCGGGACCACCCGGGCGGCCCGCCAAAGCCCGCCGGGGTGATCCTGCCGTGCGCCCCTTGTGGCGCCCGGGGGTGGCGGGGCCGAGTGGGCGCCGCGCCGCGGGTGCGTGAGGATGGCGGCATGGCGGACAACTTCCACTCCAGCACCTTCCAGATCACCACCGGTACCCGCGAGGTGGCCCTCGACATCACCGACCGCTGCGCGGAGTTCCTGAACGAGGCGGCCGCCGGCCGTGACGGCCTGCTCAACGTCTTCGTGCCGCACGCCACCGCCGGCATCGCCGTCCTGGAGACCGGCGCCGGCAGCGACGAGGACCTGCTCGCCATCCTGCGCGACCTCCTCCCGGCGGACGACCGCTGGCAGCACCGCCACGGCAGTCCCGGCCACGGCCGCGACCACGTGCTGCCGGGCCTCGTCGCCCCGCACGCCACGCTGCCGGTGATCGGCGGCCAACTCGCGCTCGGGGTGTGGCAGTCGGTGGTGCTGGTCGACACCAACGGTGACAACCTGCGGCGTACGGTCCGGCTCTCGTTCCTCGGCTGAGCCGGGCGCCGGCGGCGGGTGGCGGGTGGCGACGGGGGCGCACGGAGCGCGCAGCGCGGTGGTCAGCCCCTCGCCGCGGCCGCCACCGCGGTGAGGTAGCGCTCGATCGCCAGGTGTTGCAGCAACAGCGCCACCGGGCGTCCCAGTCGGGCGTACCAGGCGGCCAGCCGGGAGAACGCGGCCACCTCGAACCAGACCTCACCGGCCTCGTCCATGCTCACCACGAACGCCTCCTCGCCCTGCTCGGGGTGCCCGGGCAGGGTCCCGTAGGCGAAGCCGATCCGGTTGTCCTCCTCCACCGTCCAGATCACCCGGCACGGGATCACCATCCGGGGCCGGCGCAGTCCGGGCAGGGCCAGGCGCAGCAGCACGGTCGCGCCCGGCTCGGCCGGCGCGTACGGGTACACCGCGAAGCCGGTACCGAGCTGGCTGCCCCAGGCCAGCACATGGCGCCCGGCCCGCTCCAGCACGTCCCGGCCGTGGCCCAGATGCACCCGGCGGCGCAGGTGCGCGTACCCCGGCGGCAGCGCGGCCAGCCGGCTCGCGCCGACCTCCGGATAGCTGGGGGAGGTGGCACGGGCGGCCTGCAGGCGGCGGCGGAGGTCGGAGGGCATGCGGGCCACCGTAGCCTGAGGCGGCTTGCGGCCCGACGGCGGTCCGGAGTAGGAAGGCGCCATGAGCGATGACACCCCGCAGAGCTGCTCCGCGGCCCCGGTCGGCGCGGAACGGGCGCTGACCCACGACCCGGAGCTGACCGGCGCCCGTGCCGACTGTGTCCTGTGCGGCGAGCCCACCGAGCTCCCCGCCGACCACCCCGGCAGCACCCTCTGCCCGGTCTGCACATGGCAGCAGGCCCAGCGCATCGCCTGCTCCGGCTGACACCGCGCGCCCGTCAGGCGTCCTCGCGGCCGGCCAGGGCGAGGGTGGAGCCGTGGCGGCCCTTGCGGACCAGGAGCTGGGCGGGGATGCGGCTGCGCAGGTCGGCGACGTGGCTGACGATCCCCACGGCGCGGTCGCGTTCGCGCAGGCCGTCGAGTACGTCCATGACCTCCTCCAGCGCGTGCTCGTCCAGCGTGCCGAAGCCCTCGTCGATGAAGAGGGTGTCCAGCGGCATACCGCCGGCCTCGTCCGTCACCACGTCCGCCAGGCCCAGGGCCAGCGCCAGTGAGGCGAAGAAGCTCTCACCGCCGGAGAGCGTGGCGGTGTCCCGCTCGGTGCCCGTCCAGGCGTCCACCACGCGCAGCGACAGGCCGGAGCGCTTGCCGCCGGCCGTCCGGTCGTCGCTGTGGACGAGGGTGTACCGGCCGCCCGACATCCGGACCAGCCGGTCGCTGGCCGCCGCCGCGACCTGCTCCAGCCGGGCCGCCAGGACGTACGACTCCAGGCGCATCCGCAGCCGGTTCTCGGCCGAGGTGCCGGCGGCCAGCGCCGCCAGCCGGTTGACCCGGGAGTACTTCTCCAGGGCCGGGGCCAGCGAGGCCGCGAGCTCGGCCAGCTGCCGGCCGATCGCGGTCAGGTCGGTGCAGCGCTCCCGGGCGGCGTGCTGGGCGGCCGCGGCGCGGCGCAGTCGGTCGGTGGCGGCCCGCAGGCAGGCCTCGGCCGCGGCCGGATCGGCGGGCGGCCGCGCCGCCGCCGACACCAGTTCGTCCTGGGCGAGCAGCTCCTCCACGGCGGCCAGCTCGGTGCGGTGGCGCTCCAGACGCCCCTGAAGCTCGGCGCGCGCGGGGGCCGGCAGCAGGACGGCGGCCGCCTGCTGGGGGGTGGCGAAGCCGGCTGCTGCGGCGGCCCTGGCCAGCTCGGCGTCGGCGTCCTTGAGCCGGACGGCGGCCTCGGCGCCGGCCCGGGTGGCGCCCAGCAGTGCGGCCACCCGGTCGGCCAGCCGGCCGAGCGTGGCCGCCCGGTCCGCCACCGACGGGGCGTCGCCCCTGGCCGCCGCGACCCGCTGGGTGAGGTCCTGTTGTTCGGCGTGCAGCGCCTGGAGCCTGGCGGTGAGCGCCGCGGCCCGTTCGCCGGCCTCGCGCAGCCGGGACTGCCGGGTGCTCTGCTCGTGCGTCAGGTGTTCGATTCGCCGGGTGGCGGAGCCGAGGGCGTCGGCCGTGCGAAGCGCCGTGCGGTGCTCCTGTTCCAGGGCCGTCAGTGCTTCGGCGAGCGCCTCGGCGGTCGCGGAGCCGGCGGCTCCGGCGGCGGCGGCCTCCTGCACCTGGAGGCCGGTCAGCGTCTGCTCGGCCGATGCGAGCGTCTGCTCGGCCGCCGCCTGTGCGGCGCGCGCCCGCTCCTCGTCCTGCGCGCCGACCTGACCGCCGGCCGGCTCGGCCGGCGCCGGGTGCTCGGGCGAGCCGCAGACCCGGCAGGCCTCGCCATCGCGCAGCGCGGCCGCCAGCTCGGCGGCCATCCCGGAGAGCCGGCGTTCCCGCAGGTCCTGGGTGTGCTCGCGGGCGTCCAGCGCGCGGGTGCGCAGCGTGAGCAGCTGCGGCCGGGCCCGGTCGATCTCCTCGCGCAGCCCGTCCCGGCGCCGGGCGGCCGCCAGCCGCTCGGTGACCTCGGCGCGGCGGGTGTCCAGCTGCTCCACCTTGGCCCCGGCGGCGCGTGCGGTGGCCTGCTCCTCCTGGAGCACGGCCAGCCGGGCGTCGAAGTCGACCAGCCAGTCCCCGGCCTCCTCGGCCAGCTCCTCGGCCCGGCGGCGCTCGGCGTCGGCGCTCGCCTGCTCGCGGCCGAGGGCGGCGCAGCGCTGCTCGTCCGCCCCGGCGGCCTCCAGCCGCACCACCTCGGCCCGCAGCCGCAGCTCGGCCGCTGCCAGCTCCTCGGCCCCGGCCCGGGCGAGCACGGCGCCGCTGTCGGGTGCGGATGCGGGTGAGGCTGCCTCCGGCGCGCTCGCGCCCGCCCCCGTGGTCCGCGGGCCCGGCCCGCGGGTGTCGGACCGGGCGAGGGCTTCGCGGTGGCGGCGCTCCTCGTGCTCGGCGGCCGTGTACGCCTCGGCAGCCGCGTCGCGCAGCCGTAGCACCGACTCGACGCCGAGCGCCGCCTGCGCCGCCGCCAGCCGCCGGCGGTCCGCCCCCAGCGCGGCCTCCGCCTCCGCGAGCCGGGCCGCCCTGAGCACCGCCTCCCGGTGGCGGCGCTGACGCTCCGCCAGCTCCCCGGCGGAGGACAGCCGCTGCTGCGCCCGTCGGTGGGCCAGCTCCGCGCCCGAGAGCGCGGCGTCGGCGATGGTGAGCTGCTCGGCCGCGCCGCTGCGCAGGATCGCCGCCCAGCCGAGCACGCCCGCGGTGAGGTCGGCCGGGACGCTCGCCGAGTCGTCCTCCGCCGGCAGCCACCCGGCGGCGGGCTCCGCCGCCGGGCCGGCGGCCTGCTCCGCCTTGCTCGCCAGGGCCCGCAGCTGCCGTCGGCCGGCCTGGACGGCGGCCTCCTGGGCCCTGCGCCGCTCGGCGAGCCAGCCCTCCACCTGCCCGAACCGCTGGGTGTCGAACAGCCGACCGAGCAGCTTGGCGCGCTCGACGGCGTCCGCGCGCAGGAAGCGCGCGAAGTCGCCCTGCGGCAGCAGCACCACCTGGCAGAACTGCTCGCGGCTCATCCCGATCAGCCGGTGGATCTCCTCGCCGGCCTCCTGGTGCGAGCGGCTGCCGGCCCGCCAGCCGGGAGTGCCGTCGCCGGTGTCGGCGACCCACTCGCGCAGCAGTGTCTGCGCCTTCTCGGTCGTCCAGCCGTCGCCGCGCTTCTTCGGCCGTTGCTGCTCGGGGATCCGGGTGATCTCCAGCCGTCGCCCGCCGAGGGTGAGCTCCAGCCGGACCTCGGTGAGCAGCAGCGGATCGGCGTGGTCGCTGCGCAGCCGGTTGGCGCGCCGGGTGCCCGGCACCTCGCCGTAGAGGGCGAAGCAGACGGCGTCCAGCACGCTGCTCTTGCCGGCGCCCGTCGCCCCGCGCAGCAGGAAGAGCCCGCCGGTGGAGAGCGCGTCGAAGTCGACCCGCTCGGCGGCGGCGAACGGCCCGAACGCGGTGACGGTCAGCTGGTGCAGTCTCATCGGGGCGGCTCCTGCCGGCGGTGGACGGCGGCACGGACTGCCGGGTGGGCGGTGCGCGGGTGGGCGGTGCGAGGGTGGGTGGCGGGCCGGCCGGCGGTGCGGAGAAGGACGGTCCTGCGGTAGCTCACGTCGGCAGCTCCGCCCTGCGGTCGGTCGCCTGGCGGACGCTCTCGAAGCCCTCGCGCAGCCAGTGCAGCTCCGCGTCGTCCGCCGCCGCGCCGGGGCGTACGTGCCGGACGAAGCTCTCGGCGATCTCCAGGTCGGTGCGGCCGGCGACCCGGGCCGCGTACGAGTGCTGCGGCTCCGACTCCACCTCGTCGGGTTCGAACAGCAGCTGCAGGGTGTGCGGGAAGCGCCGGCGCAGCCGCTCCATCGGCTCGGCGGGCCGGCCGGGATCGGTCAGCGTGACCTGCACCCAGGACTGCTCGTGCAGCTCGTGGGCCGGATCCCCCAGCAGCTGCTCCAGCCGCCCCTTCAGGCGGGCGAGCGGCCGCGGCACGGGGCAGTCGATCCGCTCGGCGGCCACCGAGCCGTCCGCCGCCAGGTCGAGCAGCCACATGGACTTGCGGTGGTGCACCTCGGAGAAGGAGTACGCCAGCGGGGAGCCGCTGTAGCGCAGGTGCGGGGCGAGCGTCTGACATCCGTGCAGGTGGCCGAGCGCGGCGTAGTGCACGCCGTCGAAGGCCGAGGCGGGCACGGCGGCGACCCCGCCGACCGCGATGTCCCGCTCGCTGTCGCTGGGCGTGCCGCCGGTCACGAAGGCGTGCGCCAGCACGACCGCCCGGGTGCCGGCCGGCCGCTGCGCCAGGTCCGCCCTGACCCGGTCCATCGCCGCGCCGAGCACCGCCGCGTGGCCGCCCCGCTCCAGGCCGAAGCGCTCGCGCACCAGGGCGGGCTCCAGGTAGGGCAGCCCGTACACGGCGACGGCGCCGTGCTCGTCGGCCAGCAGGACGGGCTCGGCGCAGCCGGCCGGATCCGTCCGCAGATGGATGCCGGCCCGGCCGATCAGGCCCGCGCCCACGCCCAGCCGGCGGGCCGAGTCGTGATTGCCGCTGATGAAGACGGTGGGGACGCCGAGGCGGGCCAGCCGGTGCAGGACGTCGTCGAACAGTGCGACGGCCTCCAAGCCGGGCAGCGCGCGGTCGTACACGTCGCCGGCGACCAGTACGGCGTCCACCCGTTCGTCCCGGACCACCTCGACCATGTGGTCCAGGAAGGCGCGCTGGGCGTCGTGCAGGCTCTCGCGGTGGAAGGAGCGGCCGAGGTGCCAGTCAGAGGTGTGCAGAAGCCTCACCGCACCGCCCTCACCTGCGTACTTGCCACGTCCGCTCCCTCCAGATCGGTACCCCGCCGGCATCGGGACCACCGGCGGCACCGAGTATCACAGCTGCCACTGACAACACCTGGTCCGCGGCGGCATCCAGCCTCTCATCCGGGCGGGGGCGCCCGGGCCGGATCCGGCAGCACCGACGGAGCCCGCGAGGCCGGGCCGGCCGTCGCGGAGAGTGGATTGTCGGTGACGCTGTGTATGTTCTCGACTGCCGGCCACCCGGGTCCCCGGGTGGCCGTCCGAGAGCACAGGGAGGGCCCATGTCCCAGCCCGATCAGTACCGCTTCTTCGTCGATCCCACCGTCACGCGCCCGCCCGGGGCCGCGGCCTGCTCGCACCCCGCCGCCGCCGGGCGGCATTCGGCGGGTGCCACGCCGCCCAGGGGCGCCAAGCCGCGCGGGGGCGGCAGCAGTGGGCCCGGCCGGGCCGGCGGCTCAGGCCCGGGCGCCGGCTCCGGGGGTGGGGGCTGGGCCAGGGCCGGGCGGGGGCGCTCGCGCGGCGGGCCGCCGCCGCAGCCGGTGGCGCTGGCGCTGGCCGCCGATCACCGCGACTTCGCCTGCCTCAGCCGCTACGGGCTGTTCGGTGCGGTCAGCTTCGAGGGGTACCTGCGGCGGACGGAACGCCAACTCAGGGCGCTCTGCGCGCAGGGTCTGGAGGTGCATCTGCGGATCCTCGAACCGGCGGACTTCGAGGACTTCTGCGAGGAGTCCGGCCTCGAACCCGGGGATCCGGCGGCCCGGGTCGCCTACGCGGCCGATCCGGACCTGGCGGGCGAGCCCTTCGTCTATGCGGGGGAGCGGCTCGGTGAGCTCCTGCCCGTGCTGGTCGAGGACCACCGGGCGCGGGTGCGGATCTCGATCGGCTGCTCGGCACTGCTCACGGCGCTGGAGCGGGGGCGGCGGCCCGAGACGCGACTCGCGGCGGTGCTGCAGTACGTCGCCCGGCTCTACCTGGCGCTGGCGGCGGGCGCGGGGGAGGGCTGCCACCTGCTGACGCTGCGCTCGTACGGCCCGGAGGACGGGGAGCAGCTGACGGCGGCGGTGGAGGTCTGCGTCGAGGGCGGGCGACTGTTCGCCGGCGGGCGGGACGCCGAGGCCTTCTGCGTCACCCTGGCCGCCGGGGTGGCCGCCCGAGGGTCGGGGGTGATGCTCCTGCACAGCCTCACGGTGCCGGGCCGGCCCCCGCAGGTGCGGGGCTGGGGGTTGGCCCAGGGGCGGCCGACCCAGCTCGCGGTGCCCGAGGTGCTCGCCGCGCTGGCGGACGACGCGGCGCTGGGGCTCGGCGGCCCGGCGGAGGTCGAGGCGCGAACGGGCTTCCCGCTCCCCGAGCTGCCCGAGGAGGTGGCGGAGGGCGACGGGTAGCGCCGCCGCCGGATGGCCTGCCGCCCGCGGGCCATCCGGCGGCCGACCATCCGGCCCACCGGTGCGGCCCCCGGGGCGCCGGGGTGCTCCGGTGCGTGGGGGAGCGGAGTGGCCCGGGTACACCCGATGGCAGGGTGGTGGTCGCGCCACGCGGCGCCGGGGCTGTTCATCGACCGCCTGTTCGGGGAAGATTCGGGAAGATCAACAGTCGGATCGGAGGTGGCCCCACCCTGCCGGTCCACAGCCGAGGCGGTCGGCCGGCGAGCGCCGGAGCCGGCCAGGAGACCGGAGAGGGGGGACGGGTGAGCAGTATCGAGTACAGCGCGGAGATCGCCGAGCTGCTCGGCCGAGTGCGTCGGCGTCCCACCGCCGGGTGGCCGTGGCGGCCGGGGGAGTTGGTCCCACCGGGGCTGCCGGTCAAGCAGTCCTGGGGCTGGCTGTTCGCGCCGGACGGGCGGGTGCTCACGCTGGTGAACCCCAGGGACGGCGTCGTCAGCCTGCCGGGCGGGTCGCTGGAGCCCGAGGACGCGGGTGATCCGGGCCTGGCGCTGGCCCGCGAGGCGGGCGAGGAGGCCCAGGCGCTGATCGCCGCGCCGCAGTACCTCGGGTACCTCTACGACCGGGTGGGTTCCGCCAACGGCGGGCACGAGTGCGCGCGGGTGCGGATGGCGGCGGCGCTGCGGGCGGTCGGGCCGACGGCGCCGGACCCGGCCTCCGGCCGGCACTACCGCCGGCTGCTGGTCGCGCCCGGTCTGGCGGTGGAGCTGCTCGGCTGGGGCACGCCGGGGCTGCACCAGGCCCGTGCGGCGGTGGCCGCCGCGGCCCTTCGGTTCGGTGTTCCGGCCGCCGCCAATGAGACCATCGAGGAGCTGCCGGTCGACGGCTGCGTGGTCTTCCCCGGCTGGAGTTGAAGAGAGCGATGACCGAGCAGGCGCAGGGTCAGCAGACCGCGGCTGTCATCCAGGGGCAGGTCCGGGCGCAGACGCAGACAGAGGAGCAGCCGCAGCCAAAGGCGCCGGTGCAGGCGCAGCGCCGGGCGAGCTCGCTCTTCCACCATGTCGAGCTCTGGGTGGACGACCTCGCGCTGGCCGAGGCGCAGTGGGGGCCGGTCCTGCTGGCGCTGGGCTGCGCGCCGTTCCAGCACTGGACGGCCGGCCGCAGCTGGCGGCTGGGCGACTCGTACCTGGTGCTGGAGCAGTCGCCCGCCCTGCTCCCGGGTGGGCACGAGCGGCTGCGCGCCGGGCTCAACCACCTTGCGGTGCACGGTTCCCGTCCGGCGGTGGCCGCGGCACTTGAGGCGGGCTGGGTGCTGCGGGTGGACACCGGCGAGGCCGTCCACCTGATCGATGGTCAGGGCTTCGAGTTGGAGCTCGTCTGCGGCCCCCGACCAGCGTGGCAGTTCCCCCTTGTGTGACCCAACACCGGCTCTCCGTAAAGGAGTTAACCCATCCTTGGGGAGAGTGACCGTCAATATCTTTGGCATGAGCGCTTCTCACGTCGATTACCGGCTGGTATCACGTATGTGACCCACATCACTCCCGTGGAGGTCTCATGCGCTCTACCCGTGCCGTGTTTGTCGCCCTGATGGCGATATGTGTCAGCCTCACCACCTTCTTCGCCGCCTCGTCGGCCAGTGCCGCGACCGTCCGGTACGCCGCGCTCGGTGACTCGTACTCCTCCGGCGTCGGCGCCGGCAGCTACACCAGCGAGAGCGGCGGTTGCAAGCGCAGCACGAACGCGTACCCGTACCTCTGGAAGAACGCCCACGCACCCTCGGCCTTCGCCTTCGTGGCCTGCTCGGGTGCGAGAACCGGCGATGTGATCAACAATCAGCTCTCCGTGCTGGACGCGGGCACCACCCTCGTCAGCATCAGCATCGGCGGCAACGACGCGGGCTTCGCCAGCACCATGCAGACCTGCGTGCTCGACTCCGACAGTGCCTGCCTCAACGCGGTCGCCTCCGCGAAGAGCTACGCCACCAGCACCCTCCCCGGCCTGCTGGACAACGTCTACTCGCAGATCCGCGCCAAGGCGCCCAACGCGCGCGTGGTGGTGCTGGGCTACCCGCACCTGTACAAGATCGGCGGCAGCTGCATCTTCGGGATCGGGGACGCCAAGCGCAGCGCCATCAACAGCGCGGCGGACGTGCTGGACGACGTGATCGCCAAGCGGGCGGCGAACGCGGGCTTCAGCTTCGGTGATGTCCGAGGAGCGTTCACCGGCCACGAGATCTGTGCGAGCGGCACGGTCTGGCTGAACAGCACCACCTGGCCGATCGACGAGAGCTACCACCCCAGGGCCGCCGGTCAGTCGGGCGGCTACCTGCAGGTCTTCTCCGCGCAGGTCTGACCCACCGTGAGCAGGTCGGCCCCCGGAGCCGGTACGACTCCGGGGGCCGACCTGCCGTCGGTGCAGGTAGTAGGTGAGCCTTGCCGGGGTGGGGAGAGAGCAGGGGAAGCGGAGAACAAGGAGCGGCGCCCCGACCGCCCTTGCAGTCGCCCGCGCCGCGCCGCTAAGCCGTGTACAGCTCCTCGATGTCGGCCGCGTAGCGCTCCGCGATCGCCGCCCTGCGCAGCTTCAGTGAGGGCGTCATCAGCCCCTGCTCAAGGCTGAACTCCCGGGGCAGCAGCCGGAACGCCCGGATCGACTCCGCCCGGGAGACGGCGGTGTTGGCGGCCGCCACGGCCCGCTGGATCTCGGTGTGCAGGTCCTCGTCGGTCAGCACGCCCCACTCGTCCGGCTGCTCCCGGCCCCGGGTCTTGAGCCAGTGCGCCAGGGCGGCCTCGTCCAGGGTGATCAGCGCGGCCACGTATGGTCGGTCGTCGCCGACCACCAGGCACTGCGAGACCAGCGGATGGGCCTGGACCCGTGCCTCCAGGGCGGCGGGCGCGAGGTTCTTGCCGCTGCTGGTGACGATCAGGTCCTTCTTGCGGCCGGTGATGGTCAGGTAGCCGTCCTCGTCGAGGCTGCCGAGGTCCCCGGTGCCGAACCACTCGCCGTACAGCGCCTCCGCGGTGCAGCGCGGGTGGTTGAGGTAGCCGCCGAAGACCATCCCGCCGCGTACCCACACCTCGCCGTCGTCGGCGATCGCCACCGAGGCGCCGGGCAGTGGGCGGCCGACCGTGCCGAACTTGGCCCGGCCCGGTGGGTTGGCGGTGACCGCGGCGGAGGTCTCGGTCAGCCCGTACCCCTCGTAGACGGTCAGCCCGGCACCGGCGAAGAACAGCCCCAGCTCGCGGCTGAGTGTGGAGCCGCCGCACATCACGTTGCGCACCCGCCCGCCGAGCACGTCCCGCAGCCGCTGGTAGACCACCCGGTCGTACGCCCGGTGGCGCAGCCGGAGCTTGGGGCCGGGCCCCGGCCCGAGGTCCAGCGCCCGCTGCTCGCGCGCCGCGGCCCAGTCCACCGCCACCTGCCGGGCCTGCTCGAACAGCTCCTGCCGGCCCGCCTGCTCGGCGGCCCGCCGGGCCTGCTGGAAGATCTTCTCGAAGATGTACGGCACGGCGTGCAGGAAGGTCGGCCGGTAGGACGCCAGCGCGGGCAGCAGGGACTCGGTGGCGAGCTCGGGCAGGTGGCCGATCCGGAAGCCGCCGCGCAGCGCCGCGATCTGCACCATCCGCCCGTACACGTGCGCCATCGGCAGGAAGAGCAGGGTGGAGGGGGTCTCCCCGCCGGAGTCGTGGAAGACGTCGTGCCAGCCGCCGAGCAGCGCGTCGGCCTCGGCGGCCAGATTGCCGTGGGTGAGCAGGCAGCCCTTGGGCCGTCCGGTGGTGCCGGAGGTGTAGATCACGGTGGCGATGCTGTCGGCGGTGACCCCGAGGCGCTGACGGTGCACCAGGGAGTCCGGCACGCCCCGGCCGTCCTCGGTGATCACACTCACGCAGTCCCGGTCGAGCTGCCAGATGCCGGCCAGGTCGGGCAGCGCGTCGCAGACCGCGCCGACCGTCATGGCGTGGTCCTCGTTCTCCACCATGCAGGCGACCGCCTGGGTCTCGGCGAGGATCCAGCGCACCTGCTCGGCGGAGGAGGTCGGGTAGATCGGCACCGGGATCGCACCGACCGACCAGAGTGCGTAGTCGAACAGGGTCCACTCGTAGCGGGTCCTGGACATCAGGCCCACCCGGTCGCCGTACCGCACGCCCCGCGTGAGCAGGCCTTTGGCCAGCGCCATCACCTCGTCCCGGAAGGCGCCCGCCGTGACGTCCCGCCACGGTGCGCAGCCGTCGGCGCGGCGGGCCAGCTGGACGAGCCCGGGGGAGCGCTCGGCGGTGTCGTAGAGCGAGTCGGCCAACCCGCCGCCGGCCGGCTCGGACACGGCAGGGCTGCTGACCTCGCGCACGTTGCCCCCATCCCCGTTTGCGGCTGTGCCTGCCGGGGCCCGTTCGGGCCTCCGGTGGGGCGGCGCTGAAGGTCGGGCAGGTGGGAGCGAAGGTATCGGATTGCACCGTCACTGCCCAGGCTTGTGACCGTGGTGGGACGAGATCGGCACGTGCCATCACAGAACCGGTACAGATATCGTCCGGATCCGCTGCGGCGGTCAGGTTTCGGATATGTTCGGGCCTTCGAACGAATGGTCAGGGTGTAGTAGGTTCTTGCAGATCCCGCGGCCGGTCCCCTCCGGCAGCCCTCAGCCCTCAGCCCTCAGCCGTCCCGACCCGTCCCGACCGATCCCTGTCCACGCCTGGCACATCCCGACCGAGGACTCCATGCGTCTGCGCAGCAGCTCGATCCGCGCGAAGATCATCGCGCTGCTCATGGTGCCCATCGTCGCGCTCACGGCCCTGTGGGCGTACGCCACCCTGGCCACCGCCGGCGACGTCTGGACCCAGCTGAAGGTCACCAGCACGTACCAGTCCTTCGGCACGCCCGTCGACCAGTACGCGCGCGACCTGCAGACCGAGCGCCGCGCCGCCGTGCTCAGGCTCGCCGACCCGGGCTCGCGCGCCGCCGCCGACGCCCTCCAGCGGGCCCAGGACATCACCGACCGGGACGCCCAGGCGCTGCGCCAGAAGAACGGCGGCCGGGGCGGCGGGCTGGACGCCAACCAGCAGGCCAAGTTCCAGGACGTGCTGACGGCCGCCGACCAGCTCAAGGGCCTGCGCAGCCAGATCGGACGCTCCGCGCTGGGCTGGGACTACGCGATCCGTCAGTACGGCGACGTGCTCAAGCCCACCTTCGCCTTCCGCTCGGCCTTCGTCTCCCGCCAGAGCGGCCAGCTGCCCCGCCAGGGCACCATCCTGATCGAGCTGGCGCGCGCCCGCGAGTACCTCTCGCAGGAGGACGCCGCGATGGAGGGCCTGCGCTCCTCCGTGGGGCGCGTCACCCCCGACCAGTACCAGATCGCGCTCGACTCGATGCACAACCAGCAGGCGTTGTTCACCGTGTACGTCGGCGAGCTGGAGCCGGGCGACCAGACCGACTACCTCGCCCTGCGCGCCAGCGACAACTGGATCGCGCTGGAGCGCGCGGAGCGCGACTTCAACGAGGCGGGCGGCTACGACAAGGTCGCCGCGGTGATGCGCGGGGACGCCTGGTCGGAGGCCTCCGGGCACGTGCTGGAGGACCTCGGCGCGATCAACACCCGGCTGGCCGCGGGCATCGGCGCCCGCGCCAAGTCCTACGCGGTCGGGTTGCTCTGGCGCGGCGGCATCGCCGGTGCGATCGGTCTGGTCGCGGTGGTCCTGTCGGTCATGATCTCCTTCCGGATCGGCCGGGCCCTGGCCCGCGAGCTGATAGGTCTGCGCAACGCCGCCGAGGAGCTCGCCACCACCCGGCTGCCCTCGGTGATGCTCAGGCTGCGCCGTGGCGAGTCGGTGGACATCGCGGCCGAGGCGCCGGAGCTCCACTTCGGACCGGCCGAGGTCGGCCAGGTCGGCCGGGCGATCAACGCGGTGCAGCGCGCCGCCGTCGAGGCCGCCGTCGAGCAGGCGGAACTGCGGCGCGGTGTCTCGGCCGTGTTCGTGAACCTGGCCCGCCGCAGCCAGGTGCTGCTGCACCGCCAGCTCACCCTGCTGGACACCATGGAGCGGCGCACCGAGGACCCGGCGGAGCTGGAGGACCTCTTCAAGATCGACCACCTCACCACCCGGATGCGCCGCCACGCCGAGGGCCTGATCATCCTCTCCGGCGGTTCGCCGGGCCGCGCCTGGCGCAAGCCGGTGCGGATGGTCGACGTGGTGCGGGCCGCCGTCGGTGAGGTGGAGGACTACGCCCGGGTGATCGTCCGGCCCTTCCCCGGCACCGGGCTGCTCGGCAGCGCGGTCGCGGACGTCACCCACCTGATCGCCGAGCTGGTCGAGAACGCCGCGGTGTTCTCCCCGCCGCAGACCCAGGTCACCGTCCAGGGCGAGGTGGTGGCGCACGGCTTCGCGCTGGAGATCGACGACCGGGGCCTGGGACTGAGCGGGCAGGTGCTCGCGGACATCAACCAGCGGCTCGCGGAGGAGCAGGAGTTCGACCTCGCCGACACCGACCGGCTGGGCCTGTTCGTGGTCAGCCGGCTCGCCCGTCGGCACGGCATCCGGGTGCACCTGCGGCCCTCGCCGTACGGGGGCACCTCGGCCGTCGTACTGATCCCGCGCGAGCTGCTCGCCGAGGCGCCCGACCTGCTGGGCGAGAAGCCCGCCGGCCAGGCCCCGGCCCGACCAGCCCCCGCGGCAGGGGGACGGCGGGGGCAGCGCGAGCTTGTGGCGGTGCCCTCGCTCGGCGAGGGCGGGGCGCACCGGCACGGCGGCGAGGGGACGGCGCCGGACGAGGACCAGCCGGTCCGCCCCGGGCCGCGCGTCAGCGGCGGGCCGCGACCCGCGATGGTCGAGCCGGCCAAGGCGCCCGGTGGGCTGCCCCGCCGGCGGGCGGCCGGGTCCGGGCCGATGCTCGTACCGGCGCCGGCGGTGGCGGTCGCCAAGGGTCAGGCCGGCGCCGGTGCCTCCGGTGCTGGCTCCACCGGTGGCGCCGACGGGCCGGCCGCTGACGGTGCCTCCGGCGAGGCCCCGGCGACGCCCGGCAGGGGCCGACACCGCCGGGCCGGGGAGCCGGCCGACGGGGCTGTCGACGTCGCGGGCTCCGGCGCTACCGCCGAGCCGGCCGTCGACAGCCCCGAGGCCGCCGCCGCGCCCGCCGCCGCGGTGCCCCACGCCGGCGCGCCCGCCGTGGTGCCGCTGCTCGCCGTCCCGGCTGCCGGCGCAGCCGCTGCACCGGCCGCCGGACTGCTGCCGCGGCGGGTCCGCCAGGCCAACCTGGCGCCCCAGCTCAAGGAGCAGCGGCTCAGGGAGCGCGCCGCGCGGGAGGCCGGCGCGGCCGAGCAGGCCGCCGATCCCGTGCGCGAGCGTTCGCCCGAGGAGGCCAGGGCCACCTTCACGTCCTTCCAGCGCGGCTTCACCCGCGGCCGCGGAGCCCGTCCCGGTTCGCTGACCGCGGTGCGGGGTACGGCAGCGGACGCCGCGTCGGGCAAGGGATCGGGCGCCGGGTCGGGCGGTACGGGCGCCGAGCGGCCCGGAGCCGCCGCCCCGGCCGTGCCCCGCCCGCTGCTGTTCGACCTCTCGGCGCCGACCCGCCGGGCCCTCACCTCGGCGCCGGTGCCACCCGCGCTGACCGCCGCGCCCGGTGCGCCCGGTAGGTTCGAACCGTCGGCATCATCCGCATCACCTGCATCACCCGAAGCAAGCGCAGCAACCGCAGCTCCAGCACCACCCGCTCCAGCGGAAGGAACAGATTCATGACCACTACGACGCAGCCGTCCGGAGACCTCAACTGGCTCCTGGACGACCTCGTGGGACGGGTCGCGGCCCTGAGGCATGCGGTGATCCTCTCCGGCGACGGCCTCGCCACCGGGGCCTCCAGCGGCCTCGGCCGCGAGGACGCCGAGCACCTGGCCGCCGTGGCGGCCGGCTTCCACAGCCTCGCCAAGGGCGCCGGCCGGCACTTCGAGGTCGGCGGGGTCCGGCAGACGATGGTCGAGCTGGACGAGGCATTCCTCTTCATCACCGCGGCCGGTGACGGCAGCTGCCTGGCCGTGCTCAGCGAGGCCGAGGCCGACATCGGCCTGATCGCGTACGAGATGGCGCTGCTGGTCAAGCGGGTCGGCGAGCACCTGGCGGCGGAGCCACGGACGGTGCCCGCGACGTCGCCGGGGAGATGAGCGAGCCGATGGCCGAGGGGACGGGGCAGGAGCCCGAGGTCGACCTCTTCGTACCGCGAACCCCGGTGGACGACCGCTGGTTCGACGACGACGCCGGCCCGGTGGTCCGGCTCTTCTCGATGACCAAGGGCCGGACCAGGCCGCCCGAGGAGGGCCTGTTCGACCTGATCTCGCTGATCACCGTGGCCGAGCCCGGTGACGGCGTAGAGCCGGCCCTCCACCCCGAGCACCACGTCATCCTCGACTGGTGCCGGCGCGAGCAGCAGCTCACCGTTGCCGAGCTCGGCTCCTACACCGACCTGCCGGTCAGCGTGGTGCGGGTGCTGCTCGGAGACCTGTACGACGCCGACCTGATCAGCGTCACCCGACCCGTCCCGCTCGCCCAACTGCCGGACGAGCGCCTGCTCCGGGATGTGATCAATGGACTCCGCGCGCTCTGACGCCCGGTGGCCTGGAGGCCCCTCCGTCGCCCTCAAGATCCTCGTCGCCGGGGGCTTCGGCGCGGGCAAGACCACGCTGGTCGGGGCCGTCAGTGAGATCCGTCCGCTGCGCACCGAGGAGCAGCTCAGCGAGGTGAGCCGCCCGCTGGACGACACGGCGGGTGTCGAGGCCAAGCGGACGACCACGGTCGCGATGGACTTCGGCCGGATCGACCTGCGGGCCGGCCTGGCCCTCTACCTCTTCGGCACGCCCGGGCAGGACCGCTTCTGGTTCGTCTGGGACGAGTTGGCGCAGGGCGCGCTGGGGGCGGTGGTGCTCGCCGACACCCGCCGGCTGGCCGACTGCTTCCCGTCGGTGGACTTCTTCGAGCAGCGCGGCGTCCCGTTCGTGGTCGCGGTGAACTGCTTCGAGGGCACCGAGGTGTTCGCACCCGAGGACGTCCGCGCCGCGCTGGACCTCGATCCGGAGGTGCCGGTGGTGCTCTGTGACGCGCGCCGCCGCGAGGACGGCAAGGAGCTGCTGGTCAGGCTGGTCGAGCACGCGGCCGAGCAGCACGCGCTGGCGCGCGCCGCCGCCGGGTGACCTCGGGTCGGGCCGGCAAGGGTCGACTTGCCGGGCCCCGGCGTGGCAGGCGCACCCGAGCACACCGCCGCCACCGCGGCGTGACACCCGGCGAGTACCTGCTGTGACCCGGTCCGCCGGCCGGGAACCAGGTGCCGGCGGACCGGGTCACCCGGGTCGGGCTCGACGCCGACCGGGCCCGTACCGCCTTCGCGGCCGGCGACCTGACGCCTGGGCGGTCTCCGGTGAACCCGTGGCCGACGTGCTCGCCCAGGACTTCGCGACGCAGCGGGTCACGACCTCGCTGGTCGACGTCCGGTCTCACCTGTTGGACGTCTGCCGGCTCCGAAACACCGGCAAATGACCGCCCTGGTCCGCTTGCTGGACCCCGGGGCGGCGCAATGGGCCGTTCATCTGATTCAATGGGGGGCATGAACAACGTCGTGGACAGCAGCCGAGGTCACCTCGACCTCGAGCCGTTCTGGCCGTCCCGGCAGCCGCACCTGTTCGACCAGACGTGTCCGGGCTCGACTCGCGCGTCCCGGCTCTCCGCCCGCTGACCTCGGGTCAGCCACGGCAGCACGCCCGGTCGACGCGCAGACGACTCCCAACCGTCAATCACGCGCGAAAGAGCGGCACCATGTCTTCCTCCACGGCCACCCTCCCCCTGCCCGCCGCGACCCCGCACCTGCGCGCGGTCCGGTCCGTCCCCTCTCCCGCCGACCGCCGGCACGCGGGCGCCCCGCAGACGCACGCCCTGCCGCAGTCGCCGGCCGCGGTGCAACCCGCGTTCCCGCCGCAGGCGCTGCTGACCGGCCTTCCGGAGGGCGCCACCGTCGTGGCGGCGCTCCCGCACTCCGCCCTGCCGCACGGTCTGCTCGCCCAGTACGGAGCCCAGTTCGGCCAGGCGGGTGGCGGCCATCCGATGGTCGGCTACCTGGTCCTCGTCCCGGCCGAGGCCGTGCCGGGCGCCGTCCCGTTCAGCGCGGCGGCCGTCGTCGTGCCGCCTGCCGCCGCCGTGCCGCCCTCCGCCGGAGCGGTCGCGCCGGGTGGCGCCGAAGCCAGGGCGGCCAGGCCCGCCGGGCGCGGCATCAGCGTCGACATCGAACGCCGGAACGCCTACGTGGACGGCAGGTTGCTCGACCTGACGTACCTGGAGTTCGAGCTGCTGGCCCACCTCACCGAGCACCCCCAGCGGGTGCACAGCCGGGACCACCTGGTGTCCGCCGTCTGGGGCTACGGGCACATCGGTGACGGCCGCACGGTGGACGTGCACGTGGCCCGGCTGCGCCGCAAGCTGGGAGCGGCCTACCGGGACAGCATCGTCACCGTCCGCCGGGTCGGGTACAAGTACACGCCCGTCGCATAGCGCACACGTGAGTCAACAGGCTGATGGGCCGGTCGGTCTGACGATCGATCGGCCCATCGCGCGTGGCCACCCGGCGCCGGTCGGCCGGACTCGCCGCCACCTCGGCGCCGCCCATCGACCGGTCGTTCTGACCGGTGGTCAGCTGCTGAGCCGGTCGATCTCCGCCAGCTCCTCCGCCGACAGCGGTGCGCCGTTCAGCGCGTCGATGTTCTGGTCCAGCTGGGCGACTCCGCTGGCGCCGATGATCACCGACACCACCCGGGGGTCACGGAGCACCCAGGACAGCGCCAGCTGGGCCAGGCTCTGCCCGCGGCCCTCGGCGACCTTGTTCAGTGCGCGCAGCTGCTCCAGCTTGGCGCCGGTGAGCGCCTCCTCCCTGAGGAAGTGCCCGACCGACATCCGCGAACCGGCCGGTACGTCGCCGCTCAGGTAGCGGTCGGTCAGCAGTCCCTGGGCGAGCGGGGAGTAGGCGATCAGACTGGTCTGGGTCTCGCCCACCGCGTCCAGCACGCCCTCCTCCACCCCCCGGTCCAGGATCGAGTACCGGGCCTGGTTCATCAGCACCGGCGTACCCAGCTCGCGCAGGATCGCCACCGCCTCGCGGTGCTGCTCCGCAGGGTAGTTGGAGATGCCCGCGTAGAGCGCCTTGCCGGCCCGGACCGCCGAGGCCAGGGCGCCCATGGTCTCCTCCAGCGGGGTCTCCGGGTCGTGGCGGTGCGAGTAGAACACGTCCACGTAGTCCAGGCCCATCCGGTCCAGCGACTGGTCCAGGCTGGCCAGCAGGTACTTGCGGGAGCCGCCGTCGCCGTACGGCCCCGGCCACATGTCGTAGCCGGCCTTGGAGGCGATGAACAGCTCGTCCCGGTACGGGCGGAAGTCCTGCGCGAACAGCGTGCCGAAGTTCTTCTCCGCGCTGCCGTACGGCGGGCCGTAGTTGTTCGCCAGGTCGAAGTGGGTGACGCCGCGGTCGAAGGCGCGGCGCAGCACCGCGCGCTGCACGTCCAGCGGCTGGGTGTCGCCGAAGTTGTGCCAGAGACCGAGCGAGACCGCCGGCAGTTGCACGCCGCTGCGGCCGGCGCGGCGGTAGGTCATCGAGTCGTAGCGGTCATCCGCGGCGAGGTAGGTCATGGGCAGCATCCTGCCAGCCGGGACGGCCGCAGGGCGGGTGCGGCGCACCCGGCGGCGGCGACCTCCCGAGGCACCCGCCGCGCTGCGCGCGGCCCATGTGACGCGCACACACCACATGACGCATGCGCCCCACGCGGCGGCGCACAGGCCGAACATGCCCCACGCGCCCTACGTGACGCACGCCTCACACGGGCAGCCATCCGGCGGGGGTCGGCGGGCCGCCTCAGAGCGGATGATCATGGCGAGGGTCGGATCGCGCAGGTGCCGCGCGGCGGCCTCGGGCCGTGGCCGCCGGGGGGCGGCACACGGCCCGCTGTGCTTCGTACACCTGCCGTGCCCCCGCCGTACGGGGAGACGGCCGACTTGGAAGCCACTTGGAGCGGGCGGCGCGCGGTCGCCTAGGCTGGCGGTCACCATGGTGCGGATTCAGGTTCTCGGAGCTCTCACGGCGGAGGTCGCCGGCTGCCGGGTCGGTCTCGGCGGTCCGCGCCAGCGCGGTGTGCTCGCCCAGCTGCTCGCCGCCCGCGGCGAGGTCGTCCCGGTGGACCGGCTGATCGACGACCTGTGGCGCGGCCGCCCGCCGGCCAAGGCCGGCGCCTCCCTCCAGGCCTACGTCTCCAACCTGCGCCGGCTGCTGGAGCCGGACCGCGGCCCACGCGAGGCCGCCCGGATCCTGGTCAGCGAACCGCCGGGGTACGCGGTGCGGCTGCCCCACGACGCGGTGGACGCCCTGCGGTTCGAGCGGCTGCTCGCCCAGGCCCGCGAGAGCGGCGGCAGCGGCCTGGACGAGGCGCTCGGGCTCTGGCGCGGCGAGGCCTACGCGGAGTTCGCCGACGAACCGTGGGCCGCCACCGAGATCGCCCGGCTGGCGGAGCTGCGGCTCTCGGCCCGGGAGCTGCGGGTCGCGCTCACGCTCGGCTCCGGCCGGGCGGCCGAGGCCGCCGTCGACGCGCTGGTCCTCGCCGAGGAGTACCCGCTACGGGAGGAGGGCTGGCGCCTGCTCGCCCTCGCACTGTGGAACGGCGGCCGGCAGGCGGACGCCCTGGACGCGCTGCGCCGGGCCCGGGCCGTACTCGCCGACGAACTCGGCCTCGACCCGGGCCCGGCCCTGGCCCAGCTCGAAGCCGCCATCCTGCAGCAGCGCACCGATCTGCTCGGGCTGCCCGCCGGCGGCTGGGGCGCCGCGCCGGCGAGGGACGGAGCCGCCGCCCCGGCCACGCCGATCCTGGCTGCTCCGCTCCCGGCTCCTCCGCTCCGGGCCGTTCCGGTCCTGGTGGCACCGGTCCCGGACGGGCCCGGCTCGGCCGGCGCCCGCGCGGTGCGCCGGCCCGGTGCGGGTGCGGTGGGTACGGCGGCGGGGGCGGTGTTCGTCGGACGGGAGGCGGAGTTGCGCGCCCTGCGCCAGGCCGCCGTGGACGTCGACGCGGGCGGGCATGCCGTGGCGATCGTCACGGGCGAGGCGGGCGCGGGCAAGTCCACCCTGCTCGGCCGGTTCTGCGCCGAACTCGCCGACGCCGGCTGGCTGCTCGCCACCGGTCGCTGCCCCGAGACCGAGGGCGCCCCCTCGGCCTGGGCCTGGACCGAGGCCCTGCGCGAACTCGCCCGCCACACACCCCCGCCCGGCCACCTCGCCGCCGCTTTGGCGCCGATCCTCGACGAGGAGCGGCACCGCGGTGCGTCGGCCGCGCCCGGGGTGCCGGCCGTGACCGCGGGCTCCGCCGTCCCGGTCGCGTTCGCCGGGGGCGTGGCTGCGCAGCGCACACCCGATCGGTTCGGAGCCGTCGCGGCAGCTCCGACGCCCTCGCAGCTCCCGCTCACCCAGGCACCGTACGGCACCGACCCGCACCGCAGCACCACCCGTGCCGCCACCGCCACCGCCACCAGTGCCCTCCGCGGCTTCACCAGCCCCGTCCACGCCGGCCGGCCCGCCGAGCGACGCGCCGACGCGCTGGCCGGACGGTTCCGGCTGCACCGTGCCGTCGCCGACTGGCTGCGCGCGGCCGCCGCGGCCCGGCCCGTCGCCATCGTCCTGGACGACCTGCACGCCGCCGACCAGGAGACCCGGGACCTGCTCGCCGACCTCGCGGGCGGCCAGGCCGCGCCGGGCCTGCTGCTGGTCCTCGCGCACCGCCCCGGTGAGGGCGATCTCACCGACGTCCTCGCCCGGCTGGCACGCCGCTCCCCGTACCGGGTGCCGCTGCCCGGTCTCGGCGAGGCGGACGCCGGCCGCCTGATCGAGGCGGTCTGCGCCGCCGCCGTCGACCGGCACACCGTACGGGCCCTGGCCGACCGCACCGGCGGCAACCCGTTCTACCTGGTGGAGAGTGCCCAACTGCTGGCCGGTGAAGGCGCGTTGGTCGCGATCCAGGACGTACCCCAGGGTGTCAGGGACGTCCTGCGCCGGCGCTTCGACCGGCTGCCGCGCCGGGCCGTCGAGGCGCTGCGACTGGCCGCCGTGGTCGGCCGTGAGGCCGACGCCGAAGTGCTGCTCCAGGCCTCGGACGCCGACGAGGACGAGCTGCTCGACGCACTGGAGGCGGCCGTCGACGGCGGCCTGCTCACCGAACCGCGCCCCGGCGCCGTCCGGTTCACCCACGCCCTGGTACGCGACACCCTGTACGCCGACCTCAGCGGGCTGCGCCGGGCCCGCCTGCACGGGCGCGTCGGTGACGCCCTGCGCGTACTGCGCCCCGACCACATCGAGGCGCTCGCCCACCACTACACCCAGGCGGCCAGCGGGGCGAGCGCCGCACTCGCCGTCGACTACTGCGTCCGCGCCGCCGAGGCCGCCGAGCGCCGCTACGCCCACGACGCCTCGGCCGCCCTGCTCCGGCAGGCGCTGGCCGCCCTCGACCGCCTGCCGGCCGACGGCGGCGACCGCGAGGCCCGCCGGATCGCCCTGCTGGGCGGGCTGCTGCGCGCCCAGGTGCGGATGGGCGCGGTGGCTGCCGCGATGGAGACCAAGGCGCAGGCGATCCGGCTCGCCCGGGAGACGGACCGCCGGGACCTGCTCGTCGAGGCCTGGACCGCATGGACCGAACCCACCCCGTGGGTCACCCACCCGTACGGCAGCTTCGACCAGGCCGCCGTCGACTCGCTCTCCGCGCTGCTGGCCCGCACCGCACTGCCGACCGCCACCCGTTGCCGTCTGCTCGACGCCCTCAGCTACGAACTCGACTGCTCCGGCACCCCCGAGGGCTGGGGCATCGGCGACGAGGCGGTCGCTCTCGCCCGGGCCGAGGGCGACCCCCGGCTGCTCGCGATGGCCCTCGCCGCGCAGGCCCGGGTGCACGACTACGAGCTGGGGTCCCAGCTGCGCCGCGCCATCGCCACCGAACTCGCCGCACTGGCCACCGAACACGACCTGCCCGCCTACCGCTGGCACGCCGAGCACCTCGAATGCACGGTGGCCGCCGCGGCCGGCGACCTGCCCGCGCTGCGCGCCCACATGCGCACCGCCGAGGAGATCGCGGTGCGGTACGGGATGGCCGAGCTGCTCGACGTCGGCACCTGCCAGCGCGGCATGCTGGCCTTCGCCGCCGGCCGGATCGAGGAGGCGCGCGGGTTCTACGCCCAGGCCGTGGCCGGGCTGCGCGCCCGGGGATCGTTGCACGCAGAGGGCCTCGCGGCGCTGGTCAGGATCGTCATCTCGATCGAACAGGACACCCTCCCCGACGAACTGACGCTGATTCAGCAGATGCGGGAGCTGTACGGCCCGCTGGTCGCCGACGCGCACGCGCTCGCGCTGCTCCGGCTCGGCCGGATCGCCGAGGCCAGGGCGGCGCGCGCCGAGTCCCACGTCATCCCGCCGGACTACTACCGCTCGCTGTTCCTCGCGATCCGCAGCATGGTGGTGATCGCACTGGGCGAACGCGGGGAGGCGGCCGCCCTGTACGAGGAGATGCTCCCGCTACGCGAGCTGGTCGCGGGCGGTGCCAGTACCTCGATCGCGATGCGTCCGGTCGCGCAGTACCTCGGCGAACTCGCCGTCCTGCTCGGCCGCCGCGAGGAGGCCAGGGAGCAGTTCCGGTACGCGGCCGCCGTCGCGGGCCGGTGGGAGGCCCGCCGCTGGCGCGAGGACGCGGAGCGGGCGCTGGCCGCACTCGGCTGAGCCCCGCTGCGCGGGGGAGTGTGCGCGCTCCTGGACCGGTGCCCGAGCTTGCCGGGCGGCTGAAGCCGGCGCACCGCTGAACCAGCGGAGCGCCCGAGCGTCGGGGGTGCGGGCGGGCTTGGAGCTCGGCCCCAAGCCGTCTCCAAGCCACCGCCGTCAGGCTGGGTGCGACCCTCCGTCCGGCAGGTCGCGGCGAGCCGTGCATGTCCTGCATGTCCGGCACGCCCGGCGCGCACTCCGAACCACGCAGGCCCGGAAGGCCGTGCGCGCCCGGCCTTCCGGGCGTGCCGGACGACAAGCCCGACGACCACCCGACGCCTGTCCCGACCTCGCCGAAAGGCCCCGTCATGCCCTCCCTCCTCGGTCGCCTCGGCGCCGCCTCGGCGGCCCGGCCCTGGCGCACCCTGCTCGCCTGGCTGCTCCTGCTGGTGGCGGCCTTCACCCTCGCCCTCACGGTCGGTGGCACGCCGCGCGACGAGTTCAAGGTGCCCGGCACCCGCTCCCAGGCCGGTGCCGACCTGCTCGCCGAGCGCTTCCCCGAGATGTCCGGCGCCACCGCCCGGGTCGTCGTCCACGACCGAAGCGGCGCCGCGGTGCCCGCCGCCGTCCTGGACGACCTGCGGGCCCGGCTCGCCACCTTGCGCGGGACCCCGGCCGTGGCACCGCCGGTCCTCTCCGGTGCCGGCGACACCGCGCTGATCGGCCTCAGCTACCGCATCCCGGTCACCGACTTCAAGGGCTCCGAGGGTGTCGACGCGCTGCGCGAGGCCGCGAAGCCCGTCGAACAGACCGGCCTCCAGGTCGAGTTCGGCGGTCAGCTGCCGGAGAACTTCAGTGCCCCCTCCGGCTCCGCCGAGGTCATCGGCATCGTCGCCGCGCTGGTCATCCTGGTGGTCGCCCTCGGCACCTTCGTCTCGGCCGGTCTCCCGCTGGTGATCGCCCTGGCCGGCCTGGGCCTGGGCAGTGCGATCATCACCCTGCTGGCGGCCGTGACCAGCATAAGCGCGACCGCGCCCACCGTCGCGAGCATGGTCGGCCTCGGCGTCGGGATCGACTACGCGCTGCTGCTGGTCAGCCGGCACGTCGAGGGCCTGCGCCGCGGGCTGACCAAGGAGCAGGCCGCCGCCGAGGCCACCGCCACCGCCGGATCCTCCGTGGTGGTGGCCGGGCTCACGGTGCTGGTCTCGCTGTTCGGCCTCAAGCTGGCCGGGCTCGCCACCTACGCGTCCTTCGGGTACGCGACCTTCGCGGTGGTCGGCGCCGTGATGCTGGCATCGCTCACCCTGGTGCCCGCCCTCTGCTCGCTGGCCGGCCACCGGCTGCTGCGCCGTGCCGAGCGTCAGGCCCTCGCCGGGTCCGGCGCCGCCGATGCCACGGCCGCTGTCCGCGCCGCCGATGCCACCGTCGACGTCGACGCGTCCGCAGCAGCCGAAGCAGAAGCCGAAGCCGCGACGTCAGCAGCCGTCGTCGCTGCCGCCGTACCCGCTTCGCCCGCCCCCACCCGTACCGAGCGCTGGGCCCGGCTGATCGGCCGCCGCCCGGTGGCGGCCGCGCTGGTCTCGCTGACCGTCCTGCTGGCGCTCGCCGCGCCGATGCTCGGCATGCGCACCTGGCCGCAGGACGCGGGCAGCCAGTCGGCTTCCAACACCACGCGCAAGGCGTACGACCTGATCTCCACGGCCTATGGCCCCGGCGCCAACGGCCCCCTGCTGGTCGCCGTCGACCTGCGCCGGGTGCCCGCCGCCGACCTGCCCGCGCTCACCACCATGATGCTGGCCGACCCGGGCGTCGCCGCGGTCGCCCCTGCGCAGTTCAACCAGTCCTCGGACGCCGCCGTGATCTCCGTCCAGCCGAAGACCGGGCCGCAGGACGAGCGCACCCCGCAGCTGCTGGAGCGGATGCGCTCGCAGGTCCTCCCGGCCGGGGCCGGGGTCACCGGTGTGGTGGCCGTCTTCTCCGACATATCGGACCGGCTGGCCGCCCGCCTCTGGGTGGTCGTCCCGTTCGTGGTCGGGCTGTCGCTGATCCTGCTGACGCTGCTGTTCCGCGCTCCCGTGATCGCGCTCAAGGCCGCCGTGATGAACCTGCTGTCGGTGGCCGCCGCGTACGGGGTGATGACGGCGGTCTTCCAGTCCGACGCGGGTGCCGAGCTGCTCGGGCTGCCGCACTCGGTGCCGGTCTCCTCCTGGGTGCCGATCCTGATGTTCACCGTGCTCTTCGGCCTCTCGATGGACTACGAGGTGTTCCTGCTCTCCCGGGTCCGCGAGGACTGGCTGGTCACGGGCGACGCGCGCGGCAGCGTGGTGCGCGGGCTCTCCGCAACCGGACGGGTGATCAGCAGCGCGGCCGCGATCATGGTGGCGGTGTTCATCGGCTTCGCGATCGACCCGGACATCACCGTCAAGATGATGGGCGTGGGGATGGCCGCGGCCGTCCTGGTGGACGCGACGATCGTCCGCCTGGTGCTCGTCCCCGCGACGATGACACTTCTCGGACGGGCCAACTGGTGGCTGCCGGGCTGGCTGGACCGCCTGCTGCCCGAGCTGAAGGTCGAGCACGGTCACGAGCCGGCCCCCGAGGTTCCCGCCGTGCCGGAGCGGGTCGCCGTCTGACCTCGCACCGACCGTAGGGGCCCGCCGAAGCTGCTCGGCGGGCCCCTCGCGCATCGCGGAGGGCACCGCCGCTCTGGACTCTGTACCTACTGATATGTACAGTGGTGCGCATGGCAACCCAGGACCGTCTGATCGAGAGCACCCAGGAGCTCCTCTGGGAGCGTGGCTACGTCGGCACCAGCCCCAAAGCGATCCAGCGGCACGCCGGTGTCGGCCAGGGCAGCATGTACCACCACTTCACCGGCAAGCCCGACCTGGCCGCGGCCGCCCTTCGCCGCAGCGCCGAGGAGCTGCGCGCCCTCGCCGAGGAGCGGCTGTCCGGCCCCGGCACCGCGTACCAGCGGATCGCCGGCTACCTGCTGCGCGAGCGCGACGTGCTGCGCGGCTGCCGGATCGGCCGGATGGCACAGGACCCGGACGTCATCGCCGACGCGCAGCTGCGCGCCCCCGTGGAGGAGACGCTCGCCTGGCTGCGCGGCCGGATCGCCGAGGTGATCGCCGAAGGCCAGGCCGCCGGCGAGCTCGCCCCGGACCCGGACCCGGCCGACACCGCCGCGGCGCTGATCGCCGTCGTCCAGGGTGGCTATGTGCTCGCCCGCGCGGCCGGCACCGCCGAGCCCTTCCACCAGGCCGTACGCGGCGCCCTCGGCCTGCTGTCGGCCCACGTGCTGCGCTGACGGGAGGGAAGACGACCGTGCATGCGATGCAGTACCGGATCACCCTCCCCGCGAACTACGACATGGGCATCATCCGCGCGCGTGTCGCCGACCGCGGCCACCTGCTCGACGCGTACCCCGGCCTCGGTCTGAAGGCCTATCTGGTCCGGGAGCGCGGGGTGGCGGGCTCGCCCGTCAACGAGTACGCGCCGTTCTACCTCTGGCGCAGCGCCGAGGGCATGAACAGTTTCCTCTGGGGGCCGGGCTTCCAGGGGATCGTCACCGACTTCGGCCGTCCGGCCGTCCGGCACTGGCTGGGCGCCGCCTTCCGGCCCGGCCCGGCGCAGGACACCGCGCCGACCAGCGCCACCCGGCACACCGAGCGCCTGCCCGAGGGTGTCGACCCGGCCGAGGCCGTCGAGCGTGCGATCGCGGCCCTGCCCTCCGGCGGGGAGCTGCACTCTGCGGCGCTCGCCGTCGACCCGAGCCGCTGGGAGCTGCTGCGGCTCGCGCTCTGGCACGGCCCGGCGCCCGACGGCGCGGACGGCGACCGCTACCAGGTGCTGCACCTGTCCCGCCCCGAACTGCCCGGCCTGCCGCCCGGCCGGCACTGGTGAAAGGAACCCCGCCCACGATGGCACCCACCGATCTCCCCGACCCCGACTCACCCGCCACCCAGCCCCCCGTCACCCAGCCCCCCGTCGTCGAGCTGACCCCGGCCACACTCGACCGCGCCGCCGGCCACCGCCTGCTCCACGAACTGGCCGGCCCGCGGGCCCGGGACACCCTGCGCGGCCTGGACGACCTGGCCCCCGGCTTCCCCGACTGGATCGTCACCAGCCTGTTCGGCGGCACCTACCAGCGCCCCGGTCTCGAACCGCGCGAGCGCCAGTTGCTCACCCTCGCCGCCCTCACCGCACTCGGAGGCGTCGAACCCCAGCTCGCCGACCACGTGCGTATCGCCCTGCGAATCGGCCTGACCCGGGAGCAGATCGCCGAGGTGATGGTCCATCTCGCCCCTTACATCGGCCTCCCCAAGGCGCTGGCGGGCCTGCGGACCGCCGCCGCCACCTTCGAGGAGTCCGCGGCGGTGGCGCGGTGACGGCCGCTCGGACCGCCCCGGCTGCCCGGACGGTCCGGACCGTCCTCGGCGACATCGACCCCGCCGACCTCGGAGTCTGCAACTCCCACGACCACCTCTTCCTGGGCAGCCCGCTGCTGCCGGGCCAGGAGCTGGACGACCCGGCGGCCGCCACCGCCGAACTGCACGCCTTCGCCCGCCTCGGCGGGCGCGCGGTGGTGCAGTGGACGCCGCACGGCCTGGGGCGCGGCGGCCCGGAACTCGCCGCGATCTCCCGCGTCACCGGTGTCCACCTGGTCGCGGCCACCGGACTGCACCGCGCCGCGCACTACGGTTCCGACGCCCTGCCGGACGCCCTCACGCAGCTGTTCGTCGCGGAACTGACGACGGGTCTGCGCGGCACCGACGCCACGGCCGGGGTCCGGGCCGGGCTGATCAAGGTGGCCGGCGACTACCACGGACTGGAGCCGCGCACCCGCCGGGTGATGACCGCCGCCGCCGAGGCGTACCACGAGACCGGCGCGCCGATCGCCGTCCACCACGAACTGGGCACCGCCGCGCTCGACGTGCTGGACCTGCTCTGCGGCGGCCTGGACGTACCGCCGGACCGGGTGATCCTCGGCCACCTCAACCGCTTCCCCGACACCCGCCTGCTGCGCGCCGCCGCCGCGTCCGGCGCCTTCCTCGCCCTGGACGGCCCGTCCCTGGCCAACCACGCCACCGACCACCGCCTCTTCGACGCCATCGGTACCCTCGCCGAGGCCGGCCACGGTGCCCGGTTGCTGCTCGGCGGCGACACCACCACCCGCGCCGCCCGCGGCACCCCGGGCATGCCCTTCCTGCTGACCGGCCTCGCCACCCGCATCACCCGCGAGTTCGGCGCGGACCTGACTCACCAGCTGCTCACCAGCAACCCGTCCCGGGCCTTCGCCGCCGCCTGGCCCTGACCCGCCGCGTTGCCGGCACCAGAAGCCGGCGGGTCCGACTTCCTGCTCCGCTCGGGTGACGTCCCGTCGCCCGTGGGCGAGGGGGCGTCAGAGTGGCGTCGGGGTTACGGCGGGGCTGCCGCCGGGCAACGCCGAAGTGCCGCCGTGCCGACGGTGACGGAGTGGGACAGGACGGTGCCCCGTGCCGCCGCACGCTGCGCGCGCCCGAGGCGGAGGGTCTGCGGAAACGCGCCCACCCCACCCGCTAGGGTTGCTCATCGTGTCCCGGCCAGGTGCCGGCCGGCCCGTGGAACCGGGCTGCCGTGCGGGGTGTCGTAGCGGTGGGGGCGGGACTTTCGAGGCGTGGGAGCAAGGTAGGACATGGGCCTGACGAGCCACAAGGTGTTGGCGCTGACCGTTCTGGTCGCCGTCCTGGTGATGGCTGCCACGGTGTGGGTGTGGCCGAAGCTGGCGCGGCCGACCTGGCCGGCGGTGCTCGGCCGGATCGGCACGATCCTGGCCACCCAGCTGGCGGTGCTCGCCGCACTGGGGCTGGTGGCGAACAACTACTTCGCCTTCTACAGCAGTTGGGACGACCTGCTGGGCACGGGGGACAACGGCCCGGTCAGCATCCAGAACAAGGCCGACGCCGCGGCGGCGGGCAGCCCGGTCCGGGTCCAGGCACTCGGCCGGGTGGACGTCCAGGGCGGCGGGGCGATCGGCCGTGACCCGAGGCAGGCCGGGGAGATCCACCAGATCCGGATCGCGGGCGCGTCCACCGGGCTCGCCACCGACGGGTACGTCTACCTGCCGCCGCAGTACTTCCAGCCGGAGTTCGCGCAGAAGCGGTTCCCCACGGTCATCGTCACCACCGGCTTCCCCGGCGACGCCAGGAACCTGGTGACCAGGCTCAACTACCCCGGCGCCGCACTCAGGCTGCTCCAGGCCGGCCGGATGCAGCCGACCGTCATGGTGCTGATGCGCCCCTCGCCGGCGATGCCCACGGACACCGAGTGCGAGGACATCCCGGGCGGCCCGCAGTCCGAGACGTACTTCACCAAGGACGTCCCGCAGGCCATCGAGGCCTCCTACCGGGTCTCGGGAGATCCGCGCGCCTGGGGTCTGATGGGCAACTCCACCGGCGGCTACTGCGCCCTCAAGCTCGCCATGCGGCACCCCGAGGTCTTCCCGACCGCCGTCTCGCTCTCCGGCTACTACCGCGCCGCCGAGGACGCGACCACCGGCGACCTCTTCAAGGGCAGCCAGCGGCGGCGCGACGAGGCCGACCTGATCTGGCGCCTGAAGAACGAGCCGCAGCCCGAGGTCTCCGTACTGCTGGCGGGCACCCGCGAGGGCGACGGCGAGTACCGCCGCGAGACCGAGCAGTTCGTCGCCGCCGCGCACGCCCCGATGAAGGTCTCGTACAGCATGCTGGAGACCGGCGGCCACAACTTCCAGACCTGGGGCAGGCTGCTGCCGTCCTCCCTGGAATGGCTCTCCGAGCACCTCCAGGTCCCGGCCGCGGTCTAGGTCGCCCGCCGGGGCCGGAGGCCTCGGGCCGGCGGTGGGCAGGGGGTCAGTCGACCGGGCGGAGGCTGCCGGTGTGGAGCTCGCCGACCCGGCCGCCCTCACCCTCGTACGTCCAGAAGGCCCGGACGGTCAGCCGGCCGAGGTCCATCACATGGCTGACGGTGATGCCGCTCTGCTCCGTCCAGCTGACGAAGTACAGGTCGGGGCCGACCTGTGCGACGTGCAGGGCCACGTCCTCCCACTGGCCGGCCGACTCGCCCAGCCCCTCCCAGCGCAGCCGCTTGCCGTCGGCCGAGTAGGCGTTGCGGAAGGCCGCGCCGTTGTCGACCTCGAAGAGGTAGGTACGGCCGGCGAAGGCGGGCAGGGGCGCGGTCATGGCTGGTCGGGTCCTCGTCGTCTCGAAGTCGCTCGGGCCGCGGCCGGTCCGTCGGCCACGCCCACCCAACCTATCCGACGACGCCTCGCGAGCGGGCTCACTCCCGGGGGCGGGCCTCCCGCGCCCCGCGGCGCCGCCCCGCCCCCCGGCGGCGTCCCGCACGGCACCGCGTGCGGGACGCCTCCAAGCTCGGGGCGAGGCCCCGGCCGGTCAGCAGCCGAAGTCGACCTTTCTGAAGCTCGCGTAGTGGTCGGCGGTGTAGTAGTCCTCGTGGTACGCCTTGCCGGTGACGATCCGTCGGGCGCCGCGGGTGGTCGAGCCCGGCGTCCTGACGGTGTACTCGTGGTAGTAGCCGGAGGACTTCGAGGGCAGCACGCCCTCCCGGTTCTGGAAGACGATGCCGTCCTGGGAGTACGGGAACGGCCCGCCCTTGGCGATCAGGTTGAGCGTGTCCCTGGCCTGGCTGGGCAGGGCGGTCCGGCAGACGCTTCCGCTGACGGCGGCGTGGGCGTCCGGGGTGAGTACGGCGATGGGGGCCAGGGTGAGCAGGCCGACGGACACGACGGAGGCGGCGCGGGTCTTCCACGCGCGTAGAGGGGTTCGCATGGCAGCAGTCTGGAGTCGCGGCCGCGTCCGGCGGAAGGCATTCCCGGGCCCTCGGGCGACTCTTCATGTACGCGTAACTACCCAGGCGCCAGGGCGACTTCAATCGTCTGCCGGAGTGCCGGGCCGCCGGCCCGGGGCGCGGCCTGGCCGCTCGGAAAACCCGGTGCGTACCCGTACCGGCCCGGCTAGCGTGGCGCACAGTTCCAGTGGAGTTCCGGGAGGTTGTGCGTGAGCCAGGGCCAGACACTCGTTTTCGATGCCGACGACACCCTGTGGGAGAACAACGTCGTCTTCGAGCGGGTCATCGACGACTTCCTCGGCTGGCTGGCGCACCCCACGCTCGACCGGACGGAGCTGCGGGCCGTCCTCGACGAGGTGCAGCGGGCCAACGCGCTCACCCACGGCTACGGCAGCGCCATGCTGCTGCGCAGCCTCGGCGACTGCGCCGAGCGGCTGCGCGGCCGGCCGGCCACCCGCGCCGAGCAGGACGAGGTCGAGGCACTGGCCGCGGTCCTCATCGACCACCGGGTGGAGCTGATCGACGGCGTCGCCGAGACCCTCGCCGAGCTCGGGGGCCGGTACGCGTTGCTGCTGCTCACCAAGGGTGACCTGACGGAGCAGCAGCGCAAGATCGACACCTCCGGGCTCGCCGGGCACTTCCGAGCCGTCGACATCGTGGCGGAGAAGGACGGCGAGACCTACCGCCGGTTCATCGAGAGGCACGGGCTGACGGCGGGCGACAGCTGGATGATCGGCAACTCGCCGAAGTCCGACATCCTCCCGGCCCGCGCGGCGGGCATGAACGCCGTCTTCATTCCCAACGCCCACACCTGGGTGCTGGAGCACAGCGAGCTCGACCCGGCGGACGAGGGCGTGCTGCGCCTGAACGGCTTCCGCGAGCTGCTGAAGCACTTCTGAGAGGCATCACCGTCATGAGCCAGTCACCCGTCGGCCAGTCACCCACGGTTCAGCCAGCCACGGTTCAGCCACCCACCCTTCGGTCACCCACCGTCTCCTGCGTCTTCGTCTGCCACGACGGCCGCGGCCGTGTCCTGCTCGCCCGGCGCGGGGCGGGCGCCCGCGACGAGCCGGGCAGCTGGGACACCGGGGCGGGGGCGCTGGAGTTCGGCGAGTCCTTCGAGGCGGCCGTCACCCGCGAGGTCCGGGAGGAGTACTCGGCGCGTGCCCTCGCCGTCGAGACGATCGGGGTGCGCAACATCCTGCGCGTCGATCCCCGCTCGCACTGGGTCGCGGTGGTGTCGGCCGTCGAGGTCGACCCGGCGGAGGTGGCCATCGGGGAGCCGCACAAGTTCGACGAGCTCGGCTGGTTCGCGCTCGACGGCCTGCCGGAGCCGCAGCACTCGCAGCTGGCCGCGACGCTCGACCTGTACCGGGCCTGGGCGGCCGGCCGGCCCGGCGGCGCCTGGGGCTGACCCGGCGCCGGAGCCGCAGCGTCCGGCCGCCCGGGCGGGCCGGACGCGGCCGGTAGGGTCGCGGCGTCCGGTGGGGCTGCCGCGCCGGGTGGGGCCGAGGCGCCACGCCGGCGCCCACCCCCCGGGTCCCGGGCAAGTCGCTGACCTGCTCCGATGAGTTCAGCAGTGGCATCTCCAGCACCCACTGGACCTCGTTCGAGCTCCAGGTCAGTTCCCCGCGACGACCGGCAGCTCGAACGGCTGCTTGTTGTTGTCCGGGTTCTTGTCGTCCAGGCCTCGCACCGACACCCATCCGCCGGTCAGCGTGCCCACCGGTACGTCCGCGGCGAGGCGGACGTTGATCCGCGCGGTGGCGGTGCGGTACGCCGGCAGCCCGGCGGGGAAGACGCACCGGAGGCGGTGCCCGCCCTGGAAGGCGGCGCAGTTGTCCGGGTAGACCTCGCCCTCCGGCGTGACGCCGGGCGGCAGCGTGATGACCACGTTGAACGGGTTGGCCGTGCGCTGCGGCCCGATGTTCCACACGAGCGCGCGCACCGTGGTGGTCCCGCCGGGCGACGCCGCGTCCGGATCGATCCGCGACACCGCCAGGTCGGACCTGGAGGAGACCGTGGGTGACGTCTCTGGGACCGGCGCTCCCGGTGGAGTGTCGGCGGCTCCGGCGGGGCCCGCCGCCAGCACCACCGCCACCCCGCCGACCGCCATCGACCTCAGTACCAAGCCCCGGGACGTCGAGCTGCGGGACATCGCCCTCACCTGCCTTGCCTCATCGGCCCGTCCCTTGTGCGGGCCGCGCACGCCCAAGACTGACCGACGCACCCCCCACCGGCCAGGAAGCGGGACCGACGCCGCCCGAACGGACGAACGGCGGATCCGAACGGCCGCCGACCAGGGTTTCCGCTCGGAGTACCGCCGGTGACGCCATGTCAGCATGACGCTCCGTCAGCAGGGACTGAGCCGTCAGGGTGCGAGGACCTGGCCCAGCCGGCCGGCGATCTGCCGCATCACCGGCACCAGTGAGGAGCTGCCCGCCTGCTCCTCCAGCGCCCGGATGCGCGCCTCCGGGCCGGAGACCGAGAGCGCCGTCGGGGTCGGTGCGCCGGGCACCGCGACGGCGATGCAGCGTACGCCGATCTCCTGCTCCTGGTCGTCCACCACGTACCCGCGCTCGCGGGCCTCGGCCAGCTGCTCCAGCAGCAGCTGGGGGTCCGTCACGGTGTACGAGGTGTGGGCCGGCAGGGTGTTCGGGCCCAGGATCGCGCGGGCCTCGTCCTCCGGCAGCTGTGCCAGCAGCGCCTTGCCCACGCCGGTGCAGTGCGGCTGCACCCGGCGGCCGACCTCGGTGAACATCCGCATCGAGCGGCGTGACTGCACCTGCCCGACGTACACCACCTCGCCGCCCTCCAGGACGGCCAGGTTCGCGGTCTCGCCGGTGGCCTCCATCAGCTCGGTCAGGTACGGGCGCGCCCAGCTGCCGAGCAGTCGGCCGGCCGTCTCGCCGAGGCGGATCAGCCGGGGGCCGAGGGTGTAGCGGCGCGCGGTGTCCTGGCGGACATATCCCTGCTGGACCAGGGTACGAACCAGTCGGTGGATGGTGGGCATGGGCAGGCCCGAGGAGGTGGAGAGCTCGCTGAGCGTGGCAACGCCGCCGGCGTCGGCCAGCGCCTCCAGCAGCTGGAAGGCGCGCTCGACGGACTGCACTCCGCCGCTCGCGCGGTCGGTGCCTGTCGTCGATGCTGTGTCGGGGGTCGCAACCACCGGCGTTCCCTTCGCTGTCGGGGGAGGAGTAGAGTCCCAGCGATCACCTCAACAAACCGTTGAAATTCTGTATCGCGGAAACTAGTCTCCACCTTACAGAATCGAACCCATCGGTAGGTGGGTTCAGATCGAGGAAGTTCCCATCGGAACCTTCCTTCGCCAGGCTCAACCGTCCAAGGAGTGTCCTGCCCATGGCTACAGATCAGGGACCCGCCGGCGTTTCCCCCGCCGCTCCGGTCGTCACTGTCGCCGGTCCGCGCGTCCCCCGGTCCGAGGAGGTGCTCACCCCCGAGGCGGTCGCCTTCGTGGTCGGGCTCCACCGGGCCTTCGAAGGTCGCCGCCAGGAGCTCCTGACCCGACGAAAGGCCAGGCGCGCCGAGATCGCGAAGGCCGGGACACTCGACTTCCTGCCCGGGACGGCCGAGATCCGGGCCGCCGACTGGAAGGTCGCCGAGGCGCCCCGCGCGCTCCAGGACCGCCGGGTCGAGATCACCGGGCCCACCGACCGCAAGATGGTGATCAACGCCCTCAACTCCGGCGCCAAGGTCTGGCTCGCGGACTTCGAGGACGCCACCGCTCCCACCTGGGAGAACGTGGTCAGCGGCCAGGTGAACCTGATCGACGCCTTCGAGGGGCGGATCGACTTCACCTCCTCGGCCGGAAAGGAGTACAAGCTCAAGGCCGCCGCCCAGCTCGCGACCGTGGTGGTCCGCCCGCGCGGCTGGCACCTCGACGAGAGCCACCTGCTGGTGGACGGCAACCCGGTCGCCGGCGCCTTCGTCGACTTCGGCCTGTACTTCTTCCACAACGCCGCCCGCCTGCTGGCCAGGGGCACCCAGGACCCGAACTCGGGGCCGTACTTCTACCTCCCGAAGACCGAGAGCCACCTGGAGGCACGGCTCTGGAACGACGTGTTCACGCACGCCCAGGCCGCTCTCGGCATCCCGCACGGCACCGTCCGCGCCACCGTGCTGATCGAGACCATCACCGCCGCCTTCGAGATGGACGAGATCCTCTACGAGCTGCGCGAGCACGCCGCCGGTCTCAACGCGGGCCGCTGGGACTACCTGTTCTCGATCGTCAAGAACTTCCGTGACGCCGGTGAGCACTACATCCTGCCCGACCGCAACAGCGTGGGCATGGCCTCGCCGTTCATGGCGGCCTACACCCGGCTGCTGGTGCAGACCTGCCACCGGCGCGGCGCGCACGCCATCGGCGGCATGGCGGCCTTCATCCCCTCCCGCAAGGACCCGGAGGTCAACGCGGCCGCCATGGAGAAGGTCAAGACCGACAAGGACCGGGAGGCCGGGAACGGCTTCGACGGCTCCTGGGTCGCCCACCCCGACCTCGTGCCGGTCGCCCGGGCCTCCTTCGACGCGGTGCTGGGCGATCGCCCCAACCAGAAGGACAACCCCGGCCCCTCGGAGACGGTGACGGCCGACCAGCTGCTCGACATCGCGGGCGCCGGCGGCAGCTGCACCCGGGCCGGGCTGCACAACGCCGTCCAGGTCGGCGTCCGCTACATCGAGGCCTGGCTGCGCGGCCTCGGTGCGGTCGCCATCTTCAACATGATGGAGGACGCGGCCACCGCCGAGATCTCGCGCTCGCAGATCTGGCAGTGGATCCACAACGGGGTCGTGCTCGCCGACACCGGTGAGAAGGCCACCGCCGAGCTGGTCCGCCGGCTCGTGGCCGAGGAGCTCGCCGCGCTGCGCGGCGAACTGGGCGGCGACGTCTACGCCGGTGGGCGCTGGCAGGAGGCCGCCAAGCTCTTCGAGCAGGTCTCGCTCGCCGAGGAGTTCGTGGACTTCCTCACCCTTCCGGCGCTTCCCCTGCTGGGCTGAGCGAGCAGTCCTCCGGCGGGCCGCACCTCCAGCGGGCTGCGTCTCCGGCGGACGGGCTGCGCTCAATCTACCGATCCGCAGCCCCGCTGCCGCCTGCCAGGCTGTAGCACTGGTCGCACCCGATTGCTCCGTTCCGTACGGCTGCCCTCCACCGCTCCGCAGCGGCCGTCCGGAACGGCTCAGCCCCGCGTCCCACCCCCCACGCACACACAGTGGCGGCCCGGCCCAGGGACCCACCCCTCGGCCGGGCCGCCCCCGCTTGTTCAGGAGCCCTCATGGCACGCATCTTCTTCAACGGTCAGGCGATGGTCGGCGGCCCGTTCCACCACCTGGTGGCGGACCTGCTGGTCGGGCCCGTCACCACCGCGCCGGGCTACCGCTTCTTCTCCATCGGGGACGTCTGCCCCGGTCTGCTCCCGGCCCCGGGCGCCGACAGCGCCATCGAGGGCGAGCTGTACGACGTCCCGCTGGAGCTGCTGCGGGACGTGATCCTGCCCGGCGAGCCGCGCGAGCTGGAGCTGGGCGTGATCGAGCTCGCCGACGGCAGCGCCTGCCTGTCGATGCTGCTGGCCCGCGGTGAGCCGGAGCGCGGTGTCCACCGCGAGATCACCGAGTACGGCGGCTGGCGCGCCTACCTGGCGACCCTCGGCCGTACCGCCTGATCCGGCCGTACCGCCTGATCCGGCCGTACCGCCTGATCCGGCTGGACCACCTGACCAGGCCGGCCCGCCTGACCTGCCTCCGGCACGTCGCCGCCGGCCGGGTCGGGCCCCGCCGGCCGGCGCACGCCGGGCACGGCCAGCGTGCCCAGCGAGCTCAGCACGACCAGCGCCGCCGCGCCCAGGAGCGGCGCGGCGCTGCCCCAGGCGTCGGCGGCCAGCGGCGCCAGCGCGTAGCCGAGCGGCATCGCGGCCAGTGAGAGCAGCCAGTCGTAGGAGGTGACCCGGGCCAGCACCCGGGCCGGGACGGCCTGCTGCACCGCCGTCTCCCACACCGGGCCGAGGAAGCCCAGGCCGCCCACCGCCAGCCCGTACGAGGCCACCACGGCCGGCGCCGGCGCGGCCGCGGCGAGCAGCGCGAGCGGCAGCGCGTACAGGGTGAGCCCCAGGTTGGCGGCCAGCACGGGCCGCCGGGGCCGGACCCGGCCGGCGAGCAGTGAGCCGAGCAGCAGCCCGACGGCGCCGGCCTCCGTCATGGCGATCCAGACTCCGTCCCCGCCCAGGCGCTGCGCGGCGATCAGCGGGCCGAGCGTGCTCAGCACGGCGGCCGCGCCGTTCCAGCAGGCGTGGGCGATCAGGCTGGTCCAGTACCAGTCGCGGGCTCGGACCTCGGCCCAGTCCTCCAGCAGTTCGCCGCGCAGTGTCCGCTGAGCCGGTAGTGACGCCGGGCAGCGACGCCGGGCCCGGGGGGCACCCGGCCCGATCCCGGGTACGCCGCAGCCCCGGACCCTCGCCGTGGGTCCGGGGCTGCGGTCCGCTCGCCCGCTGGGGGCTCGCGGAGTCCGGGTCACGCACCGTCCCTGGGCGGCCCGGAGTCTGCGGTGGAGTGGGAGGTCGGACCGGCCGACTTCCCACTCCGGGAGAGGGTCAGCCGCGCGCGGCGAGCTCCTTGGCGGCGCGGGCGCAGTCCTGCGCGATCCGGTCCTCGTTGACCGTGGTCAGGTTGCCCTTCTCCACGACGGCGTTGCCGTTGACCAGGAGCAGCGCCAGCGGCGGGAGGGCGCCCAGGGTGAGGGCGGCCACCGGGTCGGCGATCGAGGAGTGCATGATGCCGTCGACCTTCCACAGCGCCAGGTCGGCGAGCTTGCCGACCTCGATCGAGCCGATCTCGTTCTGACGGCCGAGCACCCGGGCGCCGCCCATGGTGCCCAGGCGCAGCGAGCTGCGGGCGGTCAGCGCGTCCGGGCGGCCGTGCAGACGGTTGATCAGCAGCGCGTTGCGCAGCTCGGTGCCGAGCTCACCGGACTCGTTGGAGGCGGTGCCGTCGACGCCGAGGCCGACCGGGACGCCGGCCTTCAGCATGTCCGGGACGCGGGCGATGCCGGCCGCCAGGCGGGCGTTGGAGGACGGGCAGTGCGCGACACCGGTGCCGGTCTCGGCGAACTTGGCGATGTCCGAGTCGTTCATGTGGACGCAGTGCGCCATCCAGACGTCCTCGCCCAGCCAGCCCGTCGACTCGAAGTAGTCGGTCGGGCCCATGCCGAACAGCTCCTTGCAGAACTGCTCCTCCTCGGCGGTCTCCGAGCCGTGGGTGTGCAGGCGTACGCCCTTGCGGCGGGCCAGCAGGGCGGCCTCGCGCATCAGTTCGGTGGAGACCGAGAACGGGGAGCAGGGCGCGATGGCGATCTGCAGCATCGAGTCGAACGAGGAGTCGTGGTAGCGGTCCACGGCGGCCTCGGACGCGATCAGGATGTCCTCGGTCTTCTCCACCGCGTGGTCCGGCGGCAGGCCGCCGTCCTTCTTGCTGCGGTCCATCGAGCCGCGCAGCGCGGTGAAGCGCATGCCGAGCTCCTGCACGGCCTCGATCTCGGCGCCGAGGATGTCGCCGCCGTCCTCGGGGAAGACGTAGTGGTGGTCGCTGGCCGTGGTGCAGCCGGACTTGAGCAGCGCGGCGGCCGAGCCCTGGGCGGCGGCGTGCACCAGCTTGTCGTCGATCCGGGCCCAGGTCGGGTAGAGCGCGACCAGCCAGTCGAAGAGGATGTTGTCCTGGGCGAGGCCCCGGGTGATCCACTGGTAGAAGTGGTGGTGGGTGTTGACCAGGCCCGGAGTGATCAGGTGGCCCTCGCCGTTGATCCGGCGCACCACGTTGTCCAGCCACTGCGGGGCCGGGCCGTCGCCGACCGACTCGATCTTGTTGCCGAGGACGACGACGTGGCCGCGGGCGTACTCGGTGTCGTTGGCGTCAACCGTCGCGATGGCGACGTTCTCGATCACGATCCGCTGGTCGGCGGGCGGGGGCTGGACTGCCATGGTGTTACTCCTATGGGGGAGGGAGGGTGGGGCGGTACGCGCTTGCGCGTGCGTACCGCCCCACCCCCGGTCAGGACGGTGTCGCCGTCGGCACCGTCGTGCCGGGCGTGTCGCCGGACGGGGACCGGCGGGCCACTCCGACATGGTGGAAGAGCAGGTTGAGCAGGACGGCCGTCACGCAGCCGGCCGAGATCCCGGAGTGCATCAGGGTGCGGACGGCCTCCGGGAAGGCGTCGTAGAAGGTGGGTGCGGCGATCGGGATGATGCCGACCCCGAGCGAGACCGACACCAGGATGGTGTGGGAGCCGGACTCCATCCCGGCCTCGGCGAGGGTGCGGATGCCGCTCGCCGCCACCGTGCCGAACAGCACGATCCCGGCGCCGCCGAGGACGGGCTGAGGTACCAGTGAGACGACTGAGCCGAGTACCGGGAAGAGCCCCAGCAGGATCAGGATGCCTCCGCCGGCCGCGACCACGAAGCGGCTGCGGATCCTGGTCAGCGCCACCAGCCCGATGTTCTGGGCGAAGGCACTCGCCGCGAACCCGTTGAAGACCGGGCTGATCGCGGTGGCCAGGCCGTCCGCCCGAAGGCCGGCGGCCAGGGTCCGCTCGTCGGCCTCCCGCTCGACGATCTGGCCCAGGGCCAGCATGTCCGCGGTGGACTCGGTCATCGAGACCACCATCACGATGCAGAGCGAGATGATCGCCGCCGCGTCGAACACGGGGGCGCCGAAGTGGAACGGCGAGGGGAGCGAGAAGATCTTCGCGTCCCCGACCGCGCCGAAGTCGGCCAGACCCAGCGGGAAGGCGACCAGGGTGCCGACCGCCAGACCGATGAGCAGGGAGAGCTGCTGCCAGAAGCCACGCAGCAGCCGGTTGCACAGGACGACCGCGGCGAGGGTGAACGCCGCGAGGCCGATCGCTCGTACGGAGCCGAAACCGGGGGCGGTGGGCGAGCCGCCGCGGGCCCAGTTCACGGCCACCGGCAGCAGCGACACCCCGATGAGGGTGATCACGGTGCCCTGGACGACCGGTGGGAAGAATCGGATCAGCTTGCAGAAGTACGGCGCCGCGAGGAAGCACAGGAGCCCCGCGACGATCACCGCACCGAAGATCACCGGAAGGGCGTCCTTCGGGCCGTGTTCCTCGGCGATCGCGATCATGGGCGCGACACCGGCGAACGAGACGCCGTTGACGAACGGCATCCGTGCGCCGATCTTCCAGACGCCCAGCGTTTGGAGCAGGGTGGCCAGGCCGGCGGTGAACAGGCTGGCCGAGATCAGCAGGGCGAGCTCGGCGGGGGAGAGCCCCACGCCGGCGCCGACGATGAGCGGGGGCGCCACGACGCCCGCGTACATCGCGGCGACGTGCTGAAGACCGGTGGAGAAGAGTTTCACCGGGGGCAGCAGCTCGTCCACGGGGTGGACCTGCTGCCCGGACGACGTGTCGGAATGGGTGGTTGACACACCGTCCGGGCCGTAAGGCCCGCCAGAGTCGCCTCTGTCAGGGGTGGAACCGCCGTCGGTGTTGCTGGTGCTGCGCAGTGCCATGTCGAGCCCCTCTTGTGCCCATGGCTCTCGGCGCGCCCGTGGCGCTGGAGACTGGCTGAACTCGCCCTGGCCGAGGGCGGGACGGCGGTGCAGGAGTCCCTCGGCCGGTCTCTCCAGCTCGCCGGGCCGGCCGCCGCGAGGCGGGCACGATCTCCGGTTGGCGGGGGTGGAGAAACAGATGGTGCAGGTGAGACAGGAACCTCGGGTACAGCAGGTGGTGCAGGTCGTGCAGGTGGTGCGGGTACTGCGGTCCGCCCCGCATCGTCCGGTCGGCAGGGACCGGAGGGTGCAGCGACGCCGGGCGGGGATCATGGGTGCGTCGGATCAGGCGACCGGGATGACCGGGACGACGCCCTCGCGGTGCACGGTGCCCTCGATCAGGCCGTACATGCGGTCCGCGGCGTAGTAGACCTCGTTGTCGTTCTTGAGGCCGAACGGCTCCAGGTCGACCAGGAAGTGGTGCTTGTTGGGCAGCTCCAGGCGTACCTCGTCCACCTCGGCGCGGTTGTTGAGGACCCGGGTGCCCATCGAGTGCAGGGTCTGCTGGAGCGAGTAGGAGTACGTCTCGGCGAAGGCCTCCAGCAGGTGGCGCCGTACGTGGGTGTAGGAGCGGTTCCAGTTCGGCTGGGGCTCCTCGTCCCGGCCGGAGAAGCCGTACTTCCAGCGGGCCGTCACCTGGGTGGCGAGGATCCGGTCGTACGCCTCCTGGAGGGTGGTGTACTTGTCCTTGATGTAGCCCCAGAACTCCGAGTTGGTGGAGTTCATGACGACCAGGTCCTTGAGGCCCGAGATGACTTCGAAGCTCTCACCGTCGTAGGTGATCTGCGAGGTGCGCACCTCACCGCCGTTGCGGACGAAGGAGTGGCCGACCTCCTCCGAGCCGATGAAGCGGGCGGAGCTGTCCGGGGTCTTGATCCGGTCCCAGGTGTACTCCTCGATCCGGATCCGCGCGCGGTGGATCGGCTCGTTGTTGTCCACGAAGTGCTTCGCCAGCGTGATGCCGAACTGCTCCGCCGACTCGATCCCGTACTCCTTCGCGAACGCGAAGACGGTGTTCTTGGTGGTGTCGGTGGGAAGGCAGTTGGCGTTCGAGCCGGTGAGGTGGACGTCGTCGAGGTCACCGGAGAGGGCGACCGAGACGTTCAGGTCCTTGATCTCGTGACGCGTGGAGTCACGGTAGACGCGGACGATGCGGTTCTCCGCCTTGCCGTACTGGTTCTGACCGAGCACGTGGGCCATGACATGGCTCCCAATCAATCAAGCGGTCTAGCTTCCGCGGTAGACCGAGTATCCGAACGGGTTGAGCAGCAGCGGCACGTGGTAGTGGTGCTGCGCGGGCGCGACCGTGAAGACGATCGAGACCTCGGGGAAGAACGGCGCCTGGTCCGACGTGGCCGCCGAGGCGTAGTACGCCGCGGTGTCGAACAGGAGCCGGACGACCGAGCCCGCCTCCACGGCCGGCAGGTCCTTGGCCCGGCCGTCGGAGTCCGTGGCGGAGGTGCCGAGCACCCTCCAGCCACCCTCGGTGTGCAGTGCGAGCTCGACCGGGACGCCCTCGGCCGGGTGGCCGAGGCTGGTGTCGAGCACGTGCGTGGAGATGCCAGTCATGGGTGAAGTGACCTTACTGATGGCAGGAATGACTACCTGTCAGGAGTCTGCGCGGGGCGCGCCTCAGGCGGACTCGTCGAGCAGGCGGTTGATGCGGATGTCGTTGATCTTGCGCAGCTCGCCCCGGACGATCTCCGCCTCGGTGGCCGCGTCGTTGGGGTAGCGCTCGCGCAGCGAGGCGAGCATGGTGGCCGCGGTGCGGCCGGTCGCGCAGATCAGGAACACGTGGCCGAACTTCGCCTCGTAGGCGGCGTTGGCCTGGTGCAGTTCATCGAGGAGAGCGGTGTCCACTCCCTGGACGCCGGCCTGCTCGCGCTCGGAGATGGCGTCGCCCGCCTTGGGTCTGCCGATCCGGGCGTGGCCGGCCATCGCGTCGTTGAGATCCTGGACCGTCAGCGCGGCCATCGCCGCCGCGTTGGCGGCGAGCAGGGCGTCACGGTCGGACCAGGGCCGCGCCGCCGCGACGGCGGCGGCCCAGCGGGGGCTGGAGCAGATCTCCAGCAGAGTCTTCTCCAGCTCGGCGGCCGGGGCCGCCGCCAGCGTGCCGAGAGCGCCGGTTGCGTCGTTCGACGCTTGGGGGTGGTTGGTCACGGGTGGACCTCCTGAAGAGTGGTGCCACCCGCAAAAGCTAGATCCACCACCCCCGGGCGTCAACACTTTGTTGAATGGTTGGTGGTTACGTTTTGAAGCGTGCCTGGTTACCGGCCCGTTTCGTGTGCGATTCGCCAAGTGTGCCCCGCCGAGGACTCGGACAAGCTGGGGCAACCGGCGGAACTCACCTGGTCAGCCGGACTTCGTGCCGTCCTGGCGGTTGAGGTAGTTGTACACGGTGAAACGGCTGACGCCGAGCGCCGTGGCCACCGTCTCCACTCCGTGGCGGACGGTGAACGCGCCGCGTTCCTCCAAAAGGGCGACGACGCGCTGCTTCTCCCAGCGGTCCAGCTCGTCCAGCGGGCGCCCGCCGAACTGGCGGGTCATCTCGGCGAGCAGGCGGTCCAAGGCGTTGCTCAGGTGTGGCAGGCGGACGGCGATGGCCGGTACGCCCTCCCACTCCAGCAGGATGTCGTCGGACTTGGCCTCGTCGACCGCGACCGGCGTCGCGCCGACCGCGTCCAGCAGCGGCTTTATCGCCGCGGCGAGCGGGTGTTCCAGGGCGTTGCTCACGGCGTACCCACTCCTTCCGGGGTCGTCTCCTCGGCTCCGGCCTTGTCGAGCACGCTGACCTGGACGGAGATCCGGGTGGCCCCGGCGTCCAGGGTCTCCCTGAGCAGCTTGGTCACGGCGGCCAGGACCTGCTCGGCCTCGCCCTCCGCGCCGGTGCCGAACGGCCCGACCGCCACGGCGAGCCCGGCCTCGTCGACCACCCGCCGGGCGGCCACCGCGTGCTCGGGGAACGTGTCCAACTCGAACGGTTCTGTCGTGAACTCCACCATCAATCGCACCTGCTCACTGTATCGAGCGGTGCGTGCGGCGGGAGGGGCTGGTCGATCGAACAGTCGCCGACCGGCGTGATGGGCGGGTTTCGGCCTCTTCAACAAATTGTTGCTTCGGCCTTGACACTCGCTCGGCGGTCCGGCAAAACTTCCATCAAGCAGAATCCATCTTCCGGATCGTGGAAGTTGGGTCTCCCGGTCGAAGGCCGGGCGGATGTCGGAAGAGTGAAAGGTGATTGACGTGACTGCCGCTTCCAAGCACAGCTACACGGTCAACCTGTCGATCCTGTTCAGTGAGCTGCCGCTCCTGGAGCGCCCGGCCGCCGCGGCCGCCGCCGGCTTCAACGCCGCCGAGCTGTGGTGGCCCTTCGGCGAGGACCACACCCCCTCCGCCGCCGAGCTGGACGCGCTGCGCAAGGCGTTCACCGACGCGGGGGTGCGGCTCACCGGCCTCAACTTCGTCGACGACCTCACCAAGGGCGCCCGCGGTACCGTCTCGGTGCCCGCCGACAAGGAGCGCTTCCGCGAGAACATCCCGGTCAGCGTGGCGCTCGCCGAGTCGCTCGGCACCAAGGCGCTGAACGCCCTCTACGGCAACCGCGTCGAGGGCGTCGAGCCGGCCGAGCAGGACGCGCTCGCGCTGGAGAACCTGACCCTGGCCGCCCGCGCCGCGCACGAGATCGGTGCGGTCCTGCTGATCGAGGCCCTCAACAAGCCCGAGTCGCCGCACTACCCGCTGGTGTCCGCGAAGGCCGCCGTCGAGGTCGTCGACCAGGTGAACGCGGCCACCGGCCTTGGCAACGCCAAGTTCCTCTGCGACCTCTACCACCTGGCGAAGAACGGCGAGGACCTGGCCGCCGTCATCGACGGCTACGCCGACCGCTTCGGCCACGTGCAGATCGCCGACAACCCCGGCCGCAACGAGCCGGGCACCGGCGAGCTGGACTTCGAGGACCTCTTCGCCCGCCTCACCGCCGCCGGCTACACGGGCCGCATCGGCCTGGAGTACCGCCCCTCCACCGGCGTCAGCGCCGACAGCTTCGCGTGGCTGCCGCGCGAGCTGCGCGCCGACTGAGCGCGGATCCGGCGCCCCGCCGGGCAGTCACCACCCACCCTCCAACGTACGAAGGAACGCGACGCATGAGCGCCTCCCGCAAGATCGCCTTCATCGGCCTCGGCATCATGGGCAGCCCGATGGCCGCCAGCCTGGTCAAGGCCGGCCACCAGGTGACCGGCTTCAACCTGACCCAGCCCCCGATCGACGCGCTGGTCGCGGCCGGCGGCAAGGGCGCGTCCTCGATCGCCGAGGCCGTGGCCGACGCCGAGGTCGTGATCACCATGGTCCCCGCCGACCCGCACGTCGAGCAGGTCATCCTCGGTGAGGGTGGTGTCCTGGAGAACGTCGGGGCCGGCACCCTCGTGATCGACATGTCCTCGATCACCCCGCAGACCTCGATCAAGGTCGAGGCCGCCGCCAAGGAGAAGGGCGTCCGCACCCTGGACGCCCCGGTCTCCGGCGGCGAGGCCGGCGCCATCGAGGCCGTGCTCTCCATCATGGTCGGCGGCGACGCGGCCGACTTCGCCGAGGCCAAGCCGCTCTTCGACGCGCTGGGCACCACGGTCATCCACGTCGGCCCGGCCGGCGCCGGCCAGACCGTGAAGGCCGCCAACCAGCTGATCGTGGCCGTCAACATCCAGGTCCTGGCCGAGGCCGTGGTCTTCCTGGAGAACGCGGGTGTCGACCTCGGCGCGGCGCTGGACGTACTCGGCGGCGGTCTGGCCGGCTCGACCGTGCTGAACCGCAAGAAGGCCAACATGATCGACCGGGAGTTCGCCCCCGGCTTCCGTATCGACCTGCACCACAAGGACATGGGCATCGTCACCGACGCCGCCCGGGCCGTCGGTGCCGCCCTGCCGGTCGGCGCGGTCGTCGCCCAGCTGGTCGCCTCCGCCCGTGCCAACGGTGACGGCTCGCTCGACCACTCCGCGCTGCTGCGCGGCGTCGAGCGCCTCTCCGGCCGCCCGGTGGCCTGAGCAAGCGGTACTCGGCGGTGGCCGCGCGGCGGCCCCCGCCCCCGAGACTCCTCCTGATGGCGTGTACCTATCCGGTCGTGCCCGCGCCATCAGGAGGCCAGGTCCGATCGGCAGGCGGGCTGGGGCTCATCCGCCCCCTGCCGATCGTCCCAAGCCGGTAGCGCGCACGTCCCTGTCGGGGGCACTTCGGTCGTGCCTGCGCGCGCTGCCCGGCCCCCTCCTTCGCCGAGGGGAGCCCCCACTCGTACGTCGGAAGCGGGACGAGCGGGGGTACCTCCCAGCCGAAGGCCGGGAGAGAACGGCGGGGAGGGGGCCGCCCCCCGGGGATCGCACTCCTGCGGGAGCGCAACCCCGACAGGCCCCGGAACCACCCCAGCAGGCGGAGACTCGAACCAGCCGCTCCGCCGGCGGATCAGCAGCCCGACCCGGAAGTGAGGCCCACGCCATGCCCGCCACCCCCACCCAGGGCCATGTCGTCGTAGCCCCCGACAAGTTCAAGGGCACCCTGGAGGGTGCCGAGGTCGCCGCCCGCATCGCGGCTGGCATCCGGCGCAGCGCCCCGGGCGTCGAGGTCCGCGAGCTGCCCGTCGCCGACGGCGGCGAGGGCACCCTGGCCGCCGCCCTGGCGGCCGGCTTCACCCGCATCCCGGTCAAGGTGGCCGGCCCGACCGGCCTGCCGGTGGACGCGGCGATCGCCGTCAAGGGCGACACCGCCGTGGTGGAGCTCGCCCAGTCCTCCGGGCTGGCCCGGCTGCCCGGCGGCCGTACCGCGCCGCTCGCGGCGGGCTCGTACGGGGTGGGTCAGCTGATCGGCCGGGCCGTGGCCCTGGGCGCCGAGCGGGTCGTGCTCGGCCTCGGCGGCAGCGCCAGCACCGACGGCGGCGCCGGCATGGTCCAGGCACTGGGCGTCGGCCTGTACGACGCGGACGGCGGTGAGCTGCCGCCGGGCGGCGCCGCGCTGCGCCGGCTCACCAGGCTCGACCCGGGCTCGCTCGCCGACACCCTGACGGGTGTGGAGGTGGTGGTCGCCTGCGACGTCGACAACCCGCTGCTCGGCGCCCGCGGCGCGAGCGCCGTCTACGGCCCGCAGAAGGGTGCGGACGGCGATGACCTGCTGGTTCTTGAGGATGGCCTGACCCGCTTCGCCGACGTCGTCGGTGCGGCGACCGGTCGGGACCTGCGGAACGCCCCCGGCGCCGGGGCCGCAGGCGGGGTCGGCTTCGCCGCCCTGGCCCTGCTCGGCGCCACCATGCGACCCGGCATCGAGCTCATGCTCGAGCTGCTGGGTTTCGACGAGGCCGTGCGTGGGGCACGCCTCGTCGTGACGGGCGAGGGCTGCCTGGATGCGCAGACGCTCCATGGCAAGGCTCCCGCCGGCGTTGCCGCGGCGGCCACTCGGGCGGGGGTTCGGGTGGCCGCTGTGGCAGGGCGTCTGGAACTGTCGGAGGACGAGTGGCGGGCGGCGGGCTTCGCCGCCGCGTACGCGCTCACCGACCTCGCCGAACAGCCCGGCGACAGCATGACCAAGGCCGCGGAGCTCTCCGAGCTCGCGGGGGAGCGGCTGGCGGACGCGCTGCTGGCCGGCTGAGCCCGGGGTGCGGCCGGCGGCCGACGGGTGAAGGCTCGCCCCGATGTCACCGGCCGAACTCCTCGTATCTTCCTACATTGACGATTTGTTGAAGGCGGGCCTAGGCTCCGATCCATCGCAGTCCCGGCAGTGTGATGAGCAGACCTCAACTCCCGCCCCGGCGGTGCCCGCCCGCCTTCAGCGGCCCCCTTTGCAGAGCCCCATCCCGGAGGTCCAGATGCCCCTCAGCGAGACGCCACCCGAGACCATGGTGATCCGCTCCCGCCGTGTGGTCCTGCCGGACGGCGAGCGCCCCGCTGACGTGCTGATCCGGGACGGCAGGATCGAGCAGATCGCCGCGCACGGCTCCCTGCTCGCGGGCGACCAGCTGCTGACCGACCTCGGCGACACCGCCCTGCTGCCCGGCCTGGTCGACACCCACGTCCATGTGAACGAGCCCGGCCGCACCGAGTGGGAGGGCTTCGCCACCGCCACCCGGGCCGCCGCCGCCGGCGGTGTCACCACCATCATCGACATGCCGCTCAACTCCGTCCCGCCGACCACCACGGTCGAGGGGCTGGAGGCCAAGCGGAAGACCGCCGAGGGCCAGGCCTGGGTCGACCTCGGCTTCTGGGGCGGCGCCATCCCCGGCAACGCCGCGGACCTGGAGCCGCTGCACCGGGCCGGCGTCTTCGGCTTCAAGAGCTTCCTCGCCCCCTCCGGGGTGGAGGAGTTCCCGCACGTCGAGCAGGCCGACCTGGAGACGGCGCTGGCCGAGCAGGCCAGGATCGGCGCGCTGGCGATCATCCACGCGGAGGACCCGGCCGTCCTGGCGGCCGCGCCCCAGCAGCCCGGCGTGCACTACCGGGACTTCCTGGCCTCCCGCCCGGCCGACGCCGAGGCCGCGGCCGTCGCCCGGCTGCTGGACACCGCCCGCCGCACCGGCGCCCGGGTGCACATCCTGCACGTGTCCTCCGCCGCGGTGCTGCCGCTGCTGCGCCAGGCCCGTGCGGACGGTGTCCGGGTGACGGCGGAGACCTGCCCGCACTACCTCACCCTCGCGGCCGAGGAGATACCGGACGGCGACACCGCCTTCAAGTGCTGCCCGCCGATCCGGGACGAGTCCAACCGGGACCAGCTCTGGGCGGCGCTGGCCGCCGGCGAGTTCATCGCCGTCGTCTCCGACCACTCGCCCTCCACCCCGGACCTCAAGCTGCTGCCCGAGTACGGCGGCAGCGGGGACTTCGCGGCGGCCTGGGGCGGCATCGCCTCCCTCCAGATCGGCCTCCCGGCGATCTGGACCGAGGCCCGCCGCCGCGGGCACCGGCTGGGCGACCTGGCCCGCTGGATGTCCGCCGGCCCGGCCTCGCTGGCCGCACTGGCCGGCAGCAAGGGCGCCATCGCGGTCGGGCACGACGCCGACCTGGTGGCCTTCGACCCGGACGCCGAGTTCGCGGTCGTCGCGAACCGCCTGCACCACCGCAACCCCGTCACCCCGTACGCGGGCAAGACCCTGACCGGCGTGGTCCGCACCACCTGGCTGCGCGGGCGGGTCGTCGACGTGGACGCCGAGCCGTTCGGCCGTCAGATCACTCGTCCCTGAATCAGGAGACTCACATGAGCACCAGTCGGACCCCGAGCGCTCCCTTCACCGAGCTGGTCGACCTCGCCTCCCGGCTGCTGGGCGCCGGCGTGGTGGCCACCAACGAGGACACCTTCGCGGACGCGGAGAACCTCCTGGTCGCCAGGCCCGCCGAGTTCCGCCCGCACACCTTCGGCCACAAGGGCCAGATCATGGACGGCTGGGAGAGCAAGCGCCGGCGCGGCATATCCGCCGAGCAGCCGCACCCCACCGACGAGGACCACGACTGGGCGATCGTCCGGCTCGGCGTGGCGGGTGTGATCCGCGGCGTGATCGTGGACACCGCGCACTTCACCGGCAACTACCCCGAGACGGCCTCCGTGCAGGGCGCCTCCGTACCCGGTCACCCCTCGGTGGAGGAACTGGCGGACGCCGACTGGGTGGACCTGGTACCGCGCACCGCGCTCCGGGGCGACACCGCCCACGCGTTCGAGGTGACGGACGGGACCCGCTTCACCCACGTGCGCCTCAACATCTGGCCGGACGGCGGTGTCGCCCGGCTGCGTGTGCACGGCGAGGTGCTGCCCGACCCCCGCGAGCTGGACGGTCTGACCTTCGACCTCGCCGCGCAGGAGTACGGCGGCGTCGCCGAGGCCGCCTCCGACCGCTACTTCTCCTCCCCGCACAACCTGAACGCTCCCGGCCGCGCCTCCGTCATGGGCGACGGTTGGGAGACCCGGCGTCGGCGCGACAAGGCCAACGACTGGGTACAGATCGCCCTGGCCGGGGGCGGCGAGGTCCTTGCCGCCGAGGTGGACACGTCCTGCTTCGTCGCCAACGCCCCCGGCTGGGCCGACCTGGCCGGCTACGACGCCTCGCAGGGCGGCAATCCGTCCGCGGACGCCGACGGCTGGTTCGAGATCCTGCCGCGCACGCGGCTCCAGCCCGACACCCGCCACCGCCTGCGCCTGGACGTCGGCCGCACCGTCACCCATGTGCGGATCAACGTCTACCCCGACGGCGGCCTGGCCCGCCTGCGGCTGACCGGCAGGCTCACCGAGGCCGGCCGGACGGCCCTCGCGCTGCGCTGGTTCAACGCCCTGCCGGCCGTCGAGGCCGGGTCGGCGCTCGTCGAGGCCGGTCTCGACGCGGAGGAGGCCATCGCGCTGACCGCCGCCCGCCCGCTCGCGGACGCCGCCGCGACCACCGCCGCCGTGTCCGCGCTCCGGCCGGCCGACGGCCCCGACGGTGAGCAGTCCTCGCGCCGCCGTTCGGCGATCTGGCGCCTGCTCGGCGTCTGACCGGCCGTCTCCTTCCTTCTCCACGCACCGCCTTATCGACCTGAAGGACCCCTCACATGTCCAAGATCCTGACCACGGAGTCCGGCGCCCCGGTCGCCGACAACCAGAACTCGGCCTCGGCCGGCGAGTACGGCCCGCTGCTCATCCAGGACCAGCAGCTCCTGGAGAAGCTCGCCCGCTTCAACCGTGAGCGCATCCCGGAGCGCGTGGTGCACGCCCGTGGCTCGGGCGCCTACGGCTACTTCGAGGTCACCGACGAGGTCTCGCAGTTCACCCGCGCCGACTTCCTCGCCGAGGTGGGCAGGCGGACCGAGGTCTTCCTGCGGTTCTCGACCGTGGCGGGCAACCTGGGCTCCAGCGACGCCGTCCGTGACCCGCGCGGTTTCGCGCTGAAGTTCTACACCGCCGAGGGCAACTACGACCTCGTCGGCAACAACACCCCGGTGTTCTTCATCAAGGACCCGATCAAGTTCCCCGACTTCATCCACTCCCAGAAGCGCGACCCGTTCACCGGCGTGCAGGAGGCGGACAACGTCTGGGACTTCTGGGCGCACTCGCCCGCGTCCACCCACCAGATCACCTGGCTGTTCGGCGACCGCGGCATCCCGGCCTCCTACCGCCACATGAACGGCTACGGCTCGCACACCTACCAGTGGGTCAACGCCCAGGGCGAGGCGTACTGGGTGAAGTACCACTTCAAGACCAACCAGGGCATCCGCTCGCTGGACGGCGACCAGTCCGCCGAGGTGCTCGGCGCGGACGCCGACAGCCACCAGCGCGACCTGCACCAGGCCATCGAGCGCGGGGTGTTCCCGTCCTGGACCCTCTACGTCCAGCTGATGCCGGTCGCCGAGGCGGCGGACTACCGCTTCAACCCGTTCGACCTCACCAAGGTGTGGCCGCACGCCGACTACCCGCTGCAGAAGGTCGGCCGCCTGGTCCTGAACCGGAACCCGGAGAACGTCTTCGCCGACGTCGAGCAGTCCGCCTTCTCGCCGAACAACTTCGTCCCCGGCATCGGTCCCTCCCCGGACAAGATGCTCCAGGGCCGCCTGTTCGCGTACGCGGACGCCCAGCGCTACCGTCTCGGCGTCAACCACACCCTGCTCGCCGTGAACGCCCCCAGGGCGACCGAGGCGAACAACTACGGCCGCGACGGCTTCTCGGCCGTCAACAAGTCCGGCCGCGGCAAGAACTACGAGCCCAACTCGTACGACGGCCCGGCCCAGACGGACGAGGCGCTGGCCGCGCCGCTCGCGCTGGGCGGCCACACCGGCACCTACACCACGCCGGCGCACACCAAGGACGACGACTTCTTCCAGGCCGGTGAGCTCTACCGGCTGATGTCGGCCGGTGAGAAGACCCGCCTGATCAACAACATCGCGGGCTTCCTGGCGCAGGTCACCCGGGACGACATCGTCGAGAAGAACCTGGCGCACTTCCACGCGGCGGACGAGGAGTACGGCGCACGCCTGGCGGCGGCCGTCGCCAAGCTCCGCGCCGGCGACGAGGGCTGACACCGCGTCGGCTGCGCCGAGGGCCGACTGACCACCCTCACCGGCCGTCCGTGCCCGCACGAGGGCGGCCGGCGATCGGGTCTCTCCCCCCAGGGCAGTGGGGGAGGGGCCCTTTCGCATGCTCCCCTCGGGCATCGGCCCGTTGCGCTGCTCACATGATCTGCACAAATATCGGCGGTCCGGTGCGTGCCGGTGCCCCGCGGTGGATAGGCTGGAGACGCCCGCGGCCGGTCCGCGAGCGGACAGCGGAAGGGGACGTCATGTCGACACCAGCCCGGGGTCGTCAGGTCACGCTGGACCAGGGAGGACCTGGCCGGTTCACCTCGCTGCAGCACGCGCTGAGACTGCTGGAGGCGGTCGACCGGCACCCCGGCGGAGCGAGTCAGGCCGCGCTTGCCCGGGAGACGGCGCTGCCGCTGCCGGACGTCCGCAAGCTGGTCGAGATCCTGGAGATCGAGGGCTATCTCCAGTGCCAGGACGGCGGTTGGGTGCTCGGCGGCACCTTCGCCCTGCTCGGGCAGTACAACCGCGAACAGGTGGTACGGGTCCGGCTCAACCACAAACTCGCCGAGCTGCGGGACGAGTTGGGCGCGGCGGTGTACTTCGCCCGGTACCACGAGGGCGAGTTGTCCATCGAGGCGGTCTCCGCGGCCGAGCACGCACCGGCCGTCCAGGAATGGGTGGACTTCAGGGCCACCGCGCACGCCAGTGCGATAGGGAAGTGCCTGCTCGCCCAGCTCGACCACGACAGCGTGCGAGACCACCTCGCCCGGCACCCCACCGCCCGCCTCACCTCGCGCACCATCACCGACCCCGAGCAGCTGATGCAGCGCCTGGAGCGCCAGCCGGCCAGCGTCCCGGTGCTGGACATCCAGGAATACGCGCTCGGCACCGTCTGCGCGGCCGTCCCGGTCATGGCGGGCAACACCGTCGGCTGCCTGGCCACCTCGATGCCCGTGGACAACGCACACCGCCTGCGGGCCGCCGCCGAACTGCTCGCCGAGCGGGCCGCGCCGCTGATGCTGGCGATGGCGGTCTGAGTCCGCGCCCGACGCGGGCCCGCCCGCGGGCGGGCCGGACGGCGTCAGCGTCGAGGCGGTCTGTGCTGAAGCCGGGCCGCCTCGCAGCCGCACGTCCCGGCGCGGCGGCGGTGCCGGTACGCGCGCAGGACGGCTTCGTCGGCCCCTGGCAAGGGCCCGGCTCTCACCGCGGGCGCTGCGCGCGCAGTGCGTCGGCCTTCGCCAGCGCGGCCGGGGTGAGGGGATGATGGCCGCCGGCCGGGCACGGCGTGCCCGCGCCGGTGCGGCTGGGGCGCTCCAGGGTGATGCTGTGGCCGCGGCCGGTCACCGCGAGGCCGGCTCCCCGCGGTGCGAGGACATGGCGGGCGATGACCGCTCCGCGCGTGGTGGAGATCGACAGGTACGGTTCGTCCAGCCGCCAGTGGACCTCCACGGCGGCGCCGGCCAGATCGGGCGGGACGGCGTAGGCGTTGCCGCGGAACGGCACCAGGTTGCCCCGGGTGACCGTGCGGATGACGCGGACCCGGGCGGGGAAGGGCGCCTCCGGAAGGTTCAGCAGGCCGCCCGTGCCGCCCACGGCTTCGGGGGCGGCCTGAGTACCGCGGACCGCCGGGTGCGGCCGGTCCATCCGCGCCGCGAGGTCATCCAGGTGCTGCTGTGCGGTGCGGATCCGGGTGTCACCGCACACGGCCGGCCACCACTGGCGGGTTGCCCGGCGGGCGGCTTCGTCCGCCGGGCCGTGCCGCTCGCCGTGGACGGGGCGGCAGGTGATCGCGACGTGGTAGTACCTGGCCACCTGGGTGAACGCCGGCGTCACCCGGCCGGTCACCGGAGAGCAGGCGGCCGGCGTCCGGTGGAAGCGCCAGCGCCCGGCGGTGCCGCCCAGACGCCGCAGAGCCTGGTCCATGGCTTCGACGACCTGCGGGAACTCCTCGTTCTCGGCGAGCACCGCGCGCCAGCGCCCGGTCCGCGCGAGCGTGGCGACCAGCACGTGGGCACGGCTCCCACCGCCCCACTGCGGGGGTGCGTCGGGAAGCGTCAGCCAGTCGAAGCGCACCTCCTCGCCTCCCTGCTGCGCAGTGTCCGGGGCGTGGCCGAGGGGAAGGCGCCGGCACCGGTCGCAGACCGGCCGCAGTTGGTACCTGCGCAGGGCACGCGTGAAGGTCGAGTACCCGCCGGGATACCCCAGCTCGACGAGTTCGTCGAACAGCGTGGTCGCCGGCAGGTGCCGGTCGTCGGCGAGGCGCTGGCGGCAGTACGGAGCGAACGGCAGGAACTCGTCCTGCGTGCGGCTGCGGACGCCGGCGGTGCGCTCCCCGCCGAGGTGCGAGCGCACGGTCTTGCGATCGCGGCCCAGATGCCGGGCGATGGCCGAGATGGACCACCCCCGGGAGCGGAGTGAGCAGGCCTCGTCGTATTCCTCCCTGGTGATCATCCAAATCCCCTCGTGGTCCGTTCCCCCGACCATGTGGACCCTGGCGTAATGCCTGCTCCAATGAGGCGGGAAATATAGCACGGTGCCGGGTGCGGCATGCAGGAGAAAGGTTCGCTCGTTGCCCGGGCAGGCCGCCCGGGGAACTTCGCGGAGCAGCTCGTACGGCTGGGAATGGTGCGCCCGATGGCGGCCGGTCGATGGTCCCGGATCAGTTGCGTCGGCGCGGAACGGGTTGGTCGATATGGCCCGCGCGCCCCCTGGGGAGTTTCACCGAGCAGCATCGAGGCTAATGCGGTACGTGGCCGCGGGTGGTCGTTCCCGTGCGGTCGGGAGGTCGTCCGGGAAGTGGTTGACGGGGTGGCGCGCGCCACCCGGGGAATTTCGCCGAGTGGTATCCGTGATGAATATGGAAGGACGCCCGTACGCCGTACATGCCGGGTCCGGCGGCCGTCGTTGATGGGGCATGAGTGCAACGAGCCAGCCAGAACCTTCACCACGCCCGGAACGGGAACCGGTCTGCCCCATCGGGGTGTGGCTCTTCGTTCCCGACCGCCGCAACCCTGCGGGCGATGTGCGGACCGGCTACCTGTCCGGCAACGGCGAGCGGGTCGTCCTGCAGCACTGCTCGCGCCTGCTCGCCGACTTCCTGCGGACGATCCGTCAGATCGAGGAGGACTTCACCGCCAGGTGCGGCGCCGAGCCCGCGCAGGCCGGAGCGTGAGGGCCGTGTTGCGACGGGGCGTGGCGTCAGCGGCCGGGCGCCTGCTCCGTGGGGCGCGCGGGGTGGGTCGGCATGTATGACTGGACGGACGGGTGCCCACTCTCGTACGGGACCGCCTGGTACGACGCGGGACCGAACCCGCCGCAGGCTGCGCCGGGTGAGCAGCCTGGCCTCTGCGACGAGCGTGACGTCCCGGGCGGACTGTGGTCCCTGTTCGCGCCCACGGAGGTGTTGGACCCGTGGAACCCGGGGCTCTTCGTGCCGCCTCCGCGTGCCCCCTCCGACGAGCCCGCGCGGACCGCCGTCGGCGTGGGAGCCGCGCTGCCGCTGCGGCCCAGGCGGCGGCCCGCGCCGGCGGCGGTGTCCCTCACCTGGCCGCAGGTCGTCGGCCCGCTGCTCGGGGTGCTGAGCGCGGTGACGTTCACCGCCGTGTGCCTGTTGGGCTGGCTGCTCTCCTACGATCCACTGCGGGGTCTGGCGATATCCCGCGTCCCGCACGGGCTGTCACTGTTCTGGCCGGCCATCGTCATCGGGCCGTGGCTCGTGGGCTGTCTCTCGGTGCTGCGGGCGGCGCTGGACGGGCGGCGGGTGGTGCACTCCTGGGTCGTGGTGGTCCTCTTCACCGGCATCGCCATCTGGCTCTGCTCTGCCGGGGTGGCCCGGACCATGCCCGATCTCGTGGTCGCAGGCCTGCCCCCGGTCACCGCCGTGGTGTCGCTGCACCAGCTGGTACGCCAGCTCGCCTCCGGCCGGGGCCCTCGGCGGGCCGCCACCCCCCGCAGGCCGTCCCGTCACGTGTCCCATCGGGCCCGCCGCTGACTCGGCGGTGCGACGGCCTCGGGCCTGGGTCTGGGCCTGGGCCGCCTGGGCCTGGGACCTAGGCCGAGGACAGCGGTGCGGAGCGATGCGGGCGTTCGCGGTTGTCGAAGCTCTCGGGGCCGCTCGGCTGCCGGGCGGGGACGTGCGGCCGGTCGCGGTCGCCGTCCCGGACGGCCAACCGGAACGAGACGGTCTTGCTTCCGTCGGCATGGGCTTCGTACGACCACGAGTCGGCGAGGTGCTCGACGAGGAACAGGCCGCGGCCGCTCTCGTGGGACCAGCCGGCCCTGGTCGGCCGGGGCAGGCCCAGCGAGCGGTCCCTGACGGCGATGGACAGCCACCGGCCGTCATGAGCGACCAGGACGGTGATCGGCTGCTGGTCGGGGGTGCGGATGGCGTTGGTCACCAGCTCGCTCGTCAGGAGTTCGGCGTCGTCCCGCAGGTGCTCCAGGCACCAGCGGGTGAGCATCGTGGTGACCATCCGCCGGGCCTGGCGTACACGATCGGGGTGCGGGCTGATCAGCACGGTGTGCGTGCGTCTCGCGTCGCTGGTGGTGGAGTCGGGCCTGCCGGGGGCGGTCGCCGGTCGCTCCGGTGGCAGCTGGGTGGGGCGCCCGCGCGCAGGCCCGCCGTCGGCTTCGATGCCGGTCGAGGCGGGGGAATGGTGATCCGTGTTCATCGGTCCCTTCCTGGGGCGTGCCGGCCGCCGGTCACCGCCCGTGGCGGCCGACGGCTGTTCCCGTCCCGCGGCCGGGAGAGCTCCCGCCGGGGGCCGGCGAATGCCCCGCGCTTTCGATGGTGTGGGTCGTGGACCGTCGCAGGCGGCGGTCGAGGGGCGGGTTCGGCCGTGGCCGGGACGCCGGTGCGCTCCTCGCGGATATCGCGGGCTTTGCCGCTTCTTCGCGAGGGCCTCGCTCATGCGGTGGTCCCGCCGGCAGGCGCCGCCCGGGGCAGCGGAAGAAGTCCGGTCCTTTCCTGGAGGCCGTTGCCCGCGAATCAAGATAGTCGCCGGCCGGCCGGCCGGAAGCGCTTTATCGCGATGCGAGGGGAGCGGAAGGGGTGTGGCGGCGGCGCGCGGAAAGGACCGGTCGGGGGTTTCCCGGCGGAGCGCTCGAATTCTCGACGAATCCCATCGAGGTATGGCTGCTTCCACTATCCTGTGACCCGGGCGCGCCGGTATCACATCATTTCTTTGCATGAGTAGGATTTCCGCCGCTCGCCCCGCTCGCAGGTCCTGATTGCCGGGGCCTGCGATTCCTGCCGTTGCCGGATGGTCTCCGTTCAGGGATGGGGGATCCGGCGGGGTTCATTCGGGGCGGGGACGGCAGCTCGCTCCGTGGCCGGTGGCCGGTGGCCGGCCTGGGCGCGCGGTCGGTTCGCCTCTATGCCCGTACGCGGCCGGCCCAACGGCGGGCGGCCGGTGGCCGGTGGGCCGGGGCCTGACCCGCCGGCCACCCGCGGAGCCACTATTAGACTCAATGTCGATAAGACTGGGCGAAACCCTTGTAGCCGGGCCTACCCGCGAGTACGTTTCCCAGAGCCGAGCCGCCGCCCGCAGGTCAGGAGGGCCCCATGCCCAGCTCCACATCCGCCACCGCAGCCACCGCCGTCCACGACAACCTCGTCCTGGAGCCCCGTGACGTCCGCTTCGACTGGTCCCGGCTGCCGCTGCACTGGATCCCCGACGAGCCGATCGCCACCCACACCATCAACGTCCTGCACCTGCTGCTCCCCGAGGGCGAGCGGTGGTTCGTCCGGGTCTTCAAGGACGCCCTGCCGATGATCACCGACGAGCAGCTGCGCGAGGAGGTGCTCGGCTTCATCGGCCAGGAGTCCATCCACGCCGAGGCCCACCAGGAGGTCCTGGACCACCTGCTCGCCCAGGGGCTCGACCCCCGCCCGTATGTGCGCCAGCTCGCCTGGCTGTTCCAGCGCATCCTCGGCGAGAAGCCCGGCCTGACGCCCACCCAGCGCCGCGAGAACATCATCGAGCGGGTCGCCTTCGTCGCCGCGATCGAGCACTTCACCGCGTTCCTCGGCGACTGGGCGCTCAACTCCCCGGGCCTGGACCGCGCCGGGGCCGACCCCGCGATGCTCGACCTGCTGCGCTGGCACGGCGCCGAGGAGGTCGAGCATCGCAGCGTCGCCTACGACCTGATGGTCCACCTCGACCCCGGCTACCTGCGCCGGGTGCGCGGCATGCTGGTCTCCGGCCCCCTGCTGGTGCACCTGTGGGTCCGCGGCGTGCGCTTCCTGCTCGCCGCCGACCCCACCCTGGAGGGCCGGCTGCGGCCCAGCTGGCGCGAGGCCTACCGGATCGCCCAGCGCGGACTGCTGCCCGACCCGGTGAAGTCCCTGCGTTCGGGCCTGCGCTACCTCAGGCGCGGCTACCACCCCACCCAGGAGGGCTCCTCCAGCCAGGCGCTCGGCTACCTCGCCGCCTCCCCCGCCGCCCGCGCCGCCGCCACCCACTGAACCCTCGCCAGGAGCCTGCCGGATGGACCTCACCACCCCGCCCCCGGACCTCTACGGGCGCCCCGGCGCCGACCGCTTCATGCGGCGCGTCACCGCCTTCGGGGACCGCTACACCCCCGCCCTCGGCCGCCCGCTGCTGCGCCGCAACCCTCGCCGCCCGCCCAGCCGCCCCACCCCGCCACTGCACCTGGTCGTCACCACCCACCGCGCCGTCGCCACCGACATCGTCGAACTGCGGCTGGCCGATCCCGGCGGCGACCCGCTGCCCGCCTGGCAGCCCGGCGCCCACATCCGCCTCGTCCTGCCCTCCGGCCGCGAACGCCACTACTCGCTGTGCGGCGACCCCGCGGACCGCGCCGGCTACCGGATCGCCGTCCGCCGCCTGCCGAACGGCGGCGGCGGCTCCGTCGAGGTGCACGACGAACTGCACGTAGGCGCCCGGCTCACCGTCCGCCGCCCCCGCAACGGCTTCGCCTTCTGCGGTGAGCGAGCCGTCCTGCTGCTGGCCGGCGGCATCGGCATCACCCCGCTGCTGCCGATGGCCCGCGAGGCCCGGCGCCTCGGCCTGGACTGGCGCCTGGTCCACACCGGCCGCAGCGCCGACACCCTGCCCTTCACCGAGGAGCTGCGCGCCCTCGACCCGAGCCGCGTCGAGCTGCGCACCGACCAGGAGCACGGGGTGCCCACCGGCGCCGAACTGCTCGCCCACGCGCCCGCCGGCGCCGCCGTCTACTGCTGCGGCCCGGCCCCGATGCTCGCCGCCGTCCGGGACGCGCTGGCCGCCCAGCCCGCCCGCGCCCTGCACTTCGAACGCTTCGGCGCCGCGCCGATCCAGGGCGGCCACCCCTTCACCCTGCGCCTGGGCGCGCAAGGGCCGCTGCTGGACGTCCCCGCCGACCGCTCCGCCCTGGACGTCGCCCGCGAGCTGCGCCCCGACCTGCCGTACTCCTGCCACCAGGGCTTCTGCGGCACCTGCAAGGTCCGGGTGCTCGCCGGCACGCCCGAGCACCGCGACCGGCGGCTGACCGAGCAGGACCGCACGGCCGGCGACCTGCTGCCCTGCGTCTCCCGCGCCGCCGAGGGCGAGACCCTCGTCCTGGACATCTAGAGGAGCCCGCCATGGCCGAACCCGCCTTCCCGTACGACGAGCGCGACCTGGCCCGGTTCCGGGAGACCCAGCAGCTCGCCTACCACTGCGCCGAACAGGTCGGCGCCTGGATCGAGCCCGGGGTGACCGAGCGCCAGGCCACCGCCGAGCTGCGCCGCCGCCTGGTCGCCGCCGGGGTGCAGGACTTCTTCCACATCCCGTTCGCCTGGTTCGGCGACCGCACCGCGTTCCGTCGCTTCCACACCCCGCTGCAGTTCTTCGCCGGCAACCGCAGGCTCACCGAGGGCATGCCGTACGTCCTGGACTGCGCACCGGTCGTCGACGGCTACACCGCCGACATCGGCTACGGCGGCAAGGTCGGCGACAACCCGGTCTGGGACGTCCTCGCCGCCGACCTCCGGGTCTACCGCGAGCTGATCCTGCGCGAGGTGCGGGCCCGCAGACCGCTCGACGAGGTGTACGCCGCCGTCGACGCGCAGATCGCCGCGCACGGCTACGACAACCGCCACCGGGTCTACCCGGGCCGGGTGATCGGCCACCAGGTGACCAGGACCACCACCCGCGGCCCGGCCGGGGTCAACCTGCTCGGCTTCGGGGTGCGTACACTCCAGACCCTCGGCCGGGAGCTGATCAGCGAGCGCCTGCACGGCCGTTCACCGCTCTGGGCGGACGGCCGGGCCTCCCGGCACGCCCCCACCCCGGGCCTGTGGGCGGTCGAACCGCACATCGGCTTCCGGGACGTGGGCATCAAGTTCGAGGAGCTGCTGGTGGTCACCGAGGACGACGCCTACTGGCTCGACGACGACCTGCCGCACGTGCGGCGCTGGACCAAGCCGGAGGAGACCCGATGACGCCGACCCGCCTGACCGTCCGCTCGGCGGGCCTGCCGCTGGCCGTCTTCGAGCAGGGCGAGCGCGACGCACCCACCGTCCTGCTGGTGCACGGCTACCCGGACACCCACCGGGTCTGGGACGACGTCGCCGAGGACCTCGCCCGCGACCACCACGTGGTGCGCTACGACGTCCGCGGCGCCGGCGAATCCGGCGTGCCGAACTCCCGGGCCGGCTACCGGCTGGAGCTGTTGGCCGCCGACCTGCTCGCGGTCGCCGACGCCGTCAGCCCGGACCGCCCGGTGCACGTGGTGGCGCACGACTGGGGATCGCTCCAGGCCTGGGAGGCCGTCACGGCGCCCGGCGCGCAGCACCGGATCGCCGCCTACACCACGATGTCCGGGCCCTGCCTGGACCACGTCGGCCACTGGATGCGCGAGCGCCTGCGCCGCCCCACCCCCCGCCACCTGCGCCAGCTGCTCACCCAGGGCGCGCAGTCCTGGTACATCACCGCCTTCCACCTGCCCTACCTCGCCCCCGCCGCCTGGCGGCTCTGGCTGGCCCGCACCTGGCCCAGGGTGCTGCGCGACCTGGAGGCCGTCACCCCGCGCCCCGGCCACCCGCAGCCCACCCTGCGCCGGGACGCCGTCCGGGGTATCGAGCTGTACCGGGCCAACATGCGGCCCACCCTGCGCAGCCCCCGCGAGCGGCGCACCGAGGTGCCCGTCCAGCTGGTCACCCTCACCCGGGACCACTACGTCGGCCCGCACCTGTCCGAGGGCCTGGAGCGGTGGGCGCCCGACCTGACCCGCCGCTCGCTGAACGCCACCCACTGGTCCGCACTGCTGGAGAAGGGGCCCGCCGTGGCCGAGCTGGTCCGTACGTTCACCGCCCGGATCGAGGGCGGGCAGCCGGCCGGGCAGCCGGACGACGGCCGCCTGGTGGTGGTGACCGGCGCCGGCAGCGGCATCGGCCGCGCCACCGCGCTGGCCTTCGCCGAGCAGGGCTCCCGCGTGGTGGTCTGCGACGTCGACCTGGAGGCCGCCGAGCGCACCGCGCAGCTCGCCGCCCTGCTCGGCCCGGGCGCGTACGCCTACCGGGTGGACGTCAGCGACGGCGAGGCCGTGGACGCCTTCGCCAAGCAGGTCGCCGCCGGGCACGGTGTGCCCGACGTGGTGGTCAACAACGCGGGCATCGGCCACTCCGGGACCTTCCTGCAGACCACCGAGAAGGAGTGGCAGCGGGTCCTGGACGTCAACCTGTGGGGCGTCATCCACGGCTGCCGGGCGTTCGGCACCATGATGGCCGAGCGCGGCGAGGGCGGGCACATCGTCAACCTGGCCTCGGCCGCCGCCTACCTGCCCTCCAAGGTGCTGGCCGCCTACGCCACCAGCAAGGCCGCCGTGCTGATGCTCTCCGACTGCCTGCGTGCCGAGCTCGCCCCGGCGGGCATCGGCGTCAGCGCGATCTGCCCGGGCATCATCAACACCAACATCACCCGCACCTCCACCTTCTCCGGCGTCACCGCGGCCCAGCAGCACGCCAAGCAGCAGCGCGCCGCGAAGCTGTACGCCCGCCGCGGCTTCCCACCCGAGAAGGTCGCCGCCGAGATCCTGCGCGCGGTCCGTACCAACACGCCGGTCGTCCCCGTCACCCTGGAGGCCAAGGCCGCCCGCCTGTTGGGCCGCCTCTCCCCGGGCCTGCTGCGCCTGGCCGCCCGCCTGAACGTGGGCTGAGCGAGCGGTGTGCTGCCCGATGGTCGGAGATCATCGGGCAGCACACGGAATGCCCTGTGGGTCGTCAGCGGGCGGATCGCCCGGAAGGCCCGGTGGTCCAGGGTCAGCACGATGTCCGTCCGGAACCCGGCGACGAGTGCCGCGTTGACGGCACCCGCGAGATCGAGGTCGAGTCCGGCGTACCGGGCCCGGACCACCTGCGCTGTCCAGCGTGTCGGCGGTGATCCCGGGGAGGACCGCGCGCCCGGTCCGGACCCGGCGGCGGATGTCGTCGATGGCCCCGAACGCCGCTCCGGGCCCGAGGATCCGCCGGGCGAGGTGGTCGACCTCGCTCGGCAGAACCGGGGAGATGACGCGTGTCAGGTGGCGGCCCGGGTGGTGTCGTTTGGTACTCCTGGTGGGCATCACTCGCGCGCCCGAAGGAGCGGCACCATGGCCACCGGAATCGTGACGTCGTACCACGAGGAGCTCGGCTACGGGGTGATCCAGCCCGACGACGGCGGGCCGGAGGTGACCGTCTACTACGACTCGGTGCTCGGTGAGGGCGGCCGGGTCCCGATCGCAGGACCGGAGAACCAGGTCCTGGCCGTCGGTCAGAAGGTCTCCTACGAACCCACCGTGCAGGAGGGCCGCCCGGTCGCCGAGCACGTCAGGCTGCTCTAGCCGCGGCCCGTCACCCGGGTGGCGCCCAGCGGGTGCCGGGGCGGCGGGCCGGCGCTGCACTGGAGGCTGCGGACCACCGGCGGACTCAGGAGCAGATCATGGCGGTCATCGTGACATTCGACATGCCCGGCGCCACCCAGGCGATGTACGACGAGGGCATGGACCGCCTCAGTGGCGGTGCGGGCTTCGCCTCCCGTACGGAGTGGCCCGTCCCGGGCATGATCGCGCACATCGCGGGCCCGAGCCCGGCCGGGTGGTTCGTGACGGACGTCTGGGAGTCCAAGGAGGCGTTCGAGCGCTTCGCCGCGGTGCTGGTGCCGGTCCTGAAGGAGCTCGGCTACCCGGACAGCCCGCCGCTGGTGTTCCCCGCGTACAACGTCGTGATCGACTGAGCGGACGGCCCGAGGCCCGCCCGGCCGGGCGGGCCTCAGGCCGCGGTGGAGCGCGCCTCGGCGGCCTCGGCGCCGGCCGAGCGGGCCAGATCGTGGTGGATCGGCCCCTGCCCGGCGGAGAGCGGCAGGCAGCTGCCGCCGCGGCGGTGGGCGACGATCTCGGCGGCGACCGAGACGGCCGTCTCCTCGGGCGTACGGGCGCCGAGGTCCAGCCCGATGGGGGAGCGCAGCTGCCCGATCTCGGCCTCGGTCAGCCCGACCTCGCGCAGCCGGGCGTTGCGGTCGCGGTGGGTGCGGCGCGAGCCCATCGCGCCGACGTAACCGACCGGCAGCCGCAGGGCGCGCTCCAGCAACGGGATGTCGAACTTGGCGTCGTGGGTGAGCACACAGAGCACCGTGCGGCCGTCGATCTTCTCCAGCTGGGAGTCCAGGTAGCGGTGCGGCCAGTCGACCACGACCTCGTCGGCGTCGGGGAAGCGGCGTTCGGTGGCGAAGACCGGCCGGGCGTCGCAGACCGTGACCCGGTAGCCGAGGAACTTGCCGATCCGCACCACGGCGGCGGCGAAGTCGATCGCGCCGAAGACCAGCATCCGCGGCGCGGGCACGTACGCCTCGACGAAGAAGGTGACGGTGCCCTGCTCATCGTCGTCGCACGGGCGGCCGTCCAGGCCGAGCACGACCCGGCCGGTGCGGCCGGCGTCCAGCATGGCCCGGGCCTCGGCGACGGCGGCGCGCTCCAGGGAACCGGTGGTGGTGGGGGCGGGGGAGAGCGAGCCGTGGTGGGTGTCGGCGGTGACGGCGACGGTGGCGCCGAGCAGGGCCGGCGGCCCGGCGATCACCCGGGCGAGGGCGACCGGGGTGCCGGAGGCGATGTAGGTGATGCCCGCGTCGAGCGCGGGGTCGGTGCCGGGGACGATCGGCTGGACGAACACGTCGAGGATTCCGCCGCAGGTCAGACCCACCGCGAAGGCGTCCTCGTCGCTGTAGCCGAAGCGCTCCAGCACCGGCGTGCCGGAGGCGATCGCCTGCTCGCACAGCTCGTAGACGGCGCCCTCGACGCAGCCGCCCGACACGCTGCCGATCGCCTCGCCCGCGGCGTCGACGGCCAGCGCCGCGCCCGGGTCGCGCGGCGCGCTGCCCGAGACACCGACGACCGTCGCCACGGCGAAGGAGCGCCCGGACGCGTGCCAGGCCTGCAACTGCTCGGCGATGTCCTGCATGTCAGGTGCTCCTTACCAAGTCCAGTGTGCACGGTGTACGGGAGGTGCCGCGGTACGGGAGCGGGTGCCCCGTACCGCGGCGGGCGGTGGGTGGTGCCTAGTGCACGCCCAGCCAGTCCTTGATCGGGACGAGGGCGAAGTAGACCACGAAGACCCCGGTCAGGATCCACATCAGCGGGCCGGGCTCGCGCCACTTGCCGGTGCCGGCCTTGATGACCGTGTAGGAGATGACACCGGCGGCCACACCGGCGGTGATGCTGTAGGTGAACGGCATCAGGACGCAGGTGAGGAAGGCCGGGATGGCGACCTCGCGGTCGGACCAGTCGATGTGCCGGGCCTGGCTCATCATCATCGAGCCGATGACCACCAGGGCCGCGGCGGCGACCTCGACCGGGACGATCGCGGCGAGCGGCGAGAAGAACAGCATCAGGGCGAACATCGCGCCGGTGACGGTGGAGGCGAGGCCGGTGCGGGCGCCGTCGCCGACGCCGGTGGCCGACTCCACGAACACGGTCTGGCCGGAGGCGCCCGCGACGCCGCCGATGGCGCCGCCGGCGCCGTCGATGAACAGCGCCTTGGAAAGGCCGGGCATCCGCCCCTGCTTGTCCGCGAGGCCGGCCTCGGTGCCGACGCCGATGATGGTGGCCATCGCGTCGAAGAAGCCGGCCAGCACCAGGGTGAAGACCGCGACCGTGGCGCTGATCGCGCCCAGGCCCTGGCCGCCGAACGCGCCGAACAGATCGACGCTGCCGAACAGGCCGAAGTCGGGTGCCGAGACCGGGCTGCCGGGCCACACCGGGGCGGAGCTGCTCCAGGTCTTGGCCGGCAGGTCGACGACCGCGTTGACGACGAACGCGACCACGGTGCCGCCGGCGATGCCGATCAGGATCGCGCCGCGGACGTTGCGGGCGAGCAGGACGAAGATCGTCAGCAGGGTGAGGCAGAAGACCAGGACGGGCCAGCCGGAGAGCTCACCGAACGCGCCGAGCGAGACGGGGGTCGGGCCGCCGGTGTGCACGAAGCCGGCCTTGACCAGGCCGATCAGCGCGACGAACAGGCCGATGCCGATGGTGATGGCGTGCTTGAGCGGCAGCGGGATGCCGTTCATGATCTTCTCGCGCAGTCCCGAGACGACCAGCAGCACGATCAGCAGGCCGTAGATCACACAGAGGCCCATGGCCTGCGGCCAGGTGGTGTGCGGTACGACCAGCGCGGATATCGCGCCGGAGACCGAGAGGCCCGCGGCCACCGCCAGCGGGACGTTGCCGACCACGCCCATAAGGATCGTGGTGACGGCCGCGGCGAGCGCGGTCGCCGTGGTGAGCTGCGCGTGGTCCAGCTTGAGACCGTCGACGTCGGCGCCGCTCAGGATGATCGGGTTGAGCAGGACGATGTAGGCCATCGCCATGAAGGTGGTGAGGCCACCGCGGAGCTCGTTGCCGAAGGTCGAGCCCCGGGCCGAGATCTTGAAGTAGGCGTCGAGCCGGTTCTTCGGCGAAGTCGCTGGTGCTGCCTCGGGCGACGTGGGGGCGTCGTCCGTGGCGGGTCTGTCGTCAGTGGTACCTGGCTCCGTCGGGATCCGGGTCATGTCCACTCCCAAGGTTCATAGGGGGTTGGGGTGGGCGAGCCGACCTGGTGGCCAGACCGAGCTGGCGCAGGGGGACTGTTCGACTCACGAGGCGCACTCTGTGGCAGTGCCTGCGGTGCGTGGGCTGCCCCGGCCGGTGGCCGGGGGAGGGTGGTGCGCACCGCTGCAGAACCCCGGCGTGGGAGAGGCAGCGGATTGATGCGTTCGCTTTGCGTGAGGTGGTGCTCTTCGGTGCTGCCCCGGGGCGGCGGGGAAGACTGACGCCGCCCCGGGGAGGTTCGGTCGGGACTAGAGGGTCCCGGTGAGGTGCTCGGGTCGGACCGGGATCCGGTTGAGCGCGATGCCGGTGGCCTGGCGGATGGCCGCCACGATCGACGGCGTGGCGGAGACGGTGGGGGCCTCGCCGACGCCGCGCAGCCCGTACGGGGCGTGCGGGTCGGGCAGCTCCAGTACGTCGACCGGGATCGGCGGGACGTCCAGGATGGTGGGGATCAGGTAGTCGGTGAAGGACGCGTTGCGTACCTTCCCGTCCTTCACGATGATCTCCTCCATCACGGCGAGGCCGAGCGCCTGGGTGCAGCCGCCCTGGATCTGGCCGACCACCGAGAGCGGGTTCAGCGCCTTGCCGACGTCCTGGGCGGCGGTCAGCTCGACCACCTTGACCAGGCCGAGCTCGACGTCCACGTCGACCACCGCGCGGTTGGCGCAGAAGGTGTACTGGACGTGGCCGAAGCCCTGCCCGGTCTCCTTGTCGAACGGGACGGTCGGACGGTGGTGGTGCTCACGGGTGAGGTCGATCGCGTCGTCGCCCAGCAGGTCGACGATGGAGATCAGCACACCCGCGGACTCCGAGACCACCTTGCCGCCGACGAGCGACAGGTCGTTCTGGGTCCAGCCGTAGCGCCGGCGGCCCTTGTCGAACACCGCCTGCTTGACGGCCTCTGCGGCGAGCTTCACCGCACCACCGGTCATGTACGTCTGACGCGAGGCGGAGGTGGAGCCGGCCGAGCCGACCTCGGTGTTGGCCGGGTGGATGGTGACCTGCTCCACGCCCAGCTCGGTACGGGCGATCTGGGCGTGCACGGTGATGCCGCCCTGGCCGACCTCGGCCATCGCGGTGTGCACCATGGCGACCGGCTCGCCGCCGATGACCTCCAGGCGGACCCGGGCGGTGGAGTAGTCGTCGAAGCCCTCGGAGAAGCCGACGTTCTTGATACCGACCGAATAGCCGATGCCGCGCACGATGCCCTCACCGTGCGAGGTGTTGGACAGGGCACCGGGCAGCGTGCGGACGTCGAGGTCGTCCAGGTCCAGCGGCGGCGGGAGCGGCATGTCCTTGACCCGCTGGAGCAGCTCGGCGACCGGGGCCGGCGAGTCGATGACCTGGCCGGTGGGCATCGGGTCGCCCTCCGACATGGCGTTCAGCTGGCGCAGCTCCACCGGGTCCATGCCCAGCTCGGCGGCGAGCTTGTCCATCTGCGTCTCGTAGCCGAAGCAGGCCTGGACGGCGCCGAAGCCGCGCATCGCGCCGCAGGAGGGGTTGTTGCTGTAGAGGGCGATGGCCTCCATCCGCACGTTCGGGATGTTGTACGGGCCGTGGCCGAGCGAGGCGGCGTTGCCGACGACGGCGGGCGAGGCGGAGGCGTAGGCGCCGCCGTCCAGCACGATCCGGGCGTCCGCGTAGACCAGCTTGCCGTCGCGGGTGGCGCCGTGCTCGTAGTACATCTTCGCCGGGTGGCGGTGCACGTGACCGAAGAAGGACTCGTCGCGGGCGTAGACGATCTTGACGGGTTTGCCGGTGCGCTGGGCGAGCAGGCAGGCGTGGATCTGCATCGACAGGTCCTCGCGGCCGCCGAAGGCGCCGCCGACGCCGGCGAGGGTCAGGCGGACCTTCTCCTCCGGCAGGCCGAGCACCGGGGCGACCTGCTGGCGGTCCACGTGCAGCCACTGGGTGGCGACGTAGAGGTCGATGCCGCCGTCCTCGGCGGGCACGGCCAGGCCGGACTCGGGGCCGAGGAAGGCCTGGTCCTGCATGCCGACCTCGTAGTGGCCGCTGACGACCACGTCCGCGAGGGCGCGGATCTCGTCGGTCACGCCGCCGCCGTGCACCAGCTTCTGGCTGTGGCAGATGTTGCCGTACCCGTGCGACTTGAACTCGTGCGGCTCGTGGACGTAGCCGTACACCTCGGGGTGGAGGCACTGCTCCTCGGTGACGATCGGGGTGAGCACCTCGTACTCGACCTTGATCTTCTTCACCGCGCGGCGCGCCGTCTCCGGGTGGTCCGCCGCGACGATCGCGATGGCCTCACCGTGGTAGCGGACCTTGTCGATGGCCAGCGCCGGCTGGTCCTGGATCTCCAGGCCGTAGAACTTGCTGCCGGGGATGTCCTCGTGGGTGAGCACCGCGTAGACGCCGGGGAGCTTGAGCGCCTCGGAGATGTCCACACCGAGGATGTTGGCCCGGGGGTGCGGCGAGCGCAGCGCCATACCCCAGAGCATGTCCTCGTGCCACAGGTCGGAGGAGTACGCGAACTCGCCCTTGACCTTCAGCGTGCCGTCGGGGCGCAGCGGCGAGCCGCCGATGCCGTCCGGGCTGCCGGTGCGGATTTCCTGCAGGTTCTTCTGACCCTGGATGGTACGAGTGCTCATTCGGAGGTACCCGCCTTCTGGCACTTGCGGGCGGAAGCCAGCCGCACCGCGTCCATGATCTTCTCGTAGCCGGTGCAGCGGCACAGGTTGCCGGACAGCGCCTCGCGGATGTCGGTGTCGCTGGGCTGGGCGTCCTGCTCCAGCAGCGCGTCGGTCTGCACCAGCAGCCCCGGGGTGCAGAAGCCGCACTGCACGGCTCCGGCGTCGATGAACGCCTGCTGGACGTAGCCCAGCTCGCCGTTCTCGTCGGTCAGGCCCTCGACGGTGCGGACCTCACGGCCCTGCACCTGGCCGGCCGCGACCAGACAACTGCAGACCGGGGTGCCGTCCAGGTACACCGTGCAGGAGCCGCACTCGCCCTGCTCGCAGGCGTTCTTGGAGCCCGGCAGACCCACCCGCTCGCGCAGCACGTACAGGAGGCTCTCGCCCTCCCAGACGTCGTCCGCCTCGACCGGCTTGCCGTTGGCGGTGAATGTGACCCTCATGCCGCGCTCCTGATCTGCTTGCTGTAGTCGTTCCACGTCCAGGTGAGCGTGCGGCGGGCCATCACGGCCAGGGAGTGCCGGCGGTAGTCGGCCGTGCCGCGGACGTCGTCGATCGGGGAGGCGGCGGCCTTCACCAGCTCACCGAACCTCTGGATCACCTCGGTGCCCAGCAGGTCACCGGACTCCCACAGGCCGCGCTCGGCGAGCACGCCCTGCAGGTACTCCTCGGCCTCCACGGCGCGGCGCGGCGTGGGGGCAGCCGAACCGATCCCGGTACCGACGGTGCCGTTCTTGGGGTGCAGGGCGAAGCCGAAGGCGCAGACGGCGATGACCATCGCGTTCCGGGTGCCGATCTTGGAGAACTGCTGCGGGCCGTCGGCGACCGGGATGTGGACGGCGCGGATCAGCTCGTCCTGCTCCAGCGAGTTGCGCTTCACCCCGACGTAGAAGTCGTCGATCGCGATCATCCGGGTACCGCGTACGGAGGCCGCCTCGACGAAGACGTCACGGCCGGCCGCCAGCAGCGCGGGGTGCGCGTCACCGGCCGGGGAGGCACCGCCGAGGTTGCCGCCGACGCCGCCGCGGTTGCGGATCTGCGGGGAGCCGACGGTGTGCGCCGCGAGCGCCAGCCCGGGGAGGGGCCCGGACAGCTCGTTGATGATCCTGGTGTAGGGCACCGAGGCGCCGAGCCTCACCACGTCGCCGGTGGTCTCCCACTCCGACAGCTCGGTGATGCGGTTCAGATCGAGAATCGCGGATGGCCGGTGCACGTCGAAGTTCATCTCGACCATGACGTCCGTACCGCCCGAGATGGGCAGCGCGGTCGGGTACTCAGCCTTCGCCGCGAGTGCCTCGTCCCACGTAGCGGGCCGAAGGAACTCCATGCGGGTGTCTCCTCAAGTCGTTGCCAGCTCGAACATCTGGGCACTGTGCCCGAGATCCGACGGGGGCTCGCCCGATCGGGCGCGTCTACGCGGGTCTCAAACCCTTGTGTGTCGGACTTTGCTACCGCTCCGTTGCCGGGGCGTAGTGTCCTGGTCACCGGGGTGTGTCCGGCGGCGTGTGGCCAGTGAACCGCTGTGACCCCGCCCACTGGCAGTCACCGATGGCATGAAGCCCTTGCCATGGTGCCGCCCGGCATCCTGTACGTTCCTCTAAGGCGGACAATTGCCCAGCCCAGCGGTAACTGGGCCGTCACCTACGACCGTAATCCGGCCGTGATTCCCAAGCTATGGGCCCGTGACCCGGGAGCCGGTTGAACGTAACGCCGAGCACTGATGTTCGGGCACACTGTGAGCCCCCCACCCCGATCGGCTCACCCCCGCCCGCCGTCGTCCCCCGTCCTGCCCACCCTCCCCACCTCAGTCGAAGGAGTCCGCGGATGCGCGTCCGTGACCTGCTCGCCCCCGGAGCCCCGGGACTGCGCCTGCTCGCAGCCGAGGACGAGCTCGACCGCCAGGTCAGCGGTGTCATGACCACGGACCTGCACGACCCCGGCCGCTACCTCCACGGCGGCGAGCTGGTGCTCACCGGCATGCTCTGGCGCACCGGCCCCGAGGACTCCGAGCGCTTCGTACGCACCGTCGTGGCCGGCGGGGCGGTGGCCCTGGCGGCCGGCGAGGCCGAGGTCGGGCCGGTGCCCGACGACCTCGTCGAGGCCTGCCGCCGGCACCGGATGCCGCTGCTGGCGGTGCCCGACGACGTCGCCTTCGCCGCCGTGGCCGAGTTCATCGGCCGGCAGGTCTCCGCCGACCGCGCCGCCGACCTCGCCGCCCTGGTCGACCGCCACCGGCTGCTGGTCTCGGCGGCCGGCGGCGGCGGGCTGGACGCCGTGCTCGACCTGCTCGGCGGCGACCTCGACCTGGACTGCTGGGTGCTCACCCCCACCGGCGCGGTGATCGCCGGGCCCGCCGACCGGCTCTCCGCCGAGGACCGCGACCAGCTGGTCCGCGCCCACCTCGGCGCCCAGCGCCAGCGCCGCCGCCCCCCGCACCGGGCCCGGCTGAGCTCCGGCTCGTACTCGCTGCTGCCCGCCTCCGCCACGCCCGACGCCGAGGCACAGCTCGCCGACTGGGTGCTCGCGGTCGCCGGGGACGTCACCGAGTGGACCGGCAAGCGCCAGCAGCTCGCCGAGAACCTGGCCCGGCTGGTGGCCGCCGAGCGCACCCGCCGCGACGAGGGCCGCCGGCTGCGTCGCCGGATCGCCGACGAGGTGCTGACGCTGCTTCAGCGCGACGCCGACCCGGCCGAGATCAGCCGCGCCCTGTACGCCTCCTCCGCGATGGCCGCCCGCTACGAGGGCGATGAGAAGGCGCAGGGCCCCGAGGGCTCCTGGCTGGTCATCAGCGTCGAGGGGACGGGGCTGCCCGAGGGGGCCGTCCGCTCCGTCCTGGAGGAGGCGCTCACCGAGGCCACCGACCGCGCGCTGGTCGCGTCCGCCGGGACGGGCGCCGTCGTGGTGATGCCCGCGCTCGACACCCCGGTGCCCGCGGACACCCTGCGCGACCTGCTCGCCCCGCTGGAGGCCGGCCTCGGCTCCGAGGGCCGGATCACCCTGGGTGTCTCCGCCCCCGCCCCGGAGGCCGGCGGGCTGCGCGGCGCCCTGGAGGAGGCCCGGCACGCCCGCCGGATCGCCGCCGCCCGGGTGGGCCGGGTCTGCGTGGCCGGCCCCGAGGAGCTGGCCTCGCACGTCCTGCTGCTCGCCGCCGTCCCGGACGAGGTGCGCCGGGCCTTCCGCAGCCGGCTGCTGGACCGCGTCATCGCCTACGACATCGAGCACCAGGCGGACCTGGTCCGCACCCTGGAGGCCTTCCTGCGCTCGGACGGCTCCTGGACCCGCTGCGCCGCCCAGCTGCACGTCCACGTCAACACCCTGCGCTACCGGATCGGCCGGATCGAGGAGCTGACCGGCCGTGACCTCTCCCGCCTGGAGGACCGGGTGGACTTCTACCTGGCGCTGGAACTGGCCTGACGGCGGCCCGGGCCGAGCGAAGGGGCCCGCCGAACCGTGGTGGTTCGGCGGGCCCCTCGGGTGCAGAGGACTACGGCTGGACCGGGATCACACCGGTGATCCACTCGAAGACGCTCGGCACCATCTGCTTCCAGACGTCGCTGGAGTGCGGCCCGGTGGTCTCCACCGGCTGGACGGTGGTCGGGGCCTTGGCGACGTCCTTCATGGCCACCGCGCCCTCGTAGCCGTCACCCTTGTTGCCGCTCATGTACAGCGCGACCTTCGGGGGCTGGGTGGCGTTCTTGAGCATGTTGACGGGGTTGTTGGCGTCGCGCAGCTTCTGGTCCTTGCCGACCAGCGAGTCCGGCTCGGCGGCCGGGTCGTTGTAGCCGGAGAGGCTGACGCCCGCGCGGTAGCGGTTGGGGTGGGCGACGGCCAGCTTGGTCGCGCAGTGCGCACCGGCCGAGTACCCGGCGACGGCCCAGCGGTCGGCGGACGGGTCGGCGCGGAAGTTGTCCAGGATCATCTGCGGGACGTCCCGGCTGAGCCAGGTGTCGGCGTTGACCTTGCCGGCGACGTCGGTGCAGCCGGCGTCCTGGTGGTTGTTCAGCAGCAGGGTGCGCGGCGAGACCAGGATGAAGGGGGCCACCTTGCCCTGCTGCATCAGCGGCTTCAGCTGGTCGGAGACCTTCAGCGTGCCGTACCAGGTGCTGGAGGAGCCCGGGTAGCCCGGGATCAGTTCGACGACCGGGAACTTCTTGTCCTTGAACGCCGGGTCGTTGTACTGCGGCGGGAGCCAGACCAGCACCTCGCCGTCCACGCCGGACAGCTGGCCCTTGAGCTCCGTCCTCTGCACGTCGCCCGGCACCTTGGGGTCGTCCACACCCTTGAACGACTGGAGCACCTTCGCGGGCGGCTTGGCGTCACCGCCGGGCGCCGGGCTGCCGGTGGCCGTCCCCCCGCCCGGCGCCGGGTCCGCCGGCGGGACGGAGGGCACGGCGCGGACGTGGTTGCCGGTGCCGAGCAGGTCGTCCCAGTTGCCGTAGATGAGGTTGGCGTTGTTCACCATGACGAAGACCATCAGCACGGCGGTGACCTGGCAGAACAGGATCATGGCAAGTCTGGACAGGATCCGCACCGGCTCGGGTCCGCGGACCTTGCCCCAGAGCAGCATCGCCACCGCGATGGAGATCGGCACGAGGATCACCGTGCAGACGAAGAATGGCGTACCTGTCAGTTGCATCAAGTTCTCGTATCCGGGTTGCAAGCCGTCCGGGCCCCACTCGCCCGGAACGCACTCCAATGGCATCAGACGGTATGGAACGGCCGGTCGGTTGCCGTCCGAATCTGTGCGGAACCTGAGAGGAACATCACGCTTCCGTGGTGATCCGCTTTCGGGTCGGACATAGTCTGCCACTATGGCGGGCCCGGCCCGCAGCCCCACCCGGCGATCCTCCGGATCGCCCCCGGAGGGGCACGATACCGCCCGGGCGGAGTGCGCCGTCAGGCGAGGCGGTGCAATCGTCCGTGCACGGGCCAGCCAGACTATGCGGATGAGCCATACCCGCTTTCGCCCGTCCCGCCGGCTCCGGCCCGTCTGTGCGGCCCTCGTACTGCTGGCCGCCGTCGCCGGTTGCAGCAGTACCGGAGGCCTGCGCGCCGAGCAGGCGCGCAGCCGCGCCGCGGCCGCCGCCGGCAGCGCCGTCGACACCCCGCGCTGGAAGATCGCCATGGTCACCCACGCCGGTGCCGGCGACGCCTTCTGGGACACCGTCCGCAAGGGCGCCGAGCAGGCCGCCGCGAAGGACAACATCACCCTGCTGTACTCCAACGACGCGCAGACCCAGAACCAGGTCCAGCTCGTCCAGGCCGCCATCGACCAGCGGGTGGACGGCCTGCTGGTCACCCTCGCCAAGGGCGACGCGCTCGGCGACGTGCTCGGCAAGGCCAAGGCGGCCGGCATCCCGGTGATCACCATCAACTCCGGACAGGAGTTCTCCGCCAGGTTCGGCGCCCTCACCCACATCGGCCAGGACGAGGCCACCGCCGGCCAGGCCGCGGGCGCCACGCTCGCCACGCGCGGGCGCAAGAACGTCCTGTGCGTCATCCACGAGCAGGGCAACGTCGGCCAGGAGCAGCGCTGCTCCGGCGCCCAGTCGAAGTTCGGCGGGCCGTTCCAGGTGCTGTACGTGGACGGCGTGAACATGCCCGACGCGCGCGCCGCCATAGCCGCCAAGCTCCAGGCCGACCCGGCCGTGGACACCGTCCTCACCCTCAGCGGCTCGATGGCCGCCACCGGCCTCCAGGCCGTCCAGGACGCCCGCCGCAGCGTCGAGCTCGACACCTTCGACCTCGGTACCCAGGTGGTGAGCGGCCTCAAGTCCGGCAGCGTCGGCTTCGCCGTCGACCAGCAGCCCTATCTCCAGGGCTACGAGGGCGTCGACCTGCTCTGGCTCCACCGCTCCAACCTGGACATGCTCGGCGGCGGCAAGCCCGTGCTGACCGGCCCGCAGATCCTCACCCGCGACAATGCCGACGCACTCGCCGAGTACGTGGCGAGGGGGACCAGGTGAGCGCCGACATCCTCGTCCAGGACCGCCCGGCGGCCCTGCGCCGGGTCTTCGCCCGCCCCGAGGTCGGCTCGCTGATCGCCGCCGGCGCGGTGTTCCTGATCTTCGCGGCCGTTGCCGAACCGTTCCTGCGGCTCTCCTCGCTGGGCACCGTGCTGTACGCGGCCTCGACCATCGGCATCATGGCCGTGCCGGTGTCGCTGCTGATGATCGGCGGCGAGTTCGACCTCTCGGCGGGCGTGCTGGTCACCACCGCCGCGCTCACCTCGTCGATGGTCTCCTACCAGCTCACCGCGGTGACCTGGGTCGGCGTGCTGGTCTCGCTGCTGGTCACGCTTGCCGTCGGCGGCTTCAACGGCTGGATGCTCGGCCGCACCAGGCTGCCCAGCTTCATCGTCACCCTCGGCACCTTCCTGATGCTCACCGGCATCAACCTGGGCGTCACCAAGCTGGTCGCCGGCACCGTCACCACCAAGTCGATCTCCGACATGGAGGGCTTCGAGGCCTGCCGCCGGCTGTTCGCCTCCGAGCTCACCGTCGGCGGGCTGACGATCAAGGCGACGGTCTGGTGGTGGCTCGGCCTGCTGGCCGTCGGCAGCTGGGTGCTGCTGCGCACCCGCTTCGGCAACTGGATCTTCGCGGTCGGCGGCGACGCGGCCGCGGCGCGGGCGGTCGGCGTGCCCGTCGCCCGTACGAAGACGCTGCTCTACCTGGGCGTCGGCTTCTGCGCCTGGGTGCTCGGCCAGCACCTGCTGTTCTCCTTCGACACCGTGCAGTCCGGTGAGGGCATCGGCAACGAGCTGATCTACATCGTCGCAGCCGTCATCGGCGGCTGCCTGATCACCGGCGGCTACGGCTCGGTGGCCGGGTCCGCGCTCGGCGCCCTGATCTTCGGCATGACCAGCAAGGGCATCGTGTACGCGCAGTGGAACCCGGACTGGTTCAAGTTCTTCCTCGGGGCGATGCTGCTGCTCGCCGCGTTGCTGAACTCCTGGGTCAAGCGCCGTGCCGAACGGGGGCCGCGATGAGCGGGATGTCGATGAGCGAGCCACCGGTGAGCGAGCCACGGGGTAAGGGGACGACGATGGCGGACGGGACGACGGCGGTGGACGGGGCGACGGCGAACGGGACGGCGGCCGATGCGCTGCTGACCCTGACCGGCGTCGGCAAGACGTACGGCTCGGTGCGCGCCCTGCAGGATGTCTCGCTCACCCTGCGCGCCGGCGAGATCAGCTGCGTGCTGGGCGACAACGGGGCCGGCAAGTCCACCCTGATCAAGATCATTGCCGGGCTGCACCAGCACGACGAGGGCAGCTACGCCATCGGCGGCGAGCACGTGCGGCTGGACTCCCCGCGCCAGGCCCTGGACCGCGGCATCGCCACCGTCTACCAGGACCTCGCCGTGGTGCCGCTGATGCCCGTGTGGCGCAACTTCTTCCTCGGCTCCGAACGGGGCACCAGACGGTGGGGCCGGCTCGGCCCGCTGCGCCTGGACGCCGACGGCATGCGCGCCACCACCCGCGAGGCGCTGCTGCGGATGGGGATCGACCTGCACGACGTCGACCGGCCCATCGGCACCCTCTCCGGCGGCCAGCGCCAGTGCGTCGCCATCGCCAGGGCGGTCCACTTCGGCGCGAAGGTGTTGATCCTGGACGAGCCGACGGCCGCGCTGGGCGTCAAGCAGTCCGGCGTGGTGCTCAAGTACGTCACCGCCGCCCGCGACGCCGGGCTCGGCGTCGTGCTGATCACCCACAACCCGCACCACGCCTATCTGGTCGGCGACCACTTCACCCTGCTCAAAAGAGGGAGGATGGCCGGGAGCCACCCGCGCGGGGAGATCAGCCTCGAAGAGCTCACCACGGAGATGGCGGGCGGCTCCGACCTCGACGAGCTCAGCCACGAGCTCGCCCGTACCGACGAGCCCCGTACCGACGGGCCCCGCACGCGCGGGCCCCGCACGCGCGGGCCCCGCACGTACGGGCCCGGCACGCGCGGGCCCGGCGCGGACGGGCCCGGCACCGATCCGAAGGAGCGTCCGACGCAGTGACCAGTCCCTCAGCCAACGCCAGGCCCGCGGGCCTGCCCACGCTGCTCGGCCTCGGACCACGCGCCGAGCGGCGCCGGCGGGCCCTGCCAGCGAGCATCCTGCGGTTGCCGACGATCGGCATCGACATCGGCGGCACCAAGGTGGTCGCGGGCGTCGTGGACGGCGAGGGCAGGATCCTGGAGAAGCTGCGCACCGACACCCCGGACAAGAGCAAGTCCCCCCGGGTGGTCGAGGACGTCATCGTGGACCTCGTGCTCACCCTCGCCGACCGGCACGACGTGCACGCGGTGGGCATCGGCGCGGCCGGCTGGGTGGACGCCGAACGCTCGCGGGTGCTCTTCGCCCCGCACCTCAACTGGCGCAACGAGCCGCTCCAGCAGGCACTCAGCGAGCGGCTGCGGTTCCCGGTGATCGTCGAGAACGACGCCAACGCGGCCGCCTGGGCCGAGTGGCGCTTCGGCGCGGGGCGCGGCGAGGACCTGATGGTGATGCTGACGCTGGGCACCGGCATCGGCGGCGCCGTGGTCCGCGACGGGTACGTGGACCGGGGCAAGTACGGGCTGGCCGGCGAGTTCGGCCACATGCAGGTGGTGCCCGGCGGTCACCGCTGCCCGTGCGGCAACCGGGGCTGCTGGGAGCAGTACTCCTCGGGCAACGCGCTGGTGAGGGACGCCCGGGAGCTGGTCGCCGAGGAGTCCCCGGTGGTCCAGCCGCTGCTGGCGCTGGCCGGCGGCACGGCCGAGGGCATCACCGGCCCGCTGGTCACCGAGGCCGCGCGCGGCGGCGACCCGGTGGCCACCGAGCTGCTCTACGAGGTCGGAACCTGGCTGGGCGTGGGGATCGCCAACCTGGCCGCCGCGCTCGACCCGGGCCGCTTCGTGATCGGCGGCGGCGTCTCGGAGGCCGGCGACCTGCTGGTCGGGCCGGCCCGCAGCGCCTTCCGGCGCACCCTCACCGGCCGGGGCTTCAGGCCGGAGGCGACCATCGCACACGCCGCCCTGGGCAACGAGGCCGGCCTGGTCGGCGCCGCCGACCTGGCCCGGCAGGTCGCCCGCCGGTTCCGGACCATCAAGCGCCACCGGGTGGAGCGGGCTGCTGTTTAGTCAGGCGCCCGCTCGCCTCCGGGGCGCGCCGCTCTAAGGGGCGCCCGCTCGCCTCCGGGGCGCGCCGCTCTAAGGGGCGCCCGCTCGCCTCCGGGGCGCTCTGGTCCGGTGCCGACGGTCGGCGCTCCCGCGTTCGCTTCGCTCTCTTCCTCGCTTCTCCCTTTCGGCACCGGCGCGCCCCTTCGGCTCGGGGCGCGGGCGGCGGGGGTGAAGGTCAAGACGCGGGGGCGGGGGTGGCGAGCGACTCTGGCGCGCGGACGCGTGCCTCCGGGGTGGCTACCGGACGGTAGGGCCGGAGGCACTGTTGTCCCGCTCATGCCTCCTGTGAAACAACGGAGCTGACGCCGTCTCAGGAGGCCCCGTATGAGAGCTCTGGCCCGACTCGCCCCGCCGCTGCTGCTCGCCACCGCGCTGGTCTGTGCCACCGTCGGCCCGGCGGGTGCGAGTGCCTTACCACCGCCCAAGGTGCCCGAGGCCGTCGGCTACGGCGGAGCGGTGGCCAGCGTGGACGCGGACGCCACCGCGGCCGGCATCGAGGTGCTGCGCCGGGGCGGCAACGCGGTGGACGCCGCCGTCGCCACCGCCGCCGCGCTCGGTGTCACCGAGCCGTACTCGGCGGGCATCGGCGGCGGCGGGTACTTCGTCCACTACGACGTGGCCACCGGCCGGGTCTCCACCCTGGACGGCCGGGAGACGGCCTCCCGAAGCGCCGACCAGAACCTCTTCCTGGAGAACGGCAAGCCGCTGCCCTTCAACGACGCCGTGACCAGCGGTCTCTCGGTCGGCGTCCCCGGCACCTCCGCGACCTGGGAGAAGGCCCTCCAGCTCTGGGGCACCCGCTCGCTCGGTGAGGTGCTGAAGCCCGCCGAGCGGATCGCCGACCAGGGCTTCACCGTCGACCAGACCTTCCAGGACCAGACCGTCGCCAACCAGGACCGCTTCAAGGACTTCCCGGCCACCGCCGCGTTGTTCCTGCCCGGCGGTCGGCCGCCCGCCGTCGGCTCCACCCTGCGCAACCCCGACCTCGCCGCCACCTACCGCGAACTCGGCGACCAGGGCACCCAGGCGCTCTACCGGGGCCCGATCGGCGCGGACATCGTCCGTACCGTCCAGCAGCCGCCGGTGGACCCCGGCTCCGGGCGGTCGGCCCGCCCCGGCAAGGTGGACGCCGCGGACCTGGCGGCCTACCAGGTCAGCCACCAGCGGCCCACCCACGTCGCCTACCGCGACTACGACGTGTACGGCATCGCGCCCTCCAGCTCGGGCGGCACCACCACCGGCGAGGCGCTCGGGATCCTGGAGGACACCGAGCTCTCCCGGGCCGACTCCACCCAGTACTACCACCGGTTCCTGGAGTCCAGCCGGATCGCCTTCGCCGACCGCAACCGCTGGGTGGGCGACCCGCGCTTCTTCGACGTCCCCACCGCGCAGCTGCTCTCACCGCGCTTCGCGCAGGCCCGCGCCTGCCTGATCAGCCCCGACCACGCGCTGACCAGCCCGCTCGCCCCGGGCGACCCGCGACACCCGGCCGACTGCGCGAGCGAGGGCCCGGCCGTCGCCGAGAGCTACGAGGGGACGAGCACCACCCACCTGACCGTTGCCGACCGCTGGGGCAACATCGTCTCGTACACCTTGACCATCGAGCAGACCGGCGGCAGCGGCATCACCGTGCCCGGGCGGGGCTTCCTGCTCAACAACGAGCTGACGGACTTCTCCTTCACGCCCGTCACCCCCGGGGTGCCCGACCCCAACCTGCCCGGGCCCGGCAAGCGCCCGCGCTCCTCGCTCTCGCCGACCATCGTGCTGCGTGACGGCGAGCCGCTGCTGGCGGCGGGCTCGCCCGGCGGGGCGACGATCATCACCACGGTGCTCCAGGTGCTGCTCGGGCGGCTGGACCGGGGGCTGAGCCTGGAGCAGGCCATCGCCGCGCCCCGGGCCAGCCAGCGCAACAACGCCCTCACCCAGGCCGAGCCGGCCTTCCTGGCGCTGCCGGAGCGGGCGAGGCTGGAGGCCCTCGGGCACGCCTTCGCCTCCACCCCCGAGATCGGGGCCGCGACCGGGGTCGAGCGGCTGCCGGACGGCCGGTGGGCCGCGGCGGCCGAGCCGGTGCGGCGCGGCGGTGGATCGGCGGCGGTGGTCAGGCCGGTCGGCTGAGGCTGCTGCCCGAGGCCGAGGGCTGAGGCCCGCTGATTGTCAGTGCCGGGCGGTAGATTCGGGGTGGGCGTCCGCAGGGGCGTCCACCCCGCTTTCGTACCACCGCACCCCCGTCCGTACCTCCACGCTCCGTCCGCTCCACGCCCTCGTCCGCACCACCCGGGAAGGCCGCCCGCCGTGACCGTCCGCATCGCCACCTGGAACATCAACTCCGTCACCGCGCGGCTGCCCAAGCTGCTGGAATGGCTGGAGAGCGCCAAGCCGGACGTGCTCTGCCTCCAGGAGCTCAAGTGCTCCGCCGACGCCTTCCCGTACGACGAGGTCCGCGCGCTCGGCTACGAGACGGCCGCGCACGGTACCGGCCGGTGGAACGGCGTCGCCATCCTCTCCCGCCTGGGCCTGGACGACGTGCTGCGCGGCCTGCCCGACCAGCCGGGCTACCTCGCCGACGACGCCATGCTGGCGGACGTCGAGCCCCGCGCCATCGCGGCGACCTGCGGGCCCGTCCGGGTCTGGTCGGTGTACGTGCCCAACGGCCGCGAGGTCGACCACGCGCACTACCGCTACAAGCTGGAGTGGCTGGCCGCGCTGCGGGCCGCCGCCCTGGAGGACGCGGCGGGCGAGCGGCCGTTCGCCGTCCTCGGCGACTTCAACATCGCCCCCACGGACGAGGACGTCTTCGACCCGGCGGCCTTCGTGGGCCTCACCCATGTCACCCCGGTCGAGCGCGCGGCGCTGGAGAGCCTCAAGGAGGCCGGCCTCGCGGACATCATGCCGCGCGCCCTGAAGTACGACCGCCCCTACACCTACTGGGACTACCGCCAGCTGGCCTTCCCCAAGAACCGTGGCATGCGGATCGACCTCACCTACGGCAACAAGCCCTTCGCGGACGCGGTCACCGACAGCTACGTGGACCGCGAGGCCCGCAAGGGCAAGGGCACGTCGGACCACGCCCCGGTGGTGGTGGACCTCGACCTCTGAGCTCCGGGCTCTCACCTCTGCGCCTGCGCTGCCGGGGCCGGTGGCCGTGTCCGGGGCCGGCCGTCGCGGGCCCGGTTGCATCCGGCCCGCGGCGGGGGTGGTCTGGTGCCATGACCGAGCGAGCGGGCGTGGCTGAAGGGCGGCCGGGGCCGCTTGCGCCGCCGCAGTGGCTCACCCGGACGCTGCACGTACAGCCGCTACCGGTGCCCAGGGCCGCGGCCGCCCGGGCCGCGGTCGGGATGGCGCTGCCGGTCGCGGTCGGGGCCGCCACCGGGCAGATCGCCTCGGGCGCGCTGGTGTCGATGGGCGCGCTCGGAGCCGTCATCGGTGACACCGCGGACGCCTACCGGCTGCGGGTGCTGCACATCGGCGTGCCGCAGCTGGTCGGCGCGGCCGGCCTCGCGCTCGGCGAGCGGGTGTACGGGCACGGCTGGGCGGCCGTCGCCGCGCTGACCGCCCTGGCGCTGGTTGCCGGGATGATCAGCACGATCGGCGCGGTCGCCTCCGCCGCCGGGCTCAGCCTGATGCTGCTGGCCATCATCGGCGCCGGCCTGCCGATGCCCACGCCCTGGTGGCGCGGCCCCGCACTGGTCCTGCTGGGCACCCTGCTGGTGCTGGCCATGGCCCTGCTCGCCTGGCCGCGACGCGCCCGGGTACCCGAGCGGTCCGCGGTCGCGGCCGCGTACCGGGTCACGGCGGAGCTGCTGGCCGCGGCCGGCACCGAGCGCTGGGAGCAGGCCCGAGCGCCCGTCACCCAGAGCCTCAACCACGCCTACGACCTGCTGTTGGGCCGCCGCGCCGTGGCGCCCGGCCGAAGCCGCGGCATGTCCCGCCTGGTCGCGTTGCTCAACGCCGTGACGGTGCTGCTGGAGGCCGCGCCCGCCGTCCAGGCCGCCGGCCGCCCGCTGCCGCCGCACATCCCGCAGGAGGTACGGGCGATCGCGGACGCCGTCGAGGGCGGCCCCGCTCCGCCGGACACCGTGCCACCGCTGCCCGCCGACCCGGCGGAACGCGCGGTGGAGGCCGCCGTCCGGCACGCGCGCGAGGTGCTGGCGGGCGCCCACTGGCACGCCGACCGGCTCGGCCGGCCGCCCGCGTTGCCCGCCCGGCTGCGCTCGCTGGCCCACGACCTGCTGCTCACCGGCAACCCCTGGCGTCAGGGCGTGCGGCTCGCCCTGTGCGTCGGGCTCGCCCAGGCGCTGGTCTCGCTGGTGCCCGTACCCCGCTCGTACTGGGTGCCGCTGACCGTGGTGCTGGTACTGAAACCCGACTTCGGCTCGGTCTTCTCGCGTGCGGTGCTGCGCTCGATCGGCACGGCCGCCGGCCTGGTGGTGGCGGCCGTCGCCCTCGCCGTGGTGCCGCGCGGCGGCTGGGAGGTGCCGGTCGTCGCGGTGCTGGCGGCCGCGCTGCCGGTGGTGTCCCGGCGCAACTACGCGTTGCAGACCGCGGTGATCACCCCGCTGATCCTGATCTTCACCGACCTGCTCGGCCATCAGGGCGTCCGCCTGGTCGCCCCGCGGATGCTGGACGACCTGATCGGCTGCGCGATCGTGCTCCTGGCCGGGTACGCGCTGTGGCCGGAGAGCTGGCACACCCGGGTCGGCGCCCGGTTGGCGGCCGCCGTGGACGACACCGCCCGCTATGTGGAGTGCGCCTTCGCGCCCGCTCCCGGCAGCGCCGGAGCCTGGTCCGCCACCGGTCCAGGCCGGCCCGCCGGCGGCACGGCTCCCGGTGCCGTCGGTGGAGGCAGCGCCGGAAGCCCCCTGGGAACCGCCGCCTCCGCCGCCGACCAGGCCGCGCGGGCCAGGTTGCGCCGACGGGTGTACCGCGACGTCTCGGTGGTCCGGACGGAGTTCCAGCGGGCCCTGGGAGAGCCGCCGCCGGTGGGTGCCCGGGCAGCCGCCTGGTGGCCGCTGCTGGTCGCCGTGGAGCGGGTGATCGAGGCGACCACCGCGGCTGCCGTCCATGCCGTCCACGGCGCGCCCGCGCCGGCGCCCGCCGAGACCGCCCGGATCGCCGCGGAGCTGCGCGAGCTCACCCACGCGATCCGTACCGGCACCCCGCTGCCGCCCACCGAGCCGGGCCGAGAGCGCGGTGGCGAAGCCAGCGGCCACGGCGGGGACGGGGGCGGTGACGACGGAGCCCCGGTGCTGGCGGCGCTGCACCGCGAGGTCCGCGCCGCCCACGCGGTGCTGACCGGCCCCGCCGGGGGCCCGCCGCCGGCCGACGGCAGGTGACGGCCGTGCCGGCGCGGCGGCGACGTCGGCAAGGAGGACGGCACCACGGTGGGTCACCTCGGTCCCCCGGACGGCCCTGCGCGGTCGCCGCCGGGGCCCGCCGCGCCTAGCGTCGTGGGTGACTGGGTGTAGTTGATCGTTCACGTGGACGGCACCGTCCCCGGCTGCGCCCGAGAATCCTGGAGGTCCCGGCATGCGCCCCACGCGTACCGCCGCAGCGGCCCTGATAGGCGCGACTGCACTGATCGGCCTCACCGCCCCGAGCGCGCTGGCCAAGGACGGTGAGCGGGCTTCGGTCAGCCCGTCCCAGGCAGCGCCCGGCCAGACCGTCACCGTCTCGGTCTCCTGCGGGAGCACCACCGCGAAGACCATCACCGCCAGCTCGCCGGCCTTCGAGGGCGGCCCGGCCACCCTGACCCTCGGCTCGGACGGCCGGCACACCGGCTCCGCCCGGCTGGCCGGCAAGTCCTCCGGCGACGAGAAGGTCGACGGCCAGTGTCCCGACGGGGTCACCTTCTCCACCACCGTCACCGTGACCACGGCCGCGGCCTCGCTGCCGGCCACCGCGACCCCCGGCGGCGCGCTCGACGAGTGGAGCAAGGCCGCGGGCGAGTGGGCCGGCGGCGCGATCGGCCAGCCGGCCTCCGGTCAGGAGGGTCCGCACGGGGCCGTGGAGACCGGCCTCGGCGGCTCGGTGGCGAGCAGTCCGGCCGAGCTCACGGCCGGTGCGCTGCTGGTCGCCTCCGGTATCGGCGGCTTCTGGCTGCTGCGCCGGCGCGGCGGCACCGGATCCGCCTGAGGCCGCTCCGGCAGCCCCCTGCCCGCGCATCGCACCGCCCGGCGCCGTCGGACCACCCGGTCCGGCGGCGCCGGGGCGGTGGCGGGCGGTGTCGTCAGGCGGTGGCCGGTTCGACGGCGCCCTGATCCTCGTCCTCGTCCTGGTAGGCCTTGAGCGTGCCGCTGGCCAGCAGGTACTGGGCCAGGATGTACGTCGCCATGATCCAGAAGTGGTGTGCGGGCAGCTCCCGCCACTTGGCCAGCTGGGTGGCGATCAGCGTGTCCGAGAGCAGGAACAGCGCCCCGCCCAGGCCGGTACGCCACCCCAGACCGGCCGAGCTCACCGCGGTCGAGGTGAGCAGCAGACTGTAGCCCGCGACCGGGATCTGCAGGTCGCCCAGGCCCGGCCAGAGCTGGCTGATCATGGTCGCCCAGGCCGCCGCGTACGCGGCCGCGAGCAGGGCGGTCCGCCGCCGGTCGGTCAGTGCCCCGCGCTGGACGAACATCGTCACGTAGCAGACGTGCGCGGCCGCGAAGGAGCCCATGCCGGCCAGGAACGCGGGGTCGTTGCCGAGCTGGAGCAGCACGTCGCCGCCGGCGCTCAGCAGCAGCGCGGGGGCCAGCAGCTTGGGCGCCCGCTCGGTGGCCGCGACGCTGTGCGCGGCCAGCAGCGGCATCAGCGCGGGCTTGGTGGCGTGCCGGAGCGCGGGGGTGTCGGTCAGCAGCGCGCCGAGGTGGGCGGCCGAGGTGGCGGCGAAGCCGGTGAGCAGGCCGCGAGCGGCGCGCAGCCGGCCGCCGACGGCGCTGCGGGTGGTGGTGCTGAGGCTCATGCGGCGTTGCCCTCCGGGCGGTCGGGGCGTACCGGCTGCCAGCCGGGGCCCTTGGTGAGATGGCGTACCCGGTCGCGCCAGCTGTCGGCGGCGGCCAGGTCGCGGGCGATCGAGACGTACTCGTGGGTGGCCACCCGCAGCGGGCTGAAGGTGGCCAGATTCTTCGTCAGTCCGTACACGGGCCGGGTGGTCTCCGGCGTGAAGGAGCCGAACAGGCGGTCCCAGACGATCAGGATGCCGCCGAAGTTGCGGTCCAGGTAGCCGCCCTGCGAGGCGTGGTGGACGCGGTGGTGCGAGGGGGTGTTGAAGACGGACTCGACGGGGCGCGGGAGCCGGCCGATCCGCTCGGTGTGGATCCAGAACTGGTACACCAGGTTGACCGAGAAGCAGAAGGCCAGGGCGGCGGGGTGCACACCGGCCAGGATCATCGGGACGTAGAAGACCCAGCTGGTGGCGCTGGTCCAGGGCTGGCGCAGTGCGGTGGAGAGGTTGTAGTGCCGGCTGGAGTGGTGCACCACGTGACAGGCCCACAGGATCCGGACCACGTGGTGGCCGCGGTGCGACCAGTAGTAGCAGAAGTCCTGCGCCAGCAGCATCAGCGGCAGCGTCCACCAGAGCACGGGCACCCGAAGCGGCGTCAACTCGTACAGGGCCGTGTAGAGGGCCACCACCGGGATCTTCCACAGCGCGTCGAAGAGCAGGCTGCCGGCGCCCATGCTGAGGCTGGTGGCGGTGTCCCGGGCGGCGTAGCCCTGCTCGTCCCCGTCCGGACGGAACCGGAAGGAGAGCATCTCCAGGACGGTGAGCAGCACGAACGCGGGTATCGACCACAGGACGACATCGGGCAGGTTCGGCATGTCCGGCACCCTAGGCGACGGCGGGGCGGCGGGGGAAGGGGTTGTTACCCGCGCGTAGCCACCGACGTCCGGTGCCGGCCGACGGTGGGCCGGCGGGCGCGCCCGTGGCGGCGGGCGGCGGGTGGGTGACGGCCCCGGCCGGCGAGCCTCGGCCGCCGGGTGGGCCGGGAGCCGGGTGGGCCGGAGGCTGCGGGCGGGGTGTCCGGACAATTCACCGCGTCACCCGGTTGCTGCCACGGGGCCACTCGGCCACCGTCTAATCTGGTTCACGACATGAAGCAGCAGGAGTACGCGACCGGCATCCAGTGGGTGCCGGGCGGCACGTCCGACGGACGTGAGGGCGGGGCGCGGCGGGGGACCACCGACGCCTGCCTCGCCGTGCGCGCGACCCGTCCTGACGATGTGCCCGGCCAGCTGCGGCCAACGGCTTCGGGCGGCACCGGCGGCTCGCACGGGGGCTTCGTGGCCGCTCACGCGCCCACGCTCCCGCCGGTCGGCCCGGCGCAGGCCGGGGCCGCCGCGCCCGCGCCGCCGCCGGCCGGCTCCGAGACCTCGCCCGACCCCGGACTGCTGCGGCTGGCGGGCTGGTTCGCCGCCGCCGCGCCGCAGACCGCCCACGACCTGTTCACCGCCGCCTTCGGCCTGTACGGCGCCCGGCACTTCTCGGTCGTCGCCGCCCCCGAGGCCGACCACCACGGCGCGCCCTGCGCCCCGGCCGAGGTCAGCTGGTGGCACGGCCCGACCGCCCACGCCTCCCTGTCCGTACGGACCGGTGAGCCCCGCCCGCCGCGCGGCCTGCGCCGGGCCCGGCGCACCGCCGCCGTACCGGCCGTCCCCGGCGCGGGGCCCGCCACGGTGGCCGGGCGCCCGGGCAAGCACCGCAGGCCCGAACCCGCCCGGGCCGCCGCGGCCCCGCAGGACCGCTCCGCCACCGCCGAACGCCGGATCGCCGCCCGGCTGCTGCTCGCCCACCCGCTGGTCACGGCGGCCGGCCCGCACGGCGACGGGTTCCCGCTGATCCGCCGTCACCGCGACTGGCTGACGGAACGGTTCGCGGCCCTGCTCGGTTACCGCCTGGTGGTCGGCCCCTGGCACGCCCGGCTCCGCAAGGCCGGCCTCGGCCCCGGTGGCGGCCGCCGCCTGGAGCGACCGGACACCGGAGCACCGTTCACCCCGGCCGGGTACGCCCAGCTGGCCCTCGCGCTGGCCGTGTTGGTGGACGCGCCCGAGCAGCTCCCGCTCGGCCGGCTCACGGCCGCCGTCCGCGCCGCCGCCGCACCCACGGTCGCCCCGGCGGCGTCCGACGCCGACCTCGCCGCCGCGCTGCGGGTGCTGGCCGACTGGCAGGTCCTCAGCGGCCCGGTACCGGACACCACGGACCCGGCCGCCGTCCTGACGGTCGACCGGGAGCTGGCCCGCGCGGTGCCGGCCGGCCCGCCGGCACTCGCCGCCGACACCGAGGACCTGATCCGCCGAGCCGCCGAGGGCACCCCGGAGGTCGTGGTACGCCGCCTGCTCGCCGAGAACCCGGTCGTGCTGGCCGAGGATCTGAGCGCCGAGCAGCGCGCCTGGCTGCCCGCACACCGGCTCGGCGCGGCCCACGCCCTCGCCGAGTTCCTCGGCCTGGAGCCGGAGCTGCGGGCCGAGGGCGTCGCGCTGCTCGACCCGGCCGGCGAACTCACCGACCTCGCGCTGACCGGCACCGGCACCCTGACCCGGGCCGCGCTGCTGCTGGTGGAGCGCCTGGTCGAGGAGCTGCGCCCGCTGCCCGGCGAGTGCCCGGGCGCCGGCGTACCGATACCCGACGCCCTGATAGACGGAGCCCTCGGCGACATCGCTGACGAGTACGGCCTGACGGCCGGCTGGGGCCGGGACTACCTCGCCGACCGGACGGCGCTGCGCCGCGGCGCGCTGGACCTGCTGCACCGGATGAGCCTGATCACCCCCGCCCCGCGCGGGACCTTCCCCCCGGGCTGGCTGCTTCGTGCCCCCGCGGCCCGCTACGCGCCACAGGCCGAGCTGCTGCCCGCCCCGGGCACCGGCCGCCACTCGCGTCCGGACCGCCCCGGCGACGACCCGGCGCCGGCCCACGCTCCGGCACCGGCCGCCGCCCTCGTCCCGGCCCAGGCCCGGGCGCCCCACGCGGACAGCCGGAGCCAGCAGGAACTACCGGCCTGAGGCGGCGCCGCGCGGTCACCGGCCGGCCGGGAGAGGCCGGTCAGCGGGTCGCGGTGGCGATCGCGACGGTGCCCTGTCTGACGCTCTCCACGGTCGCCGCGACGCCGAGGGTGCCGAGCACGACCGAGGCGGCGACGGCGGTGCAGGCGAGGAACCGGCGGTGGCGCTTGGGCAGCGGGAAGCGCGGTTCCTGGGAGATGGCCGGAGGTCGGGCGTTCATGCCGGTGAGCATTCCAGCGCGGTCTTAACGGGAGCTACGGGTGGGTGAAGTCTGGACGGGGTCCGGACGTCGAGACGTCTGCGCAGGTCGCCGGGGTGCGGGAGCGGCATGCCGGGCAGGGCTGCCGCCCCCGGGGCGGTCAGGCGCCGATCGGCGGCGCGGCCGAGGGGGTGTCGCGATCGGGCGGCAGCAGGGCCGCCGGTACGCCGGGCAGGCCCGCCGGGTGGCCCGTCTCGTACGGGGTGAGCACCAGCCGCACCACGTCCTCCAGCCGGCGGCGGGCGTCCCCGAGGGTCGTGCGGCCGGTCACCCAGGCCGTCAGCTCGCCCTGCCAGGCGTGGCCGACGATGTGCCGTACGAGATCGCTCGCGGCCGGCGGCACCTCCGCCATCACCGCCTGGAGCGCCGCGCTGTCGGCCCGGGCCATGCCCTGGAGGGTCTCGCTGGCGAACGGGTCGGTGGAGGCGGCCACCGCCACCCGCAGCCGGGCCAGCTGGGGCTGGCGCTGGTAGGCCCGCATGCCGTGGCGGACGAAGCGCACCACCCGGTCCGTTGCCCCCAGCCCGGCACGTGGCCCGCGCAGCTCCGCCACCACGTCGGCCAGCAGCAGCCGGTGCCACTCGGCGATCGCGGCGGCCAGCAGATGATCCTTGGAGGAGAAGTAGCGGTACGCCGTCCCCAGGGCGACTCCGGACCGCTCGCAGACCTGCTTCATCTGCAACCGTTCGACGCCGATCTCGTTCACCAGGGCGAGCGCGGCCGCGATCAGGCTCTGGCGGCGTTCGAGCTGACGGGGGGACATCGCCTCCACCGGCCGTGGTGACAGGTCAACCTTGGTCACCCGCACCATGATACGGCTCAGGGCGTTGCGGGAGTATGACGTCCGGGCAGCTTACCGACCGAGCGGGCGGGCCGCCGAGCGGTCCGGCGCGGTTGCGCGCGGTCCGCCCGGCGCCGGGCCGGTCCCGGGCCGGGCCTCAGGCGGGCCCGGGGTGGGGGCGGCGGTCGCGCACCAGCGCCTCCTGGACGGCGGAGGCCACCAGCAGGCCGTCCCGGTTGTAGAACTCGCCGTGGGACAGGCCGCGTCCGTCGCCGGCCGAGGGGCTGCGCTGGGCGAACAGCAGCCACTCGTCGGCCCGGAACGGGCGGTGGAACCACATCGCGTGATCCAGCGAGGCCAGCACGATCGTGGCCGGCTCGGTGCGCTGGAAGCGGTGCGGTTGCAGGTGCAGCGTGGCGGTCGAGGCGAGGGTGAGGTCCGACAGGTAGGTGAGCGCGCAGACCTGGAGCAGCGGGTCGTCCTCGGGCAGCGGGGTGCCCGTCCGCAGCCAGACGAACTGCTGGGGTACGCCGGGTACTTCGGGCGGCAGGCCGGGTGCGTCCGGCGGGATGAACCGCAGGTCAAGGGTGCGGAAGCCGCCCGCCTTGGCGTAGTCCTCCGGGTCCGTCCGCTCCCAGAGCAGGAAGGGGTCGGGCAACTCCTCGGGGCCCGGCACCGGCGGCATGGTGCGCTGGCGGCCGTCGTCCTGCTCCGGGTGTTTGAAGGAGGCGGAGAGCGTGAAGATCGCCTCGCCGCGCTGGAGGGCCGTCACCCGGCGGGTGGCGTAGGTGAGCCCGTCGCGGATCCGGTCCACCTCGTAGCTGATCGGGCGGGCCGGGTCGCCGGGGCGCAGGAAGTAGCCGTGCAGCGAGTGCACGAGCCGTCCGCCGCCGATGGTTCGGCCTGCGGCGGTCAGCGCCTGTGCGGCCACCTGCCCGCCGAACGCCCGGGTCGGTGCGCCGGCGTGGCACCAGCCGAGGAACATGTTCTCGTCCAGCTGCTCGATCCGCAGCAGATCGGCGAACGGGCCGATGGTCGCGCGGTCCGCGCCGGCTGCCTGCGCGTCCTGTTCGGTGGCTTCTCTCACGCGCTCATAGTGGCAGACCACGCCCGGGCGGCGATGTGACCTGGGTTACTGTCGGGTTGCCGAATATAGAACTCGTTCTCATTCGCCGCCGCCCGTCATGGCCGCCCGCTGCGGCCCGGCCGCGACGGGCGGCGCCTCGGGTCTGGCCTCAGACGGTCACGCCGTCGTCCTCGGCCGCGGCGCTCGCGCCGGGCGTGGCCGGGGTGGCGGCGATCGGGCCGACCTCGGGGACGAGCAGCTCCGGGCCGCCGGGCACCGCGGCGGCCGCGCGCCACCACAGCTTCAGCGCCGGTGGGGCGGCCGGCTCGAAGGGCCTGCCCGGGCGCGGCACGGTCACTGTCGCGCCGAGCGCCTGCGCCGCGGCGACGACCCGCTCGGCGGGCTCCTCCCACGGGTGCGGGGCGAGGTTGAAGGTGCACCAGTGGATCGGCAGCAGCACCTCGCCGCTCACGTCCAGGTGTGCCCGCACGCCCTCCTCCGGCGTCATGTGCACCTCGGGCCAGAACCGGCTGTACGCACCGACCTGCATCATCGTCGCGTCGAACGGGCCGAGCCGGCGGCCGATCTCGGCGAAGCCGGGGAAGTACCCGGTGTCGCCGCTGTGGAAGACCCGGTGCTCGGGCCCGGCGACCACCCAGGAGGCCCAGAGGAAGAGCGCGCTGGTGCGCGGGCCCCGGCTGCAGTAGTGGCGGGCGGGGGTGGCCGTCAGGGTCAGCCCCGCGACCTGGGCCGACTCCCACCAGTCCAGCTCCACGATCCTCCCGGCGGGTACTCCCCAGTGCTCCAGGTGCGCGCCGACGCCCAGCGGGACGGCGAAGACGGCGCCGGTGGCGTTCAGTTCGCGCACCGTGGCCATGTCGAGGTGGTCGTAGTGGTCGTGCGAGACCACCACGACGTCGACCGGGCCGAGTTCGCCCAGCGGGATCGGGGCGGGGTGCAGCCGCTTGGGGCCCGTCCATCCGAACGGCGAGCAGCGCTCGCCCCAGACCGGGTCGAACAGCACCCGGCGGCCGTCCAGCTCGGCGAGCACGGTGGCGTGGCCCAGCCAGGTCAGCCGCAGGCCGGAGGCCGGGGGCTGCGCCAGCTCGGCGGGCCGCAGCCGGTGCAGCGGCACGGCCGCGGCCGGCGCCCGGCGCGCCCGGTGGGCGGTGAGCTGTTCGCGGGTGACCTCCAGCGGGCTGCGCTCGTAGACGATGCGCCGGGTCGGTACGGGATTGCGGAAGGCGCCGTCGGCGAACTGCGGCGAGCGGTGGATGCGGGCCAGCCGGGCGCCCCTGGGCTCGGCCCCGAAGGCGTCCGTCCGGACCCGGTGCCAGGTGGCGCGCGGCAGGCCGGTCAGGCCGGGGGGAGACGTGAGGCCGATGACGCGGGAGTACCAGGGGACGGAGCTGGGCACGGCACCTCCAAGGACGGGACCACCCGGTCCGCATGAACGGAAGTCGTCGTACGGCCCGGGCGGGCCCGGGGTACGTAGCGGCTTCTGCCCACCTGACGCGGAACGAATACCGGCATGCCGAGGTGTGTACGGAGCCGGCCTGGGCCGTCAAGGTACGACAACCATCTTGTCGGACCTTACCGGTCGGGGTGCGCCCGGACATGGCGGGACGGCGCGCGGCACGCCGAACGGCGTACCGCGCGCCGTCCCGGGTGGGTCAGGCGTGCAGGAACCGGGTGATCGTCTCCGCGACGCAGTGCGGCTTGGCGCTCTCCGCGCTGCTTATGGTGAACCGCACCACGGCCTGGACACCGCCCGGCACCTCCGTCGCCGAGACCAGCTCGGCCGTCGCCCGCACGGCGGTACCGACCGGCAGCGGCGCGGGGAAGCGGACCTTCTCGGAGCCGTAGTTCAGCGCCATCCGCACGCCCTCGACGCCGTAGCACTCCTTGGCGAGCACCGGGATCAGCGAGAGGGTCAGGTAGCCGTGTGCGATGGTCGAGCCGAAGGGGCTCTCCTTGGCGCGCGCCGGGTCGACGTGGATCCACTGGTGGTCGCCGGTGGCCTCGGCGAACAGGTTCACCCGCGCCTGGTCGATGGTGTGCCACTCGCTGGTGCCGAGCTCGGAGCCGACGGCGGCGGTCAGGTCGGCGAGCGAGGCGAAGGTCGTCAAGGTGCGCTCCTGGGGCGGCAGAGGTGGCCCGGTGGGGGAGTGGAGTCCGTGCCTGGGCAGAGTATGCCCACTCGTCCGTCCGCTGTCAGGGGTGCTGGAGCTCGCTCAGGGGTGCCCAACCGGGGCGGGAGGGCCGGACCCGGGCGGCCCGGCCCCGGTCGGGAGAGCCGTGTCCCGGTCAGGAGGGCCGGGCCTCGCGGCCGGGCGCGGCCAGCAGCCGGCCGGTGACCAGCTCGGGGGTGATCGCCACGAACATCGGCTCGGCCTCGCCCACCCAGCAGCGCGGGCCCTGGCGCAGCAGCCGCTCGTGCAGCACCGGGTCGGTGACCACCTCCGCCCGCCCGCGCACCAGGACACTCCAGCCCGTCCGGGAGGCCGGGTCCAGCCGGTCCGCCTGGAACGCGGCGACCGTGTCGTCCAGGGCGCGTGAGACGGTGCCGCCCCGGCGCAGCGCCAGCAGCAGCCGCCCGTCGGCGTCGACCTCGAAGGCCACCGGCAGCACGGCGGGCAGCGCGTGAGCGGTGTACACCACCCGCCCCACGGGCACGGTGGCGAGCAGGTGCAGGCACTCGGCCTCGCTGAGGGTCTCCACCCGGGGGTCGAGGTCACGGTCGCGGTCCATGCGTCCGATGGTGCGCCGCCGCCCGGGCCGTCCACCAGGGCCCATGGTCCCTGACCTGCCGCCCCCGCCCACCGGGCGGCGCGGGCCGCCGGCCGGCCGCTCCGCGAGCCCCGGCGCCGCCGTTCGGGCGGCCTCGCTGGTCACGGTTGTGTCCAGCGGCGGTCCGGCGCGCGGCGCGGCGGTAGCTTGTCGGCGGTACGGGGCACACCGTACGCGGTACGGCACAGCGGTCCGCGGTACACCGGGGGCCGGCAAGGAGGGGGTGTGCGGATGGTCAGTGGGGTCGACCTCGTGGTGATCGGGGCGGACGGCGGGCCCGAGCGCAGCTACGGCGGCTCGGCGCTGGCGGCGGCGGGGGCGCAGCTGCTGGCCGGGGCGCTGCCGGGCAGCTGCTTCGACGCCGGCGCGGCCGGCTGCCGGGTCAGCGTGGTGGAGCCGGACGCCGACGCCAACACCATGCTCACGGTGCTGCGCGAGGCCGCGCGCCGGCGCGGCCGCTGGCTGGTGGTCTGCCTGCTCGGCCAGCTGGTCACCGACCCGAAGGCCCGCCGCCTCGCCCTGGTGACCGGGGGCAGCACGCCCGACAACGCCTACCGGCGCGGGCTGGCCTGGGACTGGGTGGTCAGCGCGATGGTCCACGGCGACCAGGAGGAGACCCTGCTGCTGGTCGACGCCGTCGCCGACCGGGACACCTGGGCGGCCCTGGAACGCGGTGGCGAGGACGGCATCGGTGAGCTGCTCAGCTACTCCCGGGTGCCGCTCTGGGGGCGGGTGGCCAGATACGCCCCTGGGCGGCGCGGGCGCGACGCCGTACTGCCAGGGGGCGAGGGCTCGTTCAGCTGGGCGCTGGCCAGGGTGCTGGAGCACGGGGTGCCCGGCGCCCCCGCCGCGGTCGGGCCGCTGGAGCTGCAACCGGCCGTCGCGGCGCAGCTGGAGTGCGGCGAGCTGGCGGCCGGTGCGAGCGGGGCGCGGCTGCTGGTACCGCCGCAGGGCGGGCGGTTGTTGATGCGCAATCGGGCGGCCGTGCGGGGCGCATTGGCCGGATTGTCGCTTTCTGAAGAACTGTTGGCCGTTCTGTGGCGGGAAAGTGCCCCGACGGATCCGCCTTCCGCGTAAGGTCAGGGGGCCCAAGGTGTTGCCGTGCTGGGCTGGGTTGGCGAAGAATCGATGCCCTCGCGGCAAGTCGGCGGGGCGGCGGATTTCTTCTGGCGACCACGGATCACCGATGGTTCGGTCGCGACGAGGTGGGGCGATGCGGCAGCGCGGAATTGTGTTGCGCCCGGGGGCGGTTGGGGTTGGTGGGGCGGTATTGGTGGTGCTGCTGAGCTCCTGCGCGAGCAGTGGTGGCGCCGGTTCCGCTGATCGGCTCGGGACCTCCGCGCCCAGTGTTGCGACAGTGACTCCAGTACCTCCTTCGGGTGGTTCCGGTGCGGATCGCACCGCCCCCACGGACGGCCCCGAAGGGGCGGTCGCCCGAGTGGTGCTGAGGTCGTATCAGGACTGGTGGCAGGCCAGGATCGGGGCGTACGCGCACCCGGCGGCCGACACCGGAATCCTCGCCGGCCGCTCCGCCGGCCAGGCCCAGGCGGAGGCTCTCACCAACCTGCACAGGCTGATTGAGGCCAATCTTGTGATGAGCGGTTCGCCGCGGAACAGCGCGGTGGTGAAGTCCCTCGATCTGCGCGCCGCACCCCGGACGGCGGAGATCGAGGATTGTGTGGACATCACGGACTGGCACCAGGTGGATGCGAAGACCGGAGCGCTGAAAGATCCGGAGCAGAGGCTGACCCGCTACGTCCTTTCGGTCGCTCTCCGGGAGGACAACAATGGCTGGCTGGTCACCCGTAGCAATCGTCTGACGGAGAAGACATGCTGACCAAATCCCAGCGGGTGGCGGTTCGTTCGGTAACGGCCGTGCTGATCTCACTCGGCCTGGCCGCGCCGGCCGCAGCCGACGGCGGCCCGGGAAGCGACGTGTACCCCTGCGCCAATGCCGATATCTGCGTCGTCGCCACCAAACCGGGCGGCAGCTCGACCACCACACCACCGCCCGGCGGCGGCAGCGGTGGCGGGGGCGCGGGAGGCGGCGGCACCGGGAAGTGCTTCGCGTACGGGGCGGAGGTCCCGTGCTGGAGCGACGACCTCGGCTGGTACAGCGAGCCCTGCTACTACAAGGCCGCCAGCCCGCAGCCGCCGGCCTCCGACCCGGCGTGGGCGGGCAACGACCCGGCCAAGGGCGCCCTGTACTCCGTCACCTGCCGTGAACCACCGGCCGGCCTGGGCATCCCCAGGCTGGAGTTCTTCGCCCAGCCGCCGGTCGGGCCGGCCCCGGTCACCCCCCAGACCCTCCAGGAGCAGGCGCTGACCGACATGGCGGGGCTGGTGGCGGCCAGGCCGGTGCCGCGGACGGCGCCGACGGGGCAGCCCGTGGTCGGGGTTCCGGTCTGGCTCTGGTACGAGACCCCCGGTCAGGCCACCCCGCCGGCACCGGTCCGCGCCAGCGTCCCCGGGATCGTCGTCACGGCCACCGCCGAGCTGGTGAGCGCCGACTGGGACATGGGGGACCACGCCCCCGGCCAGCCGCACTGCCTCGTCCCCGGTACGCCCTACCAGGCCGGCCGCACCGGGCCCTCACCGGACTGCGGCTACACCTACACCAGGTCGGCGGCCGGGCAGCCCGAGGGCGCCTTCTACCCGACCGTGACCCTGCACTGGAAGATCACCGCCAAGGTGACCGAAGGTCCGACGGGCACCCCCGTCAGGGAGAAGACGGTGGACAAGACCAGCAACGAGTTCGAGCTGCGGGTCGCCGAGGTCCAGGTGCTCAACTGACCCTCGGCGCAGCAGATCCACGACCGACGTACGAAAGGCCGAAGCCCGGTGGAGAACCGTACATTCGCGACGCCGGGCCCCGGCACGTCCACGTCCACGCTGGTGCCGGAGCCGGCGCGCGGGGCGCCGCTCGCGCCGCCGCGCACGCTCCGGGCCCGGCGGCGCCGCCCGGCGGTGCTGGCGATGGCGGTGGCGCTGATCGCGGCGGGCGGGCTGGGCGGAGCGGTGCTGTACAACAGCACCGGGCAGCGGATCGCCGTGCTGGCGCTGGCGCGTGACGTGCCGTACGGGCAGGTGCTGACGGCGGACGACCTGGTGGTCGCCCGGATCGCCAGCGACCCGGTGCTCAAGCCGCTGGCCGCCGCCGACCGGGCCAGGACCATCGGCATGCGGGCCACCACCGACCTGCGGCGCGGCGCGCTGCTGCTGGGCGCGGACGTGGCCCAGGCGCTCACCGTGCAGCCCGGCCAGCTGGTCGTCGGCATCGCCGCCAAGCGGACCCAGCTGCCCGCCACCAGACTGCAACCGGGCGCGATGGTGGTGGTGGTGTCCACCCCCGAGGCCTCCTCCGGGCAGGCCGGCGGCACCAGCCGGACGCCGGAGAGCCTGTCGGCCGTCGTCACGGCGGTGGGCAAGGTCGACACGGACGGCAGCCAGGTGGTCGACGTGGCCCTCGCGTCCGCCGACGGACCCCGGCTGGCGTCCTGGGTGCAGAGCGGGCGGTTCCAGGTGGTGCTCGCCCCCCGCGCCGGCGCCTCACCCGCACCGGGGACGGGGACGGGGACGCCCGCGCCCGGCGCCGGCACGCCCACACCCTCGGGCTCCTCCGGCGCGGGGAGTGGCGTCTGATGGCGGTGATCGCGGTGGTCGGCGGCCCGGGCGCGCCGGGTGCCACCACGACCGCTCTCGCGCTGCTGCTCGCCTGGCCGCTGCAACCCGGGCGCAAGGTCCTGCTGGTGGAGTGCGACCCGGACGGCGGCGCCGTGCTCGCGGGCGCCCTGGAGGGCCGGGTCGAGGCCGTCTACGGGCTGCGCAACCTCGCCGTCGCGGACCGCCGCGGGCTGCTCGCCCAGACCCTCTGGGAGCAGCTGATCGACCTCTCGCCGGACGGCCGGGCCGAACGGCTGCTGCTGCCCGGGCTGACCGACCCGACCCAGGCCCCCGGCCTCGCCTACACCTGGGAGCCGCTGGTGGAGACCCTGCACGCACTCGAACCGCAGGGCTACGACGTGATCCTGGACCTCGGCCGTTCGGGCGCCACCGGCCCCAGCGCGGTGCTCGCCCGCCGGGCCGACGTGGTCGCCGTGACGCTGCGCACCACCCTGCGCGGCCTGAGCTCGGCCCGGCCCCGGCTGGCCGCGCTGCGCGAGGACCTTGCGAACTCCGGCGGCGGCGCCGACGCGCTGGGCCTGCTGCTGGTCGCCGAGGGCCCGTACTCGGCCTCGGAGGTGTCCCGCGAGTTCGGACTGCCCACACTGGGGCTGCTGCCGCACGCGCCGCGCACCGCCCGCGTCCTGTCGGACGGCGGGGACACCGCCGACCGCCGGTTCATCCGCTCCGAGCTGATGCGCACCGCCCGCTCGGCGGCCGACCAGATCGAGCTGCTGACCCGCCGCCGGCGCCAGCGGCTGGCCCCCGCGGCGCAGCCGCTCACCCCGGGCGGGTCCGGTGCCCCGCCCGCGCCCCTGCCGCTGGAGCACCAGCCGCCGGCGGCGGGGTGGCGGCCGGCGCCCGAGACGCACCCGCTGTCCTACCCGCAGCAGCCCGCCGCGGCGTACGCCCAGGCGCCGCTGGCCGGGCTCGCTCCGCAGCCGGCCGCGCCGGCGCCCTTCCCGGCGCAGGGCGCCCAGCCGGGGTACCAGTACACCCAGGCGATCCAGCAGGCCCAGCAACCGCAGTACGCCCAGCAGCCCCAGCAGGCCCAGCCGGTTCGGCAGGCTCAGCAGTCCCAGCAGCCCGCGCAGGCCGGTCACCCGGGCCCGGGGCACGAGAGCCCGGGACACGAGAGCCCCGGCCCCGACGGCCCCGACGGCCCCGACGGCCCCGACGGCCCCGACCGCATCGGCCGGCCCGGTCCGCAGCAGCCGCAGGCCCTGCGCCCCGGCCCGGTCCGCCCGCAGCAGGTCGCGTACGGCGAGGTGCTCCGTGCGCGGTAGCCCCCTGCACCAGCGCCCGTCCGGCGACCCGGCGGCACTGCCGTGGACGGCCCAGCCCCCGTTCGTCCCCGGGCCGGTGCCTCCGGGCCAGGGCCCCGCCGCCGGCCCCGCCCACCCGCAGGCCGGGTACGCGGCCTCCGCCACCCCCACCGCGGTGCCCTCCGCGTTGCCCTCGCTCGACAAGCGCGGCGCCGGCACCCGCCCCGCGGTGGACCCGCAGGTCGCGCGCGAGCTCAAGCGCCAGGTCGCCGCCGAACTGCACCAGCAGCTCTCCCGGCTGGCCGCCGGCTCCGGCGTCGAGGCCGACCGTGCCACCCGCCGCCAGCGCGGCCGGGCCCTGATCGAGGAGGCCGTCGCCCGCTGGTCCGACGCGTACGCGCAGACCCACGGCATCCCGCCCACCCGCGACCAGGACCGGGCCCTCGCCGAGGCCGTCTTCGACCTGCTGTTCCGCGCCGGGCGCCTCCAGCCGTACCTGGACGACCCCGAGATCGAGAACATCCTGATCAACGGCTGCGACGACGTCTGGATCTCCCGGGTGCACCAACCGCTGCGCCAGGTACCGCCGGTGGCCGACAGCGACGCCGAGCTCGTCGAGCTCCTCCAGGACCTGGCCCGCCAGCACGGCGGCGGCGAGCGCAGCCTCTCCACCGCCAGCCCGACCCTGGCGCTGCGCCTGGAGGGCGGGATGCGCCTCCAGGCACTGACCGAGGTCACCCCCCGCCCCTATGTGGCGATCCGCCGTCACCGGGTCGCCTCCGCGACGCTCGCCGACCTGGTGGCGCTGGGTACCGTGGACACCACCCTGGCCGCCTTCCTGGGCGCCGCGATCCGGGCCCGGAAGAACGTGATGATCACCGGCACCCAGGGTGTCGGCAAGACCAGCCTGCTGCGCGCGATGGCCGCCGAGATCCCGCCGGACGAGCGGGTCGGCACCCTGGAGTCGGAGTTCGAGCTCTGGCTGCACACCCTGGGCCACTTGCGCCAGGTCGTCCCGATGGAGGCCCGCGAGGGCAACGGCGAGCGCGTCGACGGCCGGCAGGCCGGTGAACTGACGATCGGTGAGCTGATCCCGGCCGCGCTCCGGATGACCCTCTCCCGGATCATCGTCGGTGAGGTCCGCTCCGGTGAGGTCGTCCCGATGCTGCGGGTGATGACCAACGGCGAGGGCGGCTCGATGTGCACCCTGCACGCGCGCGGCCCGCACATGGTGGTCGACCGGATCGCCGAACTCTGCCTGGAGTACGGCGCCCACATGACCGACAGCCTCGCCTACCGCCTCACCGCCAACGCCGTCGACCTCATCGTGCACGTCTCGATGGTCGACGAGACCGCCGTCGGCGGACGCCGCCACCGCTTCGTCTCGCACGTCCTGGAGGTCACCGGACTCGGCGAGCACGGCCGCCCGGCGATGAACACCGTCTTCGGCCCGCGCGCCGACCAGGGTGAGCCCAGGGCCGTCCCGCACACCCCGCCCAACTGCCTGGACGACCTGCGCCGGGCCGGCTTCGACGCCGCGCTGCTGGGCTCCCGGTACGGCAGCTGGGCCGAGCCGCTCCAGCTGCGGATCGGCGGTGGTCCGAGGTGATCCTGCTGTTCGTGCTCTGCGGCCTGCTGGTCGGCGCCGGGGTGATCACCCTGGCGGTCGGTCTGCGCGGCACCGACCCGGCCGCCGAGCCGCGCCCAGCCAACCCGCTGGCGAGCCGCGCCCACACCCTCTGGTACGGCGCGCCGGGCGCCGCGCCGGCGCGGGTGGTGCGGATGCGCCGGGTCCAGCTGCCACTGGCGCTCGCCGGCGCCCCGCTGGCCTGGCTGTTCACCGGCATCCCGCTGACCGCGCTGCTGGTGCCGCTCGCCGTGTTCGGCCTGCCGTGGCTCTTCGACTCCACCCGCCCCGACACCCACCGGGTCGAACGGCTGGAGGCACTCGCCGAATGGACCCAGCGGCTGGCGGACGTCCTGCTGCTCGGCGTCGGCCTCAACCAGGCCATCATCACCAGCCGCCGTACCGCCCCCGCCGCCCTGGAGCCGGAGATCGCCGAACTCGCCGCCCGCCTGCAGTCCCGCTGGCGCCCCGAGGACGCGCTGCGCGCCTTCGCCGACAGCCTCGCCGACGCCACCGCCGACAAGGTGCTCGCCGCCCTGCTGCTGCGCTCCGGGGACAGCGGCCCCGGCCTGGCCAAGGCGCTCGCCGACATGGCCGACTCCGTGCGCGACGAGGTCCGCCAGCGCCGCGCCATCGAGGCGGACCGGGCCAAGCACCGCACCACCATCCGCTGGCTCGTCGGCATCATCCTGCTGGTGATCGCCATCGGCTCGTTCAACGAGCGCTACACCGCGCCCTACGGCACGCTGGCCGGGCAGCTCGTGCTGGGCGTGCTCGCCGCCGCCTTCGTCGCGGTGATCGCCTGGATGCGCGCCCTGGCCTCCCACCCGCCGCTGCCGCGCCTGATCGAACCCGACCGGCGCAGCAAGGCCGGCACCCTGCCGGCCCTGCGCGAGGCCGAGGCCGCCGAGACCGAGGACCCGCTGCTCAGGGAGGCCCGGTGATCTCCCCCTGGGCCGTCCTGGCCGGCGCCGCCGCGGCCGGCGGAGTCGCCGTACTGGTTTCCGAACTGCGGCCCGCCGCACCGGACCTGAGCCAGGCGCTGGAGCGGCTGCACCGCGCGCCGGGCGGTCGCGGCACCGACGGAGCGGAGGAGGAGCCCCGCTGGTACGACCGGGTCGGGGCGCACTCCACCACCCTGCCCGGCGTGCGCATCCCGCACCGGCAGCTGGCGCTGATCGGCCGCACCCCGGCCCGGTTCATGGCGCACAAGCTGCTGTTCGCCCTGCTCGGCCTGGTCCTGCCGGCCTACGTGGTCGCGGTGGCCGCCTTCGTGGACACCGAACTGCCGGTCGCCGTCCCCTTCGTGGTCGGCCCGCTGCTCGGCGCCGTGCTCTGGTTCGTCCCCGACGGTGTGGTGCACGGCGAGGCCAAGGAGGCCAGGACCGAGTACCTGCACGGCATCGCCGCCTACCTGGAACTCGTCGCGCTGGAGCGGGCCGCGGACTGCGGCCCCGCCGAGGCGCTGCGCCGCGCCGCGGCCGTCGGCCGGGGCACCGTCTTCCGCCGCATCCGCGACGCCCTGGAGCGTGCGGCCACCGACCGGCTGCCGCCCTGGGAGGGCCTGGACGCGCTCGCCGTCGAGCTCGGCCTCACCCCGCTCCAGGACGTCGCCGACATCATGCGGATCTCCGGCACCGACGGCGCCGCCGTCTACGACACCCTCCGCGCCCGGGCCAAGGGCCTGCGCGGGGAGTTGCTCGCCGAGGACCTGGCCCGGGCCAACGCCGACAGCGAGCGGATGGTCGCCCCCGGCTCGGTCCTGACCCTGCTGATGACCGTGCTGATCGTCTTCCCCGCGCTCTACCAGATGCTCAACTGACCGCCCGCCCCCGGGCGGTCACCGCCCCAGCTCCTCCCACACCACACCTGGAGTCCCCCGATGACACACCGACTGAAGCAGCTGGCCGGTGCCCTGCTCCTCCCGGCGCTGCTCCCGATCCAGCTCCTCACCATGCTCTTCCACCTGCGGGCCGGCCGGCTGCGGGCCGCCCGGGCCCGGGGCGACCGCGGCGCCATCAGCATCGAGCTGGCGCTCGCGATCGTCGCCCTGGTCGTCATCTCGATCGGAGTGGTGGCCGCCCTGACCTCGCTGGCCGGCCGGGTCGAGACCAAGGTCAACAACCAGGTGCCCGCGGGCCAGTGATCCGACCACCACGCCGCGCCCGGGACGGGGGGACGATGAGCCTGAGCCTGGCCATCGTCTTCCCCGCCGTGCTGACCCTCGTCCTGCTCGTCGTCCAGGGCTCAATGTGGTGGTACGCCCGCCAGGTCGCGCTCACCGCCGCCCGCGAGGGCGTGGACGCCGGGCGTCACCAGGGCCGGATCGCCGACGCCGAGAAGGACGCGGCGGCCAGGCGCCAGGCCGCGGACTTCCTCGGCCGCCAGGGCGGCGTGGTCGACGGCTACCGGGTGAGCACCGACGGCAGCACCGCCGAACTGATCAGGGTGAGTGTGACGGTCAAGCCGCTCTTCCTGATCCCCGGCGTCGCCGGCGTCGAGCTGACCCAGCACGCCTCCGCGCCGCGCGAACGCTTCGTCCCGCAGGTCGGTGGCCCGTGAGGCGCGCACGGCGGCGCCGCGACGCGGGCGGCGTACCGATCGACGCGGTGATCGTCGCCCCCGGCGTGGTCCTGCTCATCCTGCTCGCCGTCGTCGGCGGCCGGATCCAGACCGCGGCCGGCACCGTCGACGCCGCGGCCAGGGCCGCCGCCCGTACGGCCTCGCTCGCCCGCAGCGTGGACGGTATGGAGAGCGCCGCGCGAGAATCGGCGCAGGGTCTGCTGGCGCAGGAGGGGGTGCACTGCCGGCGCGTGGACATCGCCGTGCAGCACGGCGAGTTGACGGCCCCGGCCGGGCAGCTCGACACCGTCCGGGTCACCGTGAGCTGCGAGATTCCGCTGGCGGATCTCTCCCTGGTGCCCGGCCTGCCCGGAGCCAAGACCCTGGTCGGCGAGTTCACCTCGGTGGTCGACCGCTTCCGGGGCCGGTGAGCCGGGGTTGGGGGCGGCGCGCGCGGGGGAGACGCAATCGGGGGACACGCATGTGGGGGAGGGAAGCTGAGATGCTGCGCCGATTCGGCCGGCCGGGGGACCCGGAACGAAGTGCCCGACGGGCCCGGGGTGCGGGGCGGCGCCGGGGCGTCCAGGGGGACCGGGGCGCTCGACGGGACCGGGGTGCGACCTCGATCTTCGTCGGGATCTGCGCCGGAGCACTGGTCGTCGTCATCGGCATCGTCGTCGACGCGGGCGGCAGGCTGCGGGCGATCGAGAACACCGACGCCCGCGCCATGGAGGCCGCCCGGGTGGCCGGCCAGCAGCTCGACGAGGCCGCGGTGCTCCAGGGCCAGGGCTACCGGGTCAAGCTGGACGACGCCCAGAAGGCCGCCGACGCCTACCTCGCACTGTACGGCCTCTCCGGTCACGTCGCGCTCGGCGACGGCGGTACCGAGGTCACCGTCACGGTGAACACCACCTACGAACCAGTCCTGTTGAGCGTGGTCACGTCCGGGATGGCAGTCACGGGCAAGGGCACAGCCACGCTCGTCCACGGAGTCAAAGAAGCGGAGAACGGCTGATGGCCGCGCCACGTGCCAAGGACCAAGCCCGTACGGACCGTCCGGCCCCGCCCGGACGCCGCCCGGCACCCGTACCGCACCGTCGCCACCGCAGGAGCGGCGGCGGCCGGGCGGGCGGGCTGCTCGCCGCGCTCGCCGCGCTGGTCGCCCTGATCGTCCTGCTGGCCGGCGTACCCGCCCTGCTGCTGTACGGCACGGGGGCGGTCGCCGGGATGGGCGAGCTCGCACCCGACGGCGTCTGGCAGCTGCTGACCAGCCCGGACGACGGGCGGCTCTTCCTCTGGGCGCTGGTGGTGATCGGCTGGATCGGCTGGCTCTGCTTCGCGCTCTCGGTGCTGCTGGAGATCCCGGCGCAGCTGCGCGGGCGGATCGCCCGCCGGATCCCGGCCTTCGGCTGGAGCCAGCGGATCGCCGCCGGCCTGGTCGGCTCGGTGATCGCGCTGCTCCCGGTGGCGGGCTCCGCCTTCGCTGCCGCACCCGCCCAGACGCTCGCCGCGCCCGCGCAGTTGCCCACCGCCGTACAGCGCACGGCGCTGCCCGCGGCGCAGGCGGCGCCCGCCGTGGCACCGGCCGCCGAGCAGCAGCCCCGGTACACCGTGCGCGACAGCCGGCCCGCGGACAGCCTCTGGTCGATCGCCGAACGCCAACTCGGCTCGGGCGAACGGTGGGTGGAGATCGCCAAGCTCAACGACGGCCGGGTGATGGACGATTCGGGCCTGCGCTTCGATGCGGAGCGGGCGATCCAGCCGGGCTGGGAACTGCTGATGCCGGGCGATGCCAAGCGCGACGACGCCCCGGCGCCGCCGACGGCTCCGGCCACCCCGCAGCCGGGCGGCGCAGCGACGGCGCCGGGCGGTGCCGGGCGGCACGCGAGCGTCACCGTGGCCGAGGGGGACACCCTCTCGGCGATCGCCGAGCGTGAGCTGGGCAGCGCGGAGGGCTGGCCGCAGCTCTTCGAGGCCAACAAGGGTGTCCAGGCGCCGGACGGGGAGCGGCTGACCGACCCGGACGTGGTGCTGCCGGGGATGGTCCTCGCCGTCCCGGGCGCGGCCGAGCCCGCTCCCGTTCCGGCTCCCGCTCAGGCGACGCCCACACCCGCTCCGCCCACACCCGCTCCGCCCACGCCCGCTCCGGCGACACCCGCTCCGGCGACGCCCGCGCCCCCGCAGACTCAGGCACCCGCGCCCCCGCAGGCCAAGACGCCGGCACCCGCGCACGCCTCACCGAGCACGCCGGGCGCGTCCGCCGCCGGAACACCCCGGATGGAGAAGACGGACGCCCCCAGCGACGACTACACCGTCGCCCTCGCGGCCTCCACCGTCAGCGTGCTGCTGGCCGCGATGATGATCGGCACCGTCGCACACCGCCGTGGCGCCCAGCAGCGTGCCCGCCGCCCCCGGCACCGGATCGCCATGCCCGCCGAACCCGCCGCAGCCTTCGAGGCCGAGCTGAAGGCGCGCCAGGACAGCGCCGGACTCGACCTCCTGGACCGCGCCCTGCGCACCATGGCCCGCAACACCACCCGCCTCGGCAAGCGGCTGCCCACGCTGGTCGCGGCCCGGGTCACCCCCGGCCGTACCGTCGAGCTGCACCTGTCCGCGCCGACCGCCCCGGTCGCGCCGTTCCGCGCCGCGCACGCGCCCAACGTCTGGTGGTGTCCCGCCGACGCCGGCGACCTGCTCTCACCGCACCAGGCCGCCAAGACCGCCGCGCCCTACCCGGCGCTGGTCACCCTCGGGGCCTCACCGGACGGCTCGGTGGTGCTCACCGACCTGGAGACGGTCCGGCTGCTGCATCTGTCCGGCCACCCCGACGACGCCCGGGACGTGCTGCGCACCCTCGCCCTGGAACTCGCCCACAGCCCGCTCGCCGACCGCCTCCACCTGCACCTGGTGGACCTCGCGGAGGAGCTGCCGATCACCGGTCCGGCGGCCGAGCGGGTGCACCGCCACCCGACCCTGGAGGCGGCGCTGGCGGCCCTCGGCCCGCGCACCGCCAAGGCGCGCGCGACCCTGGTCGCCGCCAACGCGGCCAGCCCCCGGGACGCGCGCAGCCGGGGCCAGGCGGACGAGTCATGGGTCCCGGAGATCGTGCTCTGCGCCCAGCAGCCCGGCGGCGACGTGCCGGCGGAGCTCGGCCGGCTGCTCGACGCCCGCCCGCGTACCTGCCTCGCCGTCATCACCCGGGCACCCGAGCGCGGCACCGGCCCGGTGGCCCGCTGGACGCTGCCGAGCAGCGGCCAGGCCACCCTGCCCGGCCTGCACCTCAGCGTGGAGCTCCAGCGGCTGACCGGCCGGCAGTACGACCAGGTCGCCGAGTTGCTGCACACCTCCGTCGACGAGACCCAGCACCCGGCGCCGGCCTGGACCATCGACGGCCCCGGCGTCGACCTGGACCCGACCGAACTGCCCGCGCCGATGCCGGTGCTGGCCGCCGTCGGTGCCGGCGCGGGTGCCGGTGCCGCTGCCGGGCCGCGGCTGCTCACCCGGGTGATCGGCACCGGGGCCAGCCCCTTCGCGAGCACCGACCCGTCCGCGCCCGCCGCGAGCCCGGCGGCCCAGCCCCCGGGCGGCCGCTACATCGTCAACGGCCTCGGCCGGCAGGCGAGCGGGGGCACCCTCAGGCCGCTGCTGCCCAGCGCCGCCGCGCCGGACGTGATCGAGCCGGCCGAGGCAGCGGCGCCAGCCGAGGCGGAGCCCGACCTCGCCGAGGCGGACGCCGGCGCGGGGGAGGACACCCGGACGCTCCCGCTGGCCCTGCCCCAGTCCGACCCGGCCGACCCGGCCGAGGCCGGCAAGCCCGTTCAGCCCGTTCAGCTCGTCGAGCCGGTCCGGCCCGTCGGTCCGGTCGAGCCCGACCTCGTACCCGTGTCCGAGCCCGTGTCCGACCCCGACCCCGAGTCCGCCCCCGAGCCCGGGCGCGGGTCCGGCCCCGATCCCGAGCCGGTGCCGACCCACGACCCGGCCCCCGCCCCCGCGGCCTCCGAGCCGCACACCCCGCCCCGCCCGGCCCCCGGCGACCACCCGCTCCCGGCCCCCGCCGCCACCGCGGCCGTCTCCGGCGTCGGCGCCGGCCGCACGGACAGCGACGACCTGCTCGCGATCCTGCGCTCACCGGAGGCCCACGCCACCCGTACCGCGCCCCGGATCCGGCTGCTCGGGCCCGTCGACGTGGTCGGTGCCGCCGGCCCCGCCGATCCCGGCGCGCTGGCCCGTCTCACCGAGCTGGCCGCCTACCTCGCGCTGCGCCCGGGCGCCGAGCACCACACGCTGGACCACGACCTGCACCCCGGCGCCGCCCATCTGGACCCGCACCCCACCGCCGACGGCCCGCAGACCCCGCTGCCCGCCAAGCTCGACGACCTGGCCGGCTGGTTCGGCAGCTCACCCGAGGGCCGCGCCTTCCTGCGGACCGACAACACCGAGGGCTACGCGTTCGCGCCCACCGTCACCTGCGACTGGGACGAGTTCCGCAGCCTCTACCGCCGCGGTATGCGCAGCACCAGCACCACCGCCGACGCGGCACTCGCCCACGCGCTCGCGCTGGTGCGCGGCGCCCCGTTCGCCGAGGCCCCGCCCGCCGCCTACGCCTGGGCGGAGCCGGAGCGGCAGGACATGATCGCGGCCATCGTGGACACCGCCCACGAGCTCGCCGCCCGCCGCCTCCAGTACGGCGACCACCGCAGCGCCGAGGCCGCCGTCTTCCGCGGTCTCGCCGTCGCCCCGGACGTCGAGCTGCTCCACCGCGACCTGTTCTACGCCTACGCCTCGGCCGGCGCCCGCGACCAGCTGGTCAGGGCCGTCAACCGGCTGGACGCGCTCAGCCGCCGGACCGGCCGCGATCTCGACGCCGACACGGTCGCACTGCTGCGCGACCTGTTGTCCGGCTCCTGAGGTGCGTGCTCGCACCGGTCGGCGGGGTCCGGCCCGCCGACCGGTGCGGTGCGTCGCCGGCCGGTCGGGCGGGGCTGAGCCGGGCGGGGCTCAGTCGGTCACGCGCAGGACGAGCTTGCCGCGGGTCCGCCCGGCCTCGCCGCGGACGTGGGCCCGGGCGGCCTGCTCCAGCGGGAAGACCTCCTCGACCTCCACGCTCACCTCGCCCGCGTCGATGAGCGCGGCGATCGTGGCCAGCGCCGGTCCGTCCGGCTCGACCAGGAAGGCGCTGGCGCGCAGCCCCCGGGCCTCGGCGGCCGCCAGCAGCTCGGGCGAGACACCGGAGGGCACGGCGACGAGCAGGCCGCCGGGGCGCAGCACCTCCAGTGAGCGGGTGCTGGTGCCGTGGTGCTCGTCGCCCACGAGATCGATGACGACGTCGACGTCCCGGACGGCCTCCTCGAAGCGGACGGCGGTGTAGTCGATCAGCTCGTCGGCGCCGAGGGCGGTCAGCCAGTCGTGGCGGCCGCTGCTGGCGGTGCCGATCACGTACGCGCCCAGGTGCCTGGCGAACTGGACGGCGAAGTGGCCGACGCCCCCGGCGGCCGCGTGGATCAGCACCCGCTGGCCGGGGCGGACGCCGGCGGTGTCCACCAGGGCCTGCCAGGCGGTGAGAGCGGCCAGCGGGACGGCGGCGGCCTGCTCGTGGCCGATCTTCGCGGGCTTGCGGGCGAACTGCCGGGCCGGCGCCGTCACGTACTCGGCGTAGCCGCCGGCGGCTCGGGGGAACCAGGGCATCCCGTACACCTCGTCGCCGGGCGCCAGCGTGGTGACGCCGAAGCCGACCGCCTCGACCACGCCGGAGACGTCCCAGCCCAGCACGAACGGCGGCTCGCCGAGCACCCCGGCCATGCCCCCGCCCTTGCGGGTCTTCCAGTCGACGGGGTTGATCCCGGCGGCGTTCACCCGTACCAGGACCTCGGTCGGCAGCGGCTCGGGCCGGGGCACGTCCTCCACCCGGAGGACCTCCGGGCCGCCGAAGCCGTGCTGGACCACCGCGCGCATCGAGTTTGCGGACATGTGTCACTCTCCTGGAGCTGGAATGTCTGGAATATACCGAACAGGCCCGTTGTGTGGGCCTTCCTTCACTTGGTGGCGACGATATCCCCGGGGTGGTAGTTACCATCAAGGGAACCTACTTCCCGATGGGAAGTGACCAGCTGGGAAGCGCCTGGCTGGGAGGCGTCCAGCCGGAGAGCGCGCCCCGCCGGGGTGAATACCGAGGAGAGCCCGATGAGCACCACCTGTACGACCGGCCAGCACGACGACCACGACGTGTACGCGCCCCTGTGCCCCTGTCGGGCCATGCTGGACCTGCTCGCGAACAAGTGGTCCGCTCTGGCGATCGGAGCGCTGGAGGCCGGCCCGCAGCGCTTCGGGGCGTTGCAGCGGGTGCTTCAGGGCATCAGCCCCAAGGTGCTCACCCAGACCCTGCGGCGACTGGAGGACGCCGGCCTGGTCGACCGGACCATCTACCCGGCCGTACCCCTGCACGTCGAGTACTCGCTGACCGACCTCGGCCGGGGCGCCGCCGTGCCACTGGGCCTGCTGCGCGCGTGGGTCGAGGAGAACCTCGACAACACGGCACCCGCCCGCACCCCGTGACGGCGCGGTACCCGGTGCCGCCGCCGGGCGGGTGGACCGCCAACGGATGCCGCCGCGCGGCGGCAACCCACCGTCAGGCCGGGCGCCCGGTCGGGTGGATCGCCCACCCGGCCTGGATCAGCCGACCGGAGACCCCGTAGGGTGGCGCAATCGGGAGTGGTGGACGTCACCACGGTGGACGGGCTGACGCCGCGGGAGCGGCGGGGCGGGGCGGTGACCAGAGGTGGCGGAGGCAACAGCTATCCCCGGGGCCCCCGACCCCTGGGCCGACGGTCCGTCGGCCGTCGAGGAGACCGCCCGGCTGCCGCTGATCGCGGCCGAGGACATCCCGGTGACGGAGCGGACGGCGCCGGTGCCGGTGGTCGCCGACCAGGCGTCCGAGCGGGCAGCCGAGCAGCCAACCGAGCGGGCAGCCGAGCAGCCGGCCGCCCGTAACCCCTTCGACGCGCCGTTCGACGCGCCGAACCCGTTCGACTCGCCCTTCGCCGCCCGCAACCCCTTCGACGCGCCCGGGCCGTTCGACGGCCCGGCGCCGGCGGACCCCGGCTCTCCCATGGCCCGGACGGTGCGGATCGACCGCTCCGCGCCGCTCTCGCGGACGGTGCCGATGGAGCGCCCGCCGCTGGGCGTGCCCATCTCCGAGATGGCGCGGACGGTGCCGATGGACCGCCCGCCGCTGGGGGTGCCCGCGTCCGAGACGGCGCGGACGGTGCCGATGGACCGCCCACCGCTCGGCGCGCCCGCGCCCGGGCCGGTGCCCGGGCCGGTGTCCGTGCCCGCCCCGCCTGTGGACGTGCCGCCGCCGCCCTCGGCCCCGCCGGCGCCGATGCCGTCCACGGGCTGGACCGTCACCATGCCGGTCGTGACCCCCGGGCCCCCGCCGCAGTCCGCGCCGGAACCGCCGGTGCAGGTCCCCGGCCCGGTGTCGGCCCCTGCCCCGGCTCCGGTGCCCGCCCAGGCCCCGGTGCAGGTGCCGGCCCTCGGCCCGCGAGCCGAGCTGCCGGCGGCCTCGGGCCTCGGCGCCGCGCCCCGCGGGCGGATCCTCGTCATCGAGGGCGGCTACGGTACGTCAGGCCGCCGCCACTGGGGCCGCGGAGGCGGCGGCCAGGCGCCGGTGCTGTCCGCCATGCTCGCCGCCGTCTCGCCGCAGCTGCTGCTCGCCGCGGACGCCGTCGACGCCGTCCACCTGCCGGGCGCCAGCGACGCGCAGACCGTGCTGGCCCACCTGCGAGCCGCCTCCCGCCACCCGGGCCCGCTCCTCGTCCACCTCGGCGGACACCTGCTGGCCGACAAGCGCAGCGGCCAGCTCCACCTGACCCTGCGTGACACCAAGCAGAGCACCCTGCGCCAGGAGGGCCTGCCCTGGCAGGCCATCGCCGTCGAACTGGGCAACCGCCCGGCGGAGTGGCCCACGCTGGTGATCGCCGACCTGAGCGCCGATCAGCACGCCTGGCCGCTGGTCCAGGGCACCGTCTCGCCGCTCACCGACGGCATCCCGCTCTGGGCGGTCGTCAGCCCCGACCCGGAGCAGATCGGCACCTTCACCCGCGCGTTGATCGAGGCGCTGCACGGCGGACGGCCCGGCGCCGACGCCGTCCTGGCGCCCGAGCAGCTGCGCGAGCAGGTGTACTCGGTGCTGCGCCCGGACGTGGTGATCCTCGCCTCGCACGCCGCCGACCGGCAGCTGTTCCGGAACACCGCCCGCCGTACCGACGGCCCGGCGCTCGACTCCGTACCGTACGAGGGCCCTCGCCCCGCGGCCGTCATGCCCCGTCCGGCAGCCCGCCGCGAGGCGCCGGTGGCCAAGCCGCCGCGCGTCCGGCTGGACAAGCCGGCTGTCGCTCCACCGACGCCGGACAGCGCCTCGTCGGCGGGGCCGGCGCCGGTGCCCGCGGACGTGGTGGCTCCGCCACGGGTGGACTTCGAGAAGGCGGCTGCACCGCAGGACGCCCGGCCGCGGGTCCGGCTCGACAAGCCGGGCGTGCCGCCCACGGCCGCCGACCCGGTGCGGACGCCGGTCACCCTGCACAAGGACGACGCGTGGCAGCCTCCGCAGGACGAGCCCGCTGCGGCCGGCGGCCGGCCGGTCAGGCTCGCCAAGCCCGCCGCGGACGTGCTGCCGCCGCAGGACGAGCCAGTCGTGACCGTTGACCGTGATCCCGTCGCGCCCGCTCACGGCGGTCGGCCGGTCAGGCTCGCCAAGCCCGCCGCGGACGTGCTGCCGCCAGCTGCTCCCGCCGTGTCGCCGGCCGGGGACGTCGAGGCCGCCGAGCCGGCCACCGACGCCGCCGACACGACCGACACCACCGAACCCGCCGCCGTCCCCGAGCCGGCGGCACCGGAACCCGCGTCTGCCGAGCCGGCCGAACCGGCCGAGCCAGCCGAACCGGCTGCGGCCGCCGCTTCGGTACCGGAGAGCCCAACCGCCGAGCCCGAGGCTCAGCCGGAGCAGCAGGCCCCTGCCTCCCCCGCGCCCCTCGCCGACTACCGCGAGGCGATCGGCCGTATCGTCCGCAGCGCCGACGCGGGGCAGCACGAGACCGCCGCCGAACTCGCGCTCGCCCTGGAGCGGGACGCCGTCGAGGCACACGGGCCGGTGGCGGCACCCGTCCTACAGGTCCGCCAGGTGCGGGCACACGTGTGCCGACTGGCGGGCCGACCGGGCGAGGCCGCCGACCTCTACCGCGAGGTGGCACTGACGCTGCTGCGCTCCCAGGGCGCGGACGACCCGGAGACCCAGCAGGCCGCCACCAACGCCGAGGCCTGCTGGCGGGCTGTCCCCGACCGGGCCGAGGCCCTCAGGCTCGCCCCCGAGATCATCGAGCTGCGCGCCTACCTGCCCGGCCCCGAGGGCCGCAAGCTCCGCGCGGCCGAGCGCTACCTCGCCCAGCTGGCCGCCGCCGACCAAGCCTGACACCCGGCTCGCCAGGCTGCGGAGCGGGGAGTGGGGGGGGGGGCGCGCCCCCACCCCCCCCCCCCCGGCCCCCCCGGGGGGCCCCCCCCCCGCGGGGGGGGGGGGGAAGCGGGGGGCGGCGCTGGGGGCGCGGCCCGGTGGCAGGGGCGAGCCCGACCCG
>NZ_JBITGZ010000002.1:298627-424009 GCF_044457565.1 Kitasatospora sp. NPDC050543 | reverse complement strand
CCCGCCTACACAACCTCGCTCTCACGGGATGACTCCCGCCGCATGCGGGACCTGAGAGGTCCCCGGGAGACGGCTCCCCACCTCGCAGTCTCGGAGGAGAATCAGGCGAGGCAGAACTCGTTGCCCTCGATGTCCTGCATCGTGATGCACGACTCGTTGACGCCATCGGCGCGCTGCGTCAGCACGTGTTTCGCGCCGAGCGCCATCAGCCGTGCGCATTCGGCCTCGAGTGTGGCCAGGCGCTCGTCACCCACGAGCCCGGCGCCGACCCGCGCACAGAGATGCACCCGGTTCTTGACGACCTTGCCTTCGGGAACTCGCTGGAAGAGCAGGCGCGGGGCCACACCCGAGGGATCAGTACACGCGAAGTAGATCTCGTCCTCGGGCGGCAGCGAGCGGTGGTACTCCCCCCACGTGGCAAAGCCCTCCGGGACCGTCGGTACGACGTACCCCAGCACCTCGCACCAGAAGGCGGCGAGGTGCGCAGGTTCCGCGCAGTCGAAGGTCACTTGGAACCGTTTGATCGTTGACATCGGCGCACAATAGCAGGGGCCCTGCTCCTCTCCCCGGGTCGGTAGGTCCGCACGTTGTCGGGAGGAGGCACCTGCTACCCGTTGCTGTGTCGTGCGGTCGCAGGGGTGAACCGAGGTCAGTGCTTCCCCAAAGGGAACCTGGGATGCGATCCCGGCCAGCCACTCTCGTGCTGCCAAAGATCAGTTACGGGACAACCTTTAGGGCGACCATGGTGGTGTGCACCCGTACCATCAGCCCCGCGCCGTCCACCCCGGCGACGCCCAACCAGCCGACCCTGAACAGATGGCCCTGCCTGGCATCCGCAGCAGGGCCGCCTGGCAGATCGTGCTGATCCGCGCCGAGGGGCGGTGGCAGCCTGGCCTGCTCACGGAATGGTGCCGCCTGCCCACTGGACACTGGACACTGGGCAGCGTGCGTCCGCTGGCGCCAGGACGACAACCCGCGGCTCGGCTGGGGCTGGGTGCAGTACGACTGCTTCCCCTCACCGCCGAGGGCGTCCTCGCCGCCGAGGCCAGCGAACGGCACATCGGATGAGCCCTCACTGCTGCTACCTCTCGGCCCGCTGCTCAGCTGGACTTCGAATTCGGTGGTGGCTCAATCCCCTGCCGGGAGGGGAACTCATCGGCAAGCAGGACCGCCAGCTCGCCCGGGTCCTCCCCCTGGTCCTCGCACCATGACCTGAAGGCATGCCACAGCACCACGCTCTTGTCCGCACCCCGCTGCCGCGGCTTGCCCCGGGAATTCGATGGGGGTGTTGGCCCGGGCCTCCACCTCCTCGCGGTACTGCCATGGGATGAACTCGGGGTACGTCTTTAGCAGCTCGCTCGCGTAGCGAACGGGGTATCGCATGGCGTCGAAGGGGCGGCGCGGGAAGGCTGCAACGGCGTCACGGATGCTCGTCATGGACCGCAGTGTTTCAGCTGCCGCTCGGCGCCTGCGGGCCGTTCGCTGCGCCGCAGCTGGCCGTGCTATACGCTCTCCCGCTGGCCGCCGTAGTGTCCGGTATCGGTCACAGATAGGCAATTCGCCCACGGCGCTCACCCCATGTCGATACGGTCCCCACCTCATCACCACATCCCAGGGGACCTCATGCGTCGCACCACCCTCACCGTCGCCGCTGCCATCGCCGTCCTTGGCCTCACCGCGTGCGATCCGAACAGTGCCACCAGCAGCCCAACCACGGCAGCGACGCGAGCCGCCACGAATGCTGGGGCCCCTGACTCGACATCGCCAGCCAGCGCCACAGGTAGCGGCAGCAAGACAGCGACGCTCCCCAACGTCGTTGGTATGGGACTGCAATCTGCCCAGGACGCCGCCCAGAAGGCCGGCTTCTTTCTGCTCGCCAGCCACGACGCGCTCGGCCGGTCCCGTAACCAGATCGACGACCGGAACTGGAAGGTTTGCACCCAGACGCCCGGGCCGGGCGAGCAGCCCACCAGCACGAAGATCGACATGGGGGCGGTCAAGCTCGACGAGACCTGCCCCGCCCAGGACCAGGGCGCCAGCGGACCCACCAAGGCCAGCGCCACGATGCCCGACTTCAAAGGCAAGGCCGTGTCTGTCGTGCACGACTCGCTCGACAAGGCCACGTCGATCAGCGCCAAGGACGCCACCGCTCAGAACCGGGTGATCGTGGTCCAGTCGAACTGGCAGGTATGCAGCCAGGACCCGGCCCCCGGGGCAGCGCTGACCGGTCAGCCGGTCACCGTCAAGGCCGTCAAGTTCGGCGAGGCCTGCCCGTAGCGCAGGCGCAACGAAGCGCCCCCGCCCTCCCGAAGGAGGACGGGGGCGGTGAGTTCAGCGGGCGATCAGCGGGCCCAGAGCAATAGCCAGAGCAGCGAGACCGGTCAGTGCACCGACGGCCGGCAGCGGCCAGCGACCGCGCTTGAGTTCTTCGACCTCCTGACGCAGGCCAGCAACCTCGTCTTTCAGCTCCGCAACCTGCCCGTCGGACTGTTCGACGCGCTGGAGAAACAGCGCGAGCTGCCCGTCAATGCGGGCGAAGCCCACGTCCACGCTCCTCCGAATCTCCGCGAGCTCCAGTGCCAGGGACGCGGACTGGTCCACGTCCGGGCCGCTCACACGCGCTGCCGGGGCAGGAGTGCGGCGCTGTTCGGGGCACCCACGAACGAACTGATCCCACCCTTGATGACGGTGAGGGCCGCCGGCAGTGCCGCGACCACTGCCGCGCGGAGCGTGCCCACGCTGGTGAGGTCGACGCCGTCGGCAAGGAGCAGACCGAGGAACGCCACGACGTACGTGGCAACAGTGCGCTCGGCGAGGTCGACAAAGAGCTTGGGCATGGTGTTCTCCTTCAGGACTTGGTGTTGACGGTCAGAGTGATGCCGCTGGCCAGGGCCTCGGCGACGGCCGGCCCGACAGCAGCCGCGACGGCGGGCTGCACGGCGGCCGCCACGCAGGACTGGAACGCCTGGTGGAACCAGGAGCTCAGCCACTTGACGCTGTCGTCGGCGCCGGGCGGGGCCTCACCGGCGAGGGCGTAGGCGAGCAGGTAGGCGGCGGCGTATGCGTCTCGGTCCGCGGCTGCGGCGCTCGGCACGGCGTTGCTTGCGATTTCGGCCAGCTCGGCCTTGGTGAACGGCAAGTCATCCTCCTCAATCGGTGTGGGCGCGGGGGTAGTGGGGATGGGCAGGGAGCCGAGCAGGCGGCGGAGGGACGTCTCGCCCGGCACGCCGTCCGCGGCGTCCCCGGTGTAGCCGAGAGAGCACTGGTAGTCGGCGTAGTTGAGGGTGTCGGCGTCCGTCCAGTCCGGCCCGGGACCGGAGGCGTAGTGGCTGCCGAAGCCGACGGCGACAAGCGCCCGGCCGACGAGGGTCACCTGGTCGCCGTGCGCGCCGTACCCGTAGGTCAGGCCGCCGATCGACACCTGCTCCCGGGACACGCCAGACGGCGGAGCAGGCGGCGACCCGCCACCGAGCGCCGGCCAGGAACCCGGGTCCTGGTGGTCGTTCTCGGGGACGTGCGCGTGCGCGTACCAGCCGCCCTGTGTCTCCCACGTGTGCTCGTCACGGCGGGAGGTGAAGTCCACCGGCCGGCCCATCGGCCAGACGTCCGGCACGCCCCAGGATGCAATCCAGGCGTGCAGCCGGTCCCAGCCCGCACACGGGGTGTCGACCAGGCGCTGGTACACCTTGCCGCCATAACGGCAGTTGGGGAAGAACACCGCCTCCACCTGGATCACCACGGAGCCGGCGCGGTTCGTCCGGGTCCCGCCAGCGAGGTCCATCACGCTCTTGGAGCGGGAGTTCGCCGGGACCAGCTGGGCGACCCGGCCGGTGAACGGGTCCCACACGATGTGCGGGGCGCTGGCCTTGCCGGAACCGGTGAAGTACGAGACGAGGTCCTCCCACGACTCCCAGTCCTGCGGATTGCTGGGGGTGGCGTTCTTGTCCCAGGTGATGTGGGCGATCGCGCGCGGCGGGTACTGCTGGTCCGTTGGGGCATGGTCGCCTATGTCGTGGCGCTCAGCGCCAGGCATCCACACGTCGGGCATCAGGTGCCTCCAGGGCAGGGCATGGGAAAGCCCCCGAGCCGGGCGGCGGGGGGGAGATGAACAGAGTCAGGACGAGCCCAGGCCAAACAGCATGAGCGTCTGCGCGTAGACCGTCCCCGACCCTGACGTGCGCCTGGCCTCGATGCTGATCTCCAGGATGCTGCCGACGGCCCCAGTCACTGCGGCGTAATTCTCGAACACCCCGTTCGTGCTGGTGGTCGGCCCCCACTGCGATCCATTCACCATGACACGGACCTCTCCGGCGCTCCCACCGTCGGCCACCGCGCTGACCATCATCCCCAGCCACGGCGAGGCCTTGACGTTGTACGACTTCGCGACCGCAGTGAAACTGGTCGCGTTCGTCTGCGGCCAGTGAGCCGTCATCAGGTCCGCCGGCGGTAGCAGCGACCACTGCGGGAACGCGACGCCGCCCGCAACAACGTCCTCGGCGAAGATGGTGGCGCCGTGTGCGTCGCGCATCACGATGCCCTGGGGGTCGGCCTGGGTCGTGGTGGTGCGCGCCACGTAGATCGCCGGGGTGCCGTCCTGGCGTCTGATCTGGACGCCGCGCTGCTCGGACCCGTCAGGCTGATTCGGGGAGATCGTCCCGACGTAGAACAGTGCGCTGCCGTCGACGTCGTTGATTTTGAGGGACCCGCCCTCACCGACGACGACATCGCCCCCCAGGACCTGGTTCATTGCCGGCCTGATCTGTGCGCGGCCCTCCAGGGCCCGTAGCCGGTTCTCCATCTCCCGCATCCAGTCCGCCTGGTCCTGCGGTACGTACGGCATCAGGCGGCCTCCAGATACAGCTCGGTCGTCTCGGCGCGGGCCCGCTCGGCCGGTGTGGCCCGCAGGCCGACTACGCGGTAGCGGGCGGACAGCATCTCGGGGTACCAGTCGTCCTTGATTCGCAGGCGCACGTATGAGCCGAGCTGCGGCTGATCCACGGTGCCGGTCGTGTAGGACACGGACGGGATGACGACGGGCCGTACTGCGCGTGCGAGGTCGGCAGCCGCGTGCTGGTTGAGGACGGTCGGGTCGGAGACGCTGGTGTAGTCGCTGCTCCGGTCGAGTCTCGGCCAGCCGGCCGCGATGTCTGCCGGCGTTGTCAGCAGGGTGCTCATCAGGGGCACGCTTGCCGCCGCCTGGTTCTGGTTGGTGGAGGCACCCCGGGACTGCCACGCGTTGGCCTGCACGGTCGCGTCCTCGGGCAGCGCGTACGCGGTGACCGGGCCCGGGGCACTGAGGATCACGTCCGTCGATCCGACGGACAGCAGGGGGTAGCCCAGCCGCAGCGCCCGGTGCCTGGCGCCGGTGTCGTCCCGGTAGCACTGGAACCTCCACTCGAATCCGCCCTGGGTGGCGGCGAGCTGGTCGAGCAGGACTCCGAGCCAGGGCAGGTCGTACCGGCTGTACGTCCGGTCGCGCAGGACACCGGACGTCTGCGTGTAGTCGATCTCAACGCCAAGGTTGCCGCCGCTCGCGGCCTGCGCGTAGTCGACCAGTTGCCGGGCGATGTCCAGCTGGTCGACGCCCGTCGCGGTCAGCGTGTCGAGCAGCAGCCGGTGCGAGCGCAGGTACGATTCCAGGCTGGCCGCCTGGATCGGCACGGTGTAGAACCCGCGGGCGTCCCGCGTCGGGGTGCGGGTCCACAGGATGCCGCCCCACACGATCTCCTCGTCGCGCTCCAGGTACAGCATGGTGCGGCCAGGCAGTATCGCCTCCCGCACCCGCCGCGCCATGGCGTTGTCGGGGATCGGGATCGTCCCGGAGAGAGCGCCTGTGCGGCCGATGTAGTCGTCGTACTGGACGCCCTGGATCGGCAGGAGGTCTACGTCGTCGTCGGACCTGAGGTCGCATACCCGCAGTTGGTACGGGCCGGCCGTCATGACGCCGACTCGTACGTGATGTTCCAGTGCAGGGCTGCGGACGAGCTGACTGCGACGGGGACGGCGTTCGTGACGAACCCGTACGACTGCGAGCTCGTGCTGGTCTTGACGACGAACGTCAGGCCCGGGTCGGCCGGGTTGAGGGTGCACTCGCCGGCGTAGTTGTTCGACGAGCTGACGACGTAGTCGGCCATGCCTCGGGGGATGAGGCCCAGGTTCGCGGCCGGAGTCGGCGGTGACATGAACCAGATTCCGGTGCCGCCGCTGGTGGTTGACCCGCACGTCAGCGCGCCCGACCAGAAGATCGTTTTGCCGATCCGGCAGTAGCGCGACACCAGGGTGCCGTTGCCGAGGCTCGGCGTAGTGCCGGTGGACGTCCACGTCGGGGTGTGAGCCTGCCACGTTCCCACGCCGACCCAGGCGCTCCCCGACCAGCGCTCCAGGCCGTTGGTGCCGTCCCGGTACTGGCCGGCGTAGGCGCCCGCCACGGCCGGGCCCCCAGACGGGTTGATGCCGCCGACCGCGACCGTGAACGGGCGGACGTCGGTGACGATCGAGGCCCAGTTCGGCGGCGATCCGGCGGACGCGCCTGCGGGCACCGCGACCTGGTAGAGCGCCAGGCAGCCGGCTGGGGTCGCGGGCGCGCCGGCGCCCGGCGTTCCGTCGACCTTGGTGATCGTCGCCAGCGTTGAGCCGGAGCCGTCCACGATGTTGTCGAAGATCTTGGCGACGATCAGGTCCGTGCGCACCAGCGACGCGTGTCCGTTGGTGAGGACCACAGCCTCGGACGCGGTAACCGCGACGGGGAAGGCACCCTGCGCCGACGTCCCTTGGACCAGGCACCGGCCGGTCGAGATCGTCGCGGTCATACCGGATCCGGACAGGGCCAGGCCGGTCCCGCCCGGGATGACCCCGGCCCTGCTCTGCATCGCGTCGACCGGCGTGTACGTGCCGATCGGCGCCATGCGGGTGTCGTTGCGCGTCTGCCCGGGGTTGATGAGCCAGGCGGCACGAGTGGTCAACGGTCCTCCTGGTTACCAGTAGGCGGAGCGCCACCGGAGGGTGGCGAGGGCTCCCGGGTCGGTCGAGCCGGGAGCCGACCGGAACGAGAGCGTCGAGGTGCCGGGCGGCAGGGTGAATGCGTTCTCCGGGGCGGAGCGGATCGTCGCGGTGGCGATGCGGGACTGGCCGCCGAGGAGCACCGTCCCCGCCCAGGTGTCGATGACGAGCGTGTCGGTGGCGGCCAGCGTGATGTCGTACTCCAGCCGCAGCCCCGTCCCAGTCGTCACCGTCGGCGTCGTCACCGGGCCCCGGAGTTCGATCACCGGGTGTGCCTCCGCGTCGCCGGAGTTGGTGACGGTCATGTCGCCGGTGCTGCCCGTCGTGCCCCACGCGAGGCCGGTTTCGGTGGGCGAACCCCAGTCCAGCCCGGTCTCCGTGGGTGTGCCCCACGCGAGGCCGGACTCGGGCGCCGGCAGGGCCGTCGAGAGGCTCTGTTCCGCGAGGGCGTACCGGCGTGGGTCGGTCGCTTGGAACTGAAGCGCGCCACCGGCGGCGTACCCCTGCTGCCAGGACAGATCTGGCGGGATGAACCGGCGGATCAGCCGGGCGTTGACGAGTAGCGGCCCGCGGTCGTCCAGCCAGATGACGAGGGGCGCCTCGTCCTGGGCGATCGTGCAAGCGGCGTTGAGGGTGCGGACCGCGGCGCCGATCTGCCCGGCGGCCGCCCGCAGCATCAGGCCCTCGATGGTGACGGTCCGGGTCTGCGCGAGTAGCCGGCCGGGCCAGCCGCCGTGTTGCTGGGCCCGCATGGCGTTCCCGGAGTCGAGTGCGGGTGTCTCCTCCCAGCCGGTGACGGTCCGCCACCGGTAGGGGGTGATGGTGGCGGTGGCCTGTCGCCGTCCGATCAGGAGGCTGCCCCACTGGATCAGGCCCGGTCCGGTGACGAGCTCACCAGCCATGTCACCCCCTCCCCTTGGACTTCCAGAACATGTCCTCGGAGATCTCGCCGATGGACTGGGTGCCCGCGTAGTAGCTCTCGATGTGCACCCCGCCGAACCCGCCGCCGCCCGGGCCGCCACCGCTGCCGGCCATGGCCAGTTGTGGGCTGCCGAAGGGGCTGTTGATGCCGCCGTGCGCGGCGCCCATCAGTGAGGTGGTGGCGGAGCGGACCCGGCCCTGGCCGGAGAGGATGCCCTCGGCAAGGGCGTGGGAGATGGACTGGCCGGAGTACAGCGACCAGCCGGAGCCCGAGAACGGCCCCTCCCGCGCCGGGCTGAACGGCAGGAGGTTGCGAGCTGCCGAGAGGACGTTCTCGACGGCGTCCTTGACACCTCCTGCCCGGCTCCTGATGCCGTCGATGAGCCCGCCGATGATGCGCCAGCCTGCGCGGAACAGGTCGTCTGCCAGTTCGTTCAGAACGTTCATGATCTGGACGGGCATCTGCACGAACTCGCGGACGGCCATCTCCTTGAGGCCGCGGAACACCTCCTTCGCACTCTCCGCCGCCCCCGAAAGATCGCCGGACAGGAGCTGCGACACCATCCGCAGGGCCGGCACGACCACGTCTGTGAGGGCCTGCGCAAAGTTGTCCGCGAAGATCGACGCGAGCTTGCCGACGGCGCTGATGATCGGGGTCAGCAGCGGGAGCATGACCCGCAGGTACTCGCCGAGGAGCACAGCGAACTGCATCAGCAGCGGCGCGAGCGCGACCATGACCTGGCCGAACGCGTCGGCGATCTGCGCGATCGACGGGGACAGGGCCACGATCAGCTGGGTGAGGATCGGCAGGAGCGCGCCCGTCATCGTCGTGAAGATCGCCACCAATGGCGTGATGATCTCCGGCAGGGCCGCGAAGACCGGGGTCAACGCCCCACCGATGGCCACCGCCAGGGCCTGAATCACCGGCGCCAGCTGCGTCGCGACCTGCGCCACACCGTCGAACAGGGGCGTCAGCACCGGAAGCAGGGCGCCGATCAGCGTGCCGATCAGCGTCAGCACCGGGGCGAACGCCACCGCCACCGCCGACACCGCACGCGCCAGCGACTCCATCACCGGACCGAGCGCCGAGATGATGACCGACAGCGCCGGGCCGAGCGCCGTGATCAGCGCCTGAACTCCCGGCGCCAGCGCTACGATCACCGGGCCGAGGGCCTGGAGTGCCTGCCCGAGCAGCGGCGCCGCGGTCTTCGCGAGAAGGCCGACCGTCTGGAACAGGGCCCCCAGGCCAGCCTGCACGGCGGGTGAGGCAAACGCCGCGGCCATCGCCCCGGTGACCGTGACCAGCGTCTGTACGAACGACCCGCCGTTGGTGTTAGCGGCCTGGAACACCGCGCCGATGATGGAGCCGACGTTGCCGACGACGGTGCCGAGCTGGCCGAGCAGGGTGACGGCCTGCTCGATCGCGTGCTGCATCCCACCGCTGGCGAGTGCCGTGGCCATGTGGTCGCTGAGCCGAGCCAGCGCACCGCCGCCAGCTGCGGCGAGCCTCTCGAACGACGGGCCGGCGGCCGCGCCGACCTGCACGAGGCCCTGCACGATCGTGGCCGGCAGACCGGCCATCGACCCGAGACCCGCGTTCGCCGAAGCGAGGGCCTGCCCGAGCACACCCGACTCCGAGAGGGACGTCGCGGTGGCGCCAACGCCCTTCGCCATAGCGTTGAGGTGCGTGGCGGAGGCGACAAGCGCGGTGTGCAGGACCGGCAGGGTGGCCGCCGCCGTGGTCCGCAGCGTCGCGTCCAGCCCGGCGAACAGCGCCTGCTGGACATCGAACTTGAGGTCGGCGAACGCGGGCTTGAGGCGGATGATCTCCTCGACGAACGCCCGCGCGTTCGGTGTGAGCTTCGCGAGGGCTGCCGCCAGCGGATCGACACCGCCGCCGGCCGCACCCGCACCGCCCTGGTGCAGGGCTTCCATCGCGCGGGCCACCTGCTCGGCGCCCTGCGCGGCGGTGCGGGCCTGCTGGGTCTGGGCGTCCTGCACGGCCCGGGTCTGATCACCGACGGTCCGCTGAGCCATGGCGACGCGGTCCTGCGCGTCGATGACCTTCTGGGAGCCCTCGACCCCGGCGGCGTTCGCCTCCGTGACCTGCTGCTGAAGCCTCTTGACTTGGGTGCCCTGCTCCTTGAGGTGCTGGACAGCCTCGTCGTACGCGAGCTGGGCCTCGGCCTTCTGCTTCTCGGTGGCCGCAGGGTCGGCCATCACCTTGTGGAGGTCCTCCTGGGCGGTCTGGGCCCGCAGGACGGCAGAGCGCTGCCCCAGAGTCGAGTCCGTCAGTCGGTTGTTCAGGTCCTCCAGGTCCATCGCGGCCTGCTGGCGGGCGTCCGTCAGCGCGTTCTGCGCGGACAGAGCTGCCTTCTGTGCGTCGGTCAGGTTCCGCTCAGCGTCGGCGACGTGCTGGACCGCCTGCGCGTTGGCGTACGCCGCGTTCTCGATCGCGTCCCGCACCGCACGCTGGGCGGACGCGACCTGGTTCATCGCACCGGAGGCGCCGCCGGCCGCCGCCGGGGCGCCCGCGAACGCCGCCTTGATCGCCCCACCGATCCCACCTGTGCCGATCTTGATGGCGGCACCGGCCGACGCGACTGCCAGGAGGCCCGTCGCGGCGATGCCGGCCGCCGGCGCGATCCCGGCCAGCGTGGCCGACAGGCCAGCCACCACGGGGATCGCCGAACCCACAGCACCCGCGACCAGCGACAGTCGGCCCACGACCGCCCCGATCGGGCCGGCCGCGTCGCCGATGGACGACAGGGCGTTGCCGAACCGGCGGCCGTCGTCACCGCCACGGGACAGGTCCCGCGAGGCCCGGCCCACGCCCTGGCTGAGTCGCTGCGTTGCCCGCTCTCCCTCGTCTCCGATGTTGCGGGCCAGGGCGTCGCCGATGGTCGTCGACTCGGAGATGAACCGCCCGCGCAGGTCTCGGATCCGGCCGTCCGCGCTGCGGCTGAACCCGTTGACGGCGAGTTCGGCGTCGGACATCGAGGCGAGAGTCCGCTGGGCGGCGTCCTCGGCCCCGTGGCCCAGGCCTTCGGACAGGGCCTGGCCTACGTGTTCCGCCTGGTGGGCGACCGCGTCGGTGCCGACCTGCACGCCCTGTGCGAGGGCCTCACCCATGAGCTGTGACTCGGAGGCGAAGCGGCCGCGCAGGTCCCGCAGGCGGCCGTCGGCGGAACGCTGGAGGTTGCGGAGCGCGAGCTCTGCTCGGGCCTCGCCGGCCTCCGCGCCGGAAGCGTCGATGTCGAATGTCGCGACGAGTTCGCCGACGTTCACGCTCCCCCCCGCCCTGCTGTTCAGTTGTCGGGCGGGTCACCGCCGAGGTACGTGCCGAATACGGAGGCGATGGCCTCCGGGGTGTCAGCACGGAGCGGGGTCGCTTCGTAAGCGGCCAGCCAGCGGGATTCCCCGCTCAGTCCCTCGACGTAGACGTGGAACTCGCGGGTGGACACTGCGGCGACCATGGCTGCTGTGAGGTGGTACTCGCGGCGTAGGTCTGCCTCTAGGAGCGCCCAGTGGACGAGGACCGCCCGCCAGAACCGGAGACCGGACGAGCGCGCCGCTCCGCCCGGTTCCGTGCTTTTCCCTCGGTCTTCCGGGCGGTCTCCTCGTCATACACCCGCGCAGCGTCGGCGAGGGACAGCGCGCCGGGCTTCTTGATGTTGGCGATCGACCAGGCCAGGACGATGCCGAGCTGCCGGTCGTCGATGCCCTTGGTCAGCCAGAATGCGAGGGCGTCGTCGCCGAACAGCGGGGCGAGGACGCGGGCGAGCGCCTCCTCGGACTCGTCCTCGCTGTGCCGGGCCAGCAGCATGTTGAAGGCGAGCGGGACGCGGGGCGGCAGGGTGTAGTCCGTGCCGAAGAGGCGAAGCACGGCCGGCTGGACGTGCTCGACTTCGGCGGCGAAGAACGCATCCGCGTCCGCATAGTCGAGCTCGGGTTCGTCGTCGATGAGGTCGTCCTCGTACTCGTGGGCGTAGTCGATGTCGGTCACGGTGCCGCTGTCAGGGTCTCGGCGCCGGTGCGGGTCAGCTCGACGCCCCACTTGCCGAGGTCGTTGGTGCCGCCGCCCTGTTCGGCGGCCTTGGCGGTGACGTACCAGTTCCGCCACTGGACCTCGGTGCGGTACCGGAAGCGGATCTGCCCGACCGAGTTGTCGGCGAGGCCCTGGGCGAGGGCGTCGAGGGCGGCCTGTCCGGGGTCGGCAATGCCCGTGGCGGCGTCGACTCGGCGGGTCCCCTCCAGCTTGAGGGAGCCGCCGCGCTGGAGGACGACCTCCTCGTACTGCCCGTTCGAGTCGAAGTCGGTGGACTCGGTGTGGGAGTCCTTGTCGCCGGGGTTGTAGGTGAGCGTCTTGAGGCCGGCTACCGGTGTCCAGGTGGGGCCGCCGCCGACGGCCACCTGGAGGATGTAGCCCCTCGCCTCGATCTTCTTCGTGGCCACGTGGCCACCTCCTTCAGGTGCGGTTGGCAGTCGGGTTGACGATGTTCAAGCGGAAGTTCACGACGTGCTCGTGCCGGCCGACGTCGTCGGTGCCGAGCGGTGAGGGGGTCTGCTGGGCGGTGCAGAGGATCAGCCAGTTACCGTCGGGCAGCTCGACGCCAGCGAGGCCGTGGAGCGCCGAGTAGATGGCCATGCAGCGGCGGCGGGACACGCGCGGGTCGGGGCCGCCGCGGGCTCGGATCTGGAGGCCGCTCTCGTCGTCGTCGTTGAGCGGGTCGGGCGGCCCGAGGCCGTATGCGCCGAGTGCCACTGCGCTGTCCGGGGCGGGCGGCATCGTGTCGATGAACGTGTCGCCGGTGACGCCGTCGGGGTCGTACATAACCAGGCCCAAGGACTGGAGGTAGCGGGCGATGCCGTCGAGGAGATCAGCCACGGTACCCGGCCCGGCGGATCTCGGCGGCGATCAGGTCGAGGACCACCTCGCGGTTCTCGTTGAACGGGCGCTCCAGGAATTTGGCGGTCCGGCCGGGCACGTGCCGGTAGTCCAGTTCCTCGTGCTGCCTGGTCGCGTACGGGGTGTCGTAGGAGACGGTGCCGCGCAGCGCGGACCGGTCGACCTGGGCTTTGCCGGAGCGCTCCAGGGTGCCCTCGTCCAGCGGCACGACCCGCTTGGACTCGGCGAGGACGTTCTCCATGCCGAGCTCCAGGCCGTGAGCCGCGGCCTCCCGGGCCTGCCGCAGCCACTCCCCGCCGTGCCATTCGAAGTGCGACACCTGCGCCATCGTTGCCTCCTCAGGTGAGCTGAACCTCAAGGTGGTCCGGGGTGCCGAGTCCAGCGCCGTCCCGTCGCAGGGCTGCGATGACGGTCGTCTGACGGCCGTCAGGGAGCGTCACGCGGGACCCGGCTGGCGCGACGACGGTGAGCTGGCAGTAGAACGTCGAGCTGCTGGTGACCTCGCGGCCCGTCTTGTCCCGGACCAGGCGGGTCTGCTGGTCGAGAAGGCACCGGACCCCGGCCACGAGCGGCCCGTACCTGGGGCCGTACGCGGAGTCCCCGAGGTACGGCTCGACCGTGACGCGGTGCCGCAACAGCCAGGCCGGGACGCGCGTCACAGCCACGTCACCGACCCGGTGCGGAACCGCTCCGGCGTCAGCTCCTGCACGGTCAGCGCGTCCCAGACCTGCGGAGCGAGCTGCCGTGACGGGGAGTCCGCGCCGGTGACGGCCGTCACCGAGCGTTGGAGGTGCACGGTGCCGATCTGCACGGCGCCCCACCCGACGCCGACCACCCCAAGGGAGTCGCCGAGTTCGTCCCACCACTGCACCTGGGCGCATGCCGCGTCGCGGAACGCGGCGAGGACCAGCCCATCGGTTGGCATGCCGGTGGTCGGGTCGGCGACATACCAGCAGAGACGGAACAGCTGGGCGTCGAGGAACTGGCTGGCGCGGGTGAGGAGCTGGGCGGCGTTGTCGGGCGCCGCCTGCCCTGTGTACGCCGCAAGCTCGGCCGGCGTTGCGTAGACGCGGGCCATCGGGCACCTCCTACGCGCTGGAGCCGATCACGACGATGTCGTATGTCACGGACGTGCCGGCCCCGGAGTTGGCGATCCGCAGCAGGTCGGCGGTGGCGCCGGTCACCGCGTAGCCGGTCGCGTCCGTGCAGAACAGCGCGAGGACGCCGCCCGGCCGGACGGTCACCTTGTCGGTCGCGCTGCTGACCCAGCTGACGAAGCCGTTGCTAGCTGCACCGCCGACGATGACGTTGTTCGTGTTGCTGGCGGCTGCCGCGACGATCAGGCCCTTGACCCGGGCGAGCGCCACTGCGACGCCGAGGCCGTCGGTCAGCGCCGTGCCGTTGAGGTCCAGGTCCTCGTTGGCAGAGGCGTTCAATGTACGGGTGGCGGTCCACAGCCGGTCCGCCTGCCCGAGGCCGGTGCCGCCCGCGAGGCCGAGCGCCACCCGGTAGTCGAGCGGCATTTGCGGGGTCGCGCCCGCGCCCGCCGGGCTGCCGACGAGCAGCCCGGACGCGGCGACGGACAGTTGGGTGTTCTGCAGTCCCATGCCGAGCCCCGATCAGGTGAGGATCACGAGCGGCACGGTGGCCGCCGCGGTCGGGGAGGCGATGGTGGCCGGGGCCGTGGTGGTCAGCGCGGAGCCGGACGTCTGTGCGAGGTTCTTCTCGCCGGTGACGATGCTGGCGGACGCCGTGGTGGACGCGCCGACCAGGCTGGGGACCGTGGTCGCCTTGACCATGATCCCGACCCAGTAGACCCCGTCGACCTGGATCGTCACCGGGGAGGCCAGAGGCAGCGTCTTGTTGGTGGTGGCGCCCCAGGCGGCGGTGAGCTGATCGGCGGTCTGGCCGAGCAGTGCCGGGGTTGCGGCGTTGGAGTACAGCGCGAACCACCAGTTGGTGGGCGTGCCGGCCGCGGTGGCACCCGAGCGTGCCGAGATGCTGGTGACGACGTCGCCGCGGCGCAGGTACACCGGCACCGAGGTCATGACCTGGGTGGTCAGGGCGCCGGTGTCTGCCGTGGCGTCGAGGCGGCGCATGTTGGAGCGGTAGAAGGCGGTGCCCGGGTCGGCGCCGGCCAGGGCCTGGCGGGCCTGGTCGGAGGCGAGCGCAAGCTCATCCCGGACGACGCCGAGGTAACGGCCCTGAACGGTCACGACTGTGCTCCCTGCTGCTCGGTCTCGCTGGCGGCGAGGATGGTCTTGCGGGCCTTGCTGTCGCTCTCGGCGGCGATGACGCGGGCGCGCTCGTCGGGGGCAGCCTGGGCGAGGTGGGCGAGGACGTCGTCCACGGAGTGTGCGGCCGGGTCGAAGGGCTCGGGGCCAGCCTCGGTGGGGGGTTCCTCGGCCTCCTCGGGCAGGACGACCATGCTGTAGCCGGCGCGCTGGAAGTAGCCCAGGGCGGCACGCTGCTGATCGTCGGCTGCCGGATCGACGGTGGCGGCGCCGTCCTGGAAGTGGATCCCGACGATGTTCCCCTGGTAGTCCGGCCGGGACGCGGAGATCAGGTACTTGGGCATCAGGACACCTTCACGTTCCGGAACACACCGCAAGTCCTCGTGTTTCGCAGGACCATCGCGAGCGGCCCCATCTCGACCTCGCCCGACTTGACGGCGCCCGGGATCGTGTAGTCCGGCAGCCACGTCTGGATCAGCGGCTTGCCCGAAACGGATGCGCCGTGCATCGCGTCCAGACCGAACGACACGGCGTACAGGTCGGTGAGGCCGGTGAGGTTGCCCCCACCACCGGCGCCGTCGGGGTCGCGGGTCTGGATCGGGATGATCGGCGCGGACCCGTCGACCCGGTCACCCATGTCGACGAGCACCCACTGGCCGTACATGTCGATCTGCCGGCCGAGGTCGTCCTTGACGGACGTGAACTGCGAGGCGCGGCGGGCGAGGGAGCGCAGGCGGGCGATGCTCTTAGTGTTGCCGAGGACAGCCTTCGTGCCGGGCGGCAGGGCGCCGGTCGCGGCGGTGCCGCCGCTGCCGTCGCCGACCTGGGAGGCGAGGATGCGGGACAGCCAGTCGTCGAGGCTGTCGAACGCGGCCATGGCCTTGTCCTCGGTGGTGATCGCCGAGGCGGACCAGTCGGTGTAGCCGAGGCTGTTGCCTTCGTTGATGGGCAGGTACTCGGTGTTCGTGCCGGTCAGGCTCTTGTCGAGGCCGTCGAACCCTGCGGCATCCACTGCGGTGTCGCCAAGGATCAGCTCCTGCTGGAACCGGGTACGGACGGAGGTGAGCTTCTGCGACAGCTGGAACATGATCTCGTTGGTGGCCGCGTTGCCGAGGGTGGCGAGCGTCCGGTCCACGGTGAACGAGCCACCGAGGGGGTGCAGCTGCACCTGGAACTGCTGGCGGGATGCCTGCGACGCCGGGTACTCCTCATTGAAGTTGCGGAACGATGCGGTCGCCGCGTTGAGGAGACGGGTGTAGCCGTAGGTGAGGGAGCCGCCGCCGGTGCCCGGCGTGACGGTGTCGTCCCACACCATCTGGTCGAGCACCCAGGAGTTGCGGCGCAGGGTGTCGATGACGGTCCAGTCGATGTCCGGCAGCGTGTTGAGCTGGGCCTGGGCGAGAGTGACAGGCACGAGGTGCCTCCTTGTCAGGTCTGGTAGTGGCCGCTGATTGCGGCGCCGAGGGTCTTGGGTCGTTCCTTGGTGGCCTCGCCGGTCCCGCCGGTGAGGTCGGCGCCGCTGCGGCCCCCCTGGGGCGCGGAGCGGAAGTTCGGGTTGGTATCGACGGCCTTCTTGATGGCGGCGTCGAGCTGGGTAGTGAAGTCGGTGGCTTCCGGGTCGAGGTCGGCGAGGGCCTTCGAGAAGGCGCGGGAGTCGAGGAGAGCGTCGGCCTTGGCCTGCTGCTTGTCGGCGGCCGAGCGAACGGCAAGCTCGACCTGCTTCGCGCGGAGGTCCTTCTCCAGCTCGCCGATCCGGCCGGTCTGCGCGGTGATCTGCGCAGTCAGTGCGGCGGGATCCGGCGGGGTGTCGTCCTTGACGAGGCCGAGGGCCTTGCCGATCTGCTGGGCGAGGTCCGCCCGGGCCTGATCGGCTGCCTGCTGCTTGGCGTTGACGCGGGCGGCGCCAGCCTCGCGACGGGCGTCAGCGAGGTCCTTCGCCAGGCGGGCGATCGTCGCGGCGTGGTCGGCGCCGGTCGCGGTGCCGGTGTCGCTGGCTGCCGCGGCGCTCTGCTGCGGGGTACCGGTCGCGGCCTGCTGCCCGGAGGCGGCGCCCTGGCCGCTGTCGCCCTGGCCGCCGTCACCGGCGCCTGAGGGGGCGGTGCCTGCGGCGCCTTCGCCCGCGCCGTTACCACCCGCGATCACGCGGATGGGCTGACCGTTGCGCCGGTAGCCCAGGACGGCGCCCGCCGCGTGGATAGCCAGCGGGTGACGGAAAGGGGTGTGCATGATCGGCCCTCCTGGGGTCGGTCGGTGAGGTGCCCACTCCTGGCGGGCAGTTGGTGTTCCCCCTGCGTGCGGCCGAGCCGTAAGATCGGCTGTCGCGATGGCCGCAGCAGGGAAGAGGGGTGGCAGATGCGCGCCTTCCGGGCTGTGCTGGCCGGGCTCTTGACGGCGTTCGCCGCCTACTACCTGCTGACCGTGCCAAACCAGCCAGCGCCCGAGCCGGAGACAGCTCCGTCGGAGGCCCCTCTCCGATTGGTGCACTGGCAGTTCCAGGGCCGGTTCTGCGCGGATGGGTGGGGCGGCGACTCGGTGCATGCGCAGGGCAACTGCGTTGGCCACGGTGGTGCGCTGACCAAGTGGCAGGATTCGGCCGGGGTGGTCATCACATGCACTGCCGCGCCGCCGCTGTCTGAGCTGAAGCGCTCTGAGGCCACGGACGCCAGGGGACGCGTGGTGTGCTGACCTGGGTCAGCGCGCTGCACCAATCTGCTCCCGCGTGCGCTTGCGCGGTAGCTGCTTCTCGCTTGTGAGCTCGCGGATCCGCGACTGGTAGACACGGACCTTCTGGCCGGCCAGGCGCGTCGCCTGGTCATCGATGGCCACCGCAGCGCGGCGCTTCCACAATCGCACCTGGCGTTCGTAGTAGCGCTGCTGCTGGGTGTCCTTGTAGGTGGCGCCGCCCGGGTGGGGCGGCGAGCTCGGGCGGGACGTCACCCCGGGCAGGTAGAGGCTCAGGGAGTGGCGGCAGTTCGGGTGCATGAGGCCGGCGGCGCGGGCCTCCGTGAGGGACCCGGCGACGTGGACCGTGTGCGTCACCCCGTCGTGACGGGCGTCAGCGAGCGTCAGGACCTGCGGGCCCGCGCGGTGCTCGTCGAGAGTGAGGATCTCGCCTTCCCACGGCCGGCACAGCGGGCACTCCAGCGGCGCATCCGAGACGATGACGAGGCGCTGGCCGATGGCCTGGAGCCGGTCCGTGTGTCCCTGGATCGCGGCGCGGCCGGTGACCGAGCGGGCGGCCATCTCCGCGTAGCTGGCCATGTCCCAGTTCCGGCCGGCGCGGTCGGTGAACCCGGTGATCCCGCGCTGGGCGAACTGGTCGAGCGCCCTCTGGGTGGCCTGGCGACGGGTGTTGACGCCCGTCAACGGCCCGGCCGACACGCGGCCGATGATGCCCCGGTACGTGTCCTGGACGACGCGCAGAATCCGCCGGTACACGGGCTGCTGCTCAGCCACCGCGGCGGCCGCGAGCCGGTCCACCGAGCGGGCGTTGGGAAGCTCCCGCTCGGCTGCCGCGCGCAGGCCCTCGGGAAGCATGCCGAGTTCCGCAACCGCTGCTTGTCCGCCGCGTTCGTAGGCTGCGGCGACTGCCTGACCTATCGCGCCGGTGGCGTCCTGCTGGAGCGCGGCGGTGACCTCCTCGACGGCGGACCGCAGGTTGCCGACCGCGGCAAGTTTGAGTTCGGCCCACCTCGGCAACTCGATGCCCTGCGCGAGGGCGTCTCGCAGCGTGCCCAGGAGGACCTGCTCGGCCTCCTCGTACAGGACGCCGATCGCGCGGGCGAACGCCTCACCGTCGGCCGGGGAGACAGGCACTGCAGCCTCCTCCCCGGCCGACGGGCGGGCCTACGCTGCCTGCTCGACAGGCAGCGCAGGTCTCTCCGCACCCACCAGGGTGGGGTCTGATACCGCCCGGCCGGTCTCGGCCGCAATGCGGTTGGTCTCTGCGGTGACGCGGTCGTCGTCCCAGTCCGGGTGGAGCATCCGGATCAGAGTGTCCGTCGACGCGGCCTCGGCCTGCCTGAGCAGGCTGACGGTCTCCGCCGCCGTCTTGGGGTCCTCCTGAATGGAGTCCTGGAACTCCACGCGAGGCGGGTCGAGGTCCAGGCCTCGCACGTTGAACAGCGGGCCGGCCTCAACGGCGAGCAGCGCGGCGAGGATGTCGGCTAGCGGCATTGCCTGGTACAGGGTCTTGCGGGCGCGGGTCGTCATCGACCTGCCCTGCCGCGCGCGAATCTCCGTGGCGGTCACGGCAGTGCCGTCCCCGACCACGCCGAACGACGCCGCGCTGTAGCCGGCCTGGCGAACAGCCTGCTCCAGCAGGGACTGTGCGGTCTCGCGATGCTCGGCCACCCGAATCTGGAACTGCGAGACGGTAATGCCGCCGTCGCCAGTCGGCGGGATGTTCAGGCCCGCGTAGACCTCGCGGTCAAGGTCTGTGGTGACGCCCAGGCCTGCGCCGTTGCTGGTGAGGTACTGGCCCGGCAGGGTGATGCGGCCCTTGCCGAGGCGCAGGTCCCGCATCCATGACGCCCACGTCTCGTCCAGGGCATCGAACAGGCCCTCGATGCCCTGGTAGTCGGACTGCCCGAGGTAGGCCGCCGCGGGGGTGTTGCGCCAGCCGCGGGCGGGCCGCATGTTGGGGGCGTACGAGGCGGTCAGGTGGTTCGGGGCACCGGTGTTCACGACCGGCTGGAGGTCCCGTGTGGCGGGGTCCGCCGTGAGGGGCATGGCCTTGCCGAGCCGGTACTGGGTGCCCTTGTACAGGCCGTGGAGGATGACGCCCTTCTCGTGCCGCTCCAGGTGCCGCCACAGGGTCTGGTCCTCGCGGGTGACGACCCGCCAGAACGTCACCGCGGTGAGCCGGCCGTAGGAGAACGTGGGGTCGGCGCCGTCGGCGGCGACGGTGGTGATCCACGGCCGGTCAGTGATCGCGGTGTCCCACGACACCCGGTAGTACGTGCCGCCGAGCGCCGCACCGACCTCCCCACCTTCGAGGAGCGTCGGGTAGAGCGTGGTCTCCATGAGCTGGTCAAGGCGGTCCTGGGTCTCACCCCCGGCCTCGGCGGTGACCCGCGGCGGCTCGGAGAACAGCAGGTCTGAGCTGGTGCGGGCGATGTCGGCGGCCAGCGGGATGTGAATCTTGCTCCGCTTCTCGCCGATCGCCGTCGGCTGCCCCCACCACCAGCGCGCGAACCTGCCGACCACACCACCGCGCAGCTGCGCCGGCCGGTTCTGGTAGCCCCGCTCACCGCGCAGCCGGTACCGCTCGACGAGCTGGTCCGGGTCGGAGGAGTACCAAGCGTCCCAGTCCGCCATAGCCTCCTGCACCGCCGGGTCCGTCGGCGGCCAGTCCTGGTCAGTCGTGGGCAGCGGCATCGGGCACCTCCTGTCCGGGCGGCGGGGTCCAGCCGAGAGCGACCAGGGCGGCCGCAGTGGCCTGCGGAACGGTGAGGAGCACCTCGCCGTCGACCTCGGCCTCGCGGAGCACCAGGTCGACGGTCAGCGTCGGCACGCACCCGACCTCGGCGACGAACGTCGCCCGCCTGACGCCCGTCAGCGACCGCCCATCGACGGTGACGACGCTTGTCAGCGGCTCCAGGCGGGCCCGGACGGTCGGCCTCGTCATGCTGCTGCCTCCAAGTCTGGAAGGATCAGGCCGCGCCAAGTGTGCGCGGTGGAGTGCAGCGCGTACCGGAGGGCGTCGACGGAGTGGTCGTTGGCCTTGATCGGCTTGTCCTTGCCCTCGTTGCGGGCCGCCTTGTCGTCCCAGGCGTAGGCCGGCAGCTCTTCGAGGAGGGCCTCGCAGGAGCGGTGCACGCGGAACCGGCCGGAGCCGATCGCCACGCCCGTACTGCGGATCCCGTCTAGGACGTCGTTGTCCGCCTTGGCCACGCCCGGCACGCCGTCGGCCCAGAGCTGGGTGAGGAAGCTGGCCGCCGAGGGGTCGACGAACAGCCACTCCGGGTGGGCCTCCCGGCCCCGTAGCCACTCCTGCACGGCCCGGCTGTACTGGGTGTCGGTCAGCTGCCGGTGCGCGACGCGGGAGTCGTGCCGGTACTCGGAGGTGACGTACAGCCGTTGGTCGGTGCCGAGGCCGAGGAGCACGCCGGCGAAGGGGTTCGCGGTGCCGTAGTCGATGCCGACGGCGAGCCAGCGGGTCATCTGCGGGAGCAGGTCGACGACCATGGTGTCGGGTTGCCACATGTCGTAGACGGCGCCCTCGGCCTGCACCCACTCGCCGAGGATGTTCCGCTTGTAGAACAGGCCCTGGTAGGTGGCCTTGGTGGCTTCGACGTAGTCGGCGTCGAGGAAGGGGTTGTCGTCGAGGGTGAAGTGCCAGGACTTCAGCCGGGTCTCGGCGGGCCGCAGCAGGTACTGCTTGCGGAACCAGTGGTTGGGGTTGTCCGGGTTCGTGGTCGCGAAGATCTGCGCGCCCTTGACCGAGCAGCGGGCGACGAGCTGGTCGAAGAACGCCTGCGGCAGGGTCGTGGCCTCGTCGACGTAGGCGCCGGCGCAGGTCATGCCGCGAACCTTGGGTTCGGCCTGGGCATCGTTGGCGCCGATGACGTGGATCAGCCGGCCCATGATGACGGCGGTGGCGGCGCCGTTGGTGTAGTGGACCTGCCGGGCCAGCAGGCCGAACAGGTCGGGGTTGGTGAGGACGGCGAAGACGTTGCGGAAGATGCTGTCCCTGGTCCGGCCGACCATGACCAGCTCGCCGCCGCGCGGGGCGTTCGCTACGTAGGCGAGCCAGCGGAGCAGGCTGGCGACGGTCTTCCCCGACCGGACGCTGCCCTCCCAGGCGTTGATCCGGTACTGGGACTCGACGACCGAAGCGATCTGCCTGCGGGACAGCGGCAGCTGGTCAAGGAGCATCACCCGCCCCCTCGTCTCCGACGCTCGCCTCCTGATGCTGCTCGCGGTACACCTCGGCGAGGCCGGTCATCAGCTGGCCGAGCATCGAGCGGGCAGCGTCGGCGCCGGAGTCGTCGCGGATCGGTTCGAGCTTCAGGGAGCGGTCGAGGGCCATGCCGGCGGTGGCCATGAGGGCCCTCTTGTCGGCGGCTGGCGCCTCGTCGAGGAGGTGCTGCTCGTAGGTGTTGTCCTTGCCGCCGAAGCTGTAGACCAGGGTGGGTTGCCACATCTGGGCGCGCAGGTTCTCCGCGTCGCTCTGGAGCTGTTCGGCGAGGAGGATGCGGCGGGCGGCGAGGTCGGCACGGCGGGTCTCGGTTGCGGTGGCGACCTCGGCGGCCCGGGCGAAGCTGAGGCCTTGCTCGCGGGCGAGGCGGCTGATGACCTGCCCGGACCGGTCAAGGGCCCGGGCGATGTCGTTGCGGCCGAGGCCCTGGGCGTGAAGTGCGCGGACCTGGTCGTAGTCGTCCTGGGTGACCGGGCGGGGCGCGCGAGATGTGACTGACACGGCGGCTCCGTTCGGCTGACGTGCATCGACGACGTAGTCGGGACCTGTGTGGGGCAGCGCGGAGGCTGCCGGGGAATGCCGAGAGCCCCGCGCCGTGGTGCTGGCTGCGGGGCTCTCGGTGTGGTCTCAGTGTCCGGGCACGCCGAACTTGGGGCCAGTGTGGATCAGGTGGTGGCGGCCCGTCAAGCGGTGCGACTGCTGTGGCTACACATGGCGCCGCCCGGCCGTAGCAGTTGCTCGGCCGGGCGGCAGGTGGCTCAGGTCACGGCCCGGCGCTACCCGGCCTGCCGACGCCATTCATCGAGGTCCTCCTGGTGGACCTGCTCGGCTTGCTTGACCCGGTCAGCGGCAGCAGTGAGACCGTCAAGGCCGCAGTTCGGATCGGCCTTAACCTCCCGCCACTGCTGGGCACGGGCGTCGTGGGCATTCGTGAGTTCGTGCAGGTGGTCCTGCTCATCATTCGTCATGCTCTCCACGATCCTCAGGACGCAGGCACCGCGCAATTCTTAATCCCCACCCGGCCACTGGCGAGCATTCGGTGGCAGGTCCGACCCGTGCCAGTTGCCGAGCACGACGTCTTCGTGCTCCTCGCTGGCGTGTCCGGCGGGCAGGTTGCAGATGACCACGGTCGGCCGGCCGCCGAGCAGGATCGTCGCGGTGGCGTGGCAGTCGCTCATGTCATCATCCTGGCGTGACCAACTGGCGCGGGCGGGAAAGGCGCGACGGCCCGGTCACGATTTGGGTATCCGCTCCCGGTGCCGCCGTGGGCGCTGGGATGCTCTCGGGCATGTCCGACGAGAGGGTGACCGCTGCCCCTGCCCGCTTGCCGTGACGCCGCAGCCGCCCAGCCTCGCGACGCTGGGCGGTGCCTGCGGCCGCCGGACTGGCTGGCCTGCTGCTTGGCGCTGGTGCCGTAGGGCTGGCGTGGGGCCTGTCGTCTTCGGCCGACCCGAAGCTAGCGCCGTCAGCATCGGCGTCCGCTCCGGCCACGTTCACGCTATCGGGGACGATGACGCTGGTCGGACTCAGCAACGTCCGAGCAGCTGGCAGCGGGTGCGCGGGACACGGCGGGTACGACGACATCGAGGAGGGTGCGGTCGTTACGGTGTACGACGCGAGTGGCCAGGTTCTAGGGAACGGCAAGCTCGCCAACGGCGCACTAGTGGACACGGTGTGCCGTTTCATGGCGTTCGCTGAGGGGATGCCGGTGGGGCCGGCGTTAAGTTCGCCGCATCGCTCAGCTGACTGGGACAGGGCTCGACCGGGCAACGCAAAGGCCCCCAGCGTGGCCGGATGTCTGATTGTTTCGGGCAGGGGGTACTTGCTAATGCGCGTGCGGCCAATCATGTGCAAGCGGCATCGCTGGTCAGGGTCTGGTGTTGTGAGCTACCTGTGTGGCCGCTCGTGGTAGACGCCAAGCATGGCCACGATCGGCTGGCCATCGAGCACACGCAGCCGCGACCAACGGGCTTCCGGTCGCCCGGTTTGGCGCGTCACAGTACACAGGCCGCGGAGGATGGCGTCACACTCCCGGCAGAGTCATGGAGCATCAGCGGGCACCACGGCTGACCGGGGCCGGTCAGCCGGTACGGCTCGTGCTGCATCGCGTCCGTGTCGAGGCCGAAAGGCGTCCGCGGGCCAGGTTCCTCCGGGATGTCAAGGTCGGTCGGCGCGGCATGCACCCAGCGGACGGCCTCGGCGACGTCCGCGCTGCCAACGCGAAGCCTCCTAGTTGGTGCCCCGCCCCGGGGGTATTGTGCGCTGGGTGCATTAGGGATTACCGTGAAAGAAGGTAAGCCTTCGCGCGCCCGGGGGTGAGATTCATGATTCAACAGATGTTGACTCCCTGGTATGACTCGACACAGCAGCGGGATCTGCTCTTACAGGGCGGCCATCCAGCCATTCTGGCTACAGCCAGAGATCTGGATCCTCTAGTCATTGGCCAACTGAGATGGGATGCTTTGCGAAGCCCAGATCGCAAGCAGATGGCCGCCCAGCTTCTTGACGGCTCCGTGTTTCATTCGCTGTCTCAAGGGCGAGCGATCGAGAAGCTAGGAGTTTTTCTCCCATATTCCAGCGGGTCTCGATATCCGTTTCACATTGCCACAATAGGAGACAATCTAGAGTCATCTCTTCGAGACATGGTGTCGCGACCGTTCCTCTTTTCGTCAGTCGCCGCCAACTATTGGGAGCGCTCGGAATTGCAGGCCAGACTTAAAGGACGCGCCACGCCCGAGCTCGTGGAAGCCTACTGCGCCCAAGACGGTCCGATCGACGGGATAGTCGGGCTCATCCGTGACATGAACGTCCTGTCGGCCGAGGAATGCAACCGCCTCGGGCGATCGTGGAAGTTCTGGAGCAAGGCCGAGGATGATGGGATCTTAACTACAGGACGAGCTAGGCCATATGGGGACGACGCACTCTCATTCCAGCTTGAGGGCTGGGATGGGATCGAGCTGAAAACCCATGCCGGGCGGTATGTCCACGGCATGATCCCCGGAGATCTCACTCGGGACGAGAATGGTACGCGCAGGCGAAGCCTAGTTTGGCAGCTGCTCGACCCCCTCTATCGCAGCGCCGATGCAGATGAGCGCGAGGATGCCGACATTTTGCGGGCACAATTCGACCGTTGCTACTATAGAACAATTGCGAGTGCCGAGGAAAGTTCGTTCTCCTACACCGGCGATCGCCTGTACACGGGGCGCCTCAAAGATGCGTTGGACAATATAGATCCGCATCGCATGGTGATCTTTCCCCACGACTTCAAGGCCCACCTGGGGCACATGACGCAAACGCAGTGGGCAGACTTTACCGAACGCGTACAGATTCCACTTCACCAGTGGTGGGAAGACCCTTGGGGTAATCTAGATAGCTTCCAGGAGGTCGGAGATAGGCTCCGGCGCGATATTGCGGATAATTCAACTCTTCCCGACTCCGGGAAAGCCACCGTGTTCAGCGTCATAGCATCCGGCGGGGGCGGGGCCGCAGCACTGTCGGCGACAAATCCACTTGCCGCATTTGCAGTGGGTGCAATTACCTACATAGTAACGGATCCAGCCCTATATCTACTGCGTAAATGGAATCTTCGCAGAAAGCTGGAATATGACGTAATGGAAGTCCTTCCCGAAGAGCCGAACATGTGAGGCGGTCGCCCCCTCCTTGCTGCGCATCAGCCAGGCGACTGCTGCTGATTGATTGGGTGATGTTTGCTGCCGCCAAGTTCAGCCGTCCAGGATCAGTCCGATTTCCGTAAGGCCGGCGTCGATCAGGTGAGCTCGGTGCTGGATCTTCATTGTCGCCTTGCATGCGAGAGCTCCGCAGCCGGTGCGGCTGCGGAGCTCTGAGCGCGGTGGCGAAGCGTGAGGGCCGACACGACGGAGCCCACGCCTCATCGTGCGGCAACCGGCCCAGGGATGGATCCCCAGATCACGGCTGTACTCCCGTCCTACTGGGCGGGGGCACGCTGGTTTCAGGGCGTCGCCCCGGGAGTGTCCAGGGCGGCGGGTTGGTCAGGCTGGGGCGTGGCTGGTGCGGGCGAGGCAGTACTCAGCGAGGCGGATCTGGTCGATGGAGGTGGCCGGGTCGAGGGTGGCGATGTAGTGCTGGTCGGCCCGGTCGAGCCATCCCTGGCGAGTGGTGGGGGTGCTGTCGGGGTCGACAATGGGGGTCACGGTGGTCTCCTCAGGAGGCTCGTTGAGCGGGCCGGTCGTGGTGCTGGACGGTCCACCGGTGGAGGTCGCCGTCCGGGTCGGGCATGATCGTGAACCCCTCTCGGGACTCCTCTTCGTGGTGTTGTTGGTGGTGTTGTTGTCCGGCCTGACCTGCGACAACAACACCCACAGGGGCACCCCCAGAAGAGGGTGGGAACGGGGGGAGCTCCTCAGCTTTGAGGCCGGTGGAGGAGCCTCGCCCGGGCACCCGGACGGCTGTGATGGGGACGCCTGCGGCAGCAGCCAGCTCACGGACAGTCGCGGTTTGTTTCTCGTCACCGGTCAGCTCGGCTGCGATCTGGGTGAGGTGAATGCGACTGCCGGGGGTGGGGAGGAGGCGGTGCAGGAGGTGCAGGAACTCGCCGACGTCGGGCGTCTGGGCGAGTCCCTCCAGGGGTTCCTCCGGCTCGGCCACCGGGGGTGCCGCCAGTTCCTCGGCGGGCGCCTGAGCCGCCGTCGTGGCGGGTCGGGCAGGGTCGCCGGCACGCCAAGCGGCGACGCACCACGCGCTGGCGCTGCCAACGACCCAGACCGGGGATTGGTGGGCGAGGTCGAGGAGGTGCAGGCCGACCCAGCCGCTGCCGACGGTGCGGATCGTGGCCACGATGGGCCGCTGCTCAGGGATGAGCCAGACGCCGATGCGTCGGGCCACGAGGGCCGATCCGCTGTAGAGGCGGGCGGCGGCGCGACCTTGGATGGTGCTCACAGCTGGCCACCGATGGCGTGGCCGAGCTGCTCGGCGACGGGGATGAGAACGGCAGCGGTGATGCCGGCGGCGCCAGCGGAGAGGCCGATGGTGGAGCCGGACCAAAGCCCGGTGATCAATTGCTTGCGCTGCGGCTTCGGCATGGACTTGCGCAGGACGAAGACGGTGGCGATCAGGAGGAGAACGACGAGGCTGCCGTAGCTGTCCATGGTGTGGGCTGCTGCCCGGGTGGCGGCGGTCGTGGGGCTTCCGGTGCCGCTGCTGAGGACCATGTCGCCGATGGTGTTACTAATGCCGGAGATCTTCGCGGCGGCGACGCCGATGAATCCGCCGGGGGTGGCGATGGCGAGCATGCCGATGGCGTCGCCGACGAGGTAGGGCACGTGGGCCTTGATGTCGAACTTGCCCTTGGCCTCGCCTTCGGCGTCGCCCCTGGGCGGGCCGCTCTTGCCAGCCTTCTTCATGAGGGTGGCCCAGAGGCCGGGGCCGAACTCGCGGATGTGGAGGACGATGCCGACGGCGAGTCCGCCGAGGGTGACGGTGGCGTTCACGAGGTGGCTCCGACAGTGATGGTGAGGACGGCGTGGGCGGCGGCCGGGGACATGGGCAGGGCGGTGAGCGGGGTGAACAGGGCGACGCGGGGGAGCCACCAGGAGTGGCGGGTACCGTCGCCGTCGGTGTGCCGGGTGCGGTCGAGGCGCCAGCCGACCAGGACGGCGGCGAGGGTGAGGCCGGCGGGGCCGAAGCCGTCGCCGACGGTTGCGCACTGGTCGAGGAGGTTGGCCCACCAGGGGGCGACGAGGGCGGATGCGGTGATGGCGCTGCCGTTGTAGGCGGGGCGGAGGACGGACAGGTCGAGCGCCATGGTCAGCTCTCCTGCGGCGCGGGGGCCGGGCTGTACTGCCGCTGCCCGTACTGGTCGTGGGCGGCGGGTGCGGGGGCGGGGGCGGGGTGGTTCCTGTGGTTCTCAGGCATGGGTCTCAACTCCGGGAGAGGAGGAGGGGCAGGGCGACGATGGTGAGGGCGATCCAGATGGCGGCGGTGGCGCGCAGGGTCGCTGCGGGGCCGTGCGGGTGCACGACGGCGAGGGCGGTGAGCGCGACAGCGGCGGGGATCGCCCACCAGAGGAGGGCGGGCACGGCTTCAGCCGGTCTGTTCGCCGGGCTGGGCGGTGGAGCGTTCGGCGGCGCGCTGGTGCTCCAGTTGGGCCGTGTGCTCGCGGATCTGCCGGTCGAGTTCGGCGGCGTTCTGCTGCTCGTTCACGCGTATCCGCCCCCGCCTTTGCCGACCTGCTCGGCCTCGGCCACTGCCTGGCGGGCCTGCTGCTTCTCCAGCTGGCGGCCGAGTTCGCGGCGGACGCTGGCGTGGTCGACGCGGCGGCCGAGGAGGCGGGCCGTTTGGGTGGGCACGATGTCGGGGTCGGTGATGCCGCGGTCGATGAGCTGCCTGATGGCCTCGGCGGCGCTGCCCGGACGTGTCCGCGCGGTGTCTGCCTTGGTCAGCGCGGGTCGCGGCCCGGCGCCGGGCAGGGTGTCCGGACGTGTCCGGGCGTTGTCCGGGTACCTGTCTAGCGTGACGTGGGGTCCGCCGAGGACGAGGGCGACGTGCATGGTGTCGACGGTGACGCCGTAGTCGGCGAGAAGGTCTGCGAGTTCGGCCGGCCCGAGGTTGGGGTGGGAGTCCGCAGCGATCTCGATGGCGTCGGCGGGGTCCATGGCGGCGAAGCGCTCGGCGAGGACGGCGTGGGCGGTGCGCGGACGCTGTCGGGACGTGTCCGGACGGGCCGGGCTGGCGCCGGTGACGTGCTCGACGGCGCGCGCCTTGAGGGATGCCGTGGCCTGCTCGCGGGCGAGTGCCCAGCCGAGGAGGCCGTACGCGGGCAGGCGCATCGCGCTCTCGCCGCGGGCGGCCCGGGCCGCAGCGCGGTCGGCGGTCCACGACAGGCTGGAGAGGACTAGCAGCCCGACGATCGGCGCGGCGAACAGCACCTCGGCGGGGCGGCCGCCGCCGGTCAGCCGGGCGTGCACGATGTTGAGGTAGACGCTGGCGCTGGCCTGCCCGATGGTGGCGATGATCGGCGCGACGGCGGAGCGGCCGGCTTTGACGGCTTCGGTGGCCTGGTAGAGGCAGCCCATGGCGACGCCGTCGTAGACGAGGGAGGCGAGGAGGGCGAGGCCCCGGGGGACGCCGTAGTGGCGGGCGACGGCGTAGAGGGACCAGGCGGCCATGAGGGCGGCGGCGGGCCGGATGATCGCGAGGGCGACGTTCCAGGTGAAGCGGCTGGGTTCGGGGCGCGCGGTAGTGTTCGGGCTGGTCATGGGGTGTACTCCCGTGATTGGACGGGCCCGGCTGGCGCTGATGCCGCAGGTGTTGGAGCACTCGCGGTGGAGCTGGCCGGGCCTGTTGTTACATGTGCTCGTCGATGAGCTTGCGGATCGCGGCGGAGCGGCTGGTGCCGGCGGCGGCGAGCGCGTCGAGCTTGGCCAACTGTGCGGCGTAGAGGGTGACGCCGCCGATGACCTTCTTGGCTGGCGGGTCGCCAGGGTTGCCGGTCTTGGCCGGCCCCTTGGGGATCGTGTGCATATGCACAACATAGCAGTCGTGCATATGCACAGCAACTATCTTCCTCGACGTATGCATATGCAGCCCTTAACCTGGCCGCATGGTCAGCCGCGCGAAGGACACTCACACCACCAACCGCGTGATCCGGCTCGCTGACGCCGACTGGGATGACCTCGGCACTGTCGCGGGCACCCGGAACCGCGCGCAGGTGATCCGGCAGCTTGTGGCCTGGTATCTGCGCCGGCCGGGGGCGAAGCTGCCGGAGCGGCCCGCTGGCCCGTCAGGCCCCTGACCTGCGGCGTATCAGCCGCGCATCGCTGGCATATCACCGCTGGGCGATGAGCTGGTTGAGTTGGGCGACACAGGCTGCGGCTGGGCGATGATGCTCGGCTGCCGCAGCGACTGCCTTCCGCGCTTGCTCAGCTGCGTTGGCGTCTACCAGTACCAGGACCTGCTCTGCCGTTACGACGTCGAGCAGGATGCGCTGCCAGGGCTCTGATCCCCCATTCGACGCCAAGACCCGGAGTGTGCGCCATCTGACGGACAAATAGCAGCGGCTCACCAAAGTTAGCTACCGGACAGCGAATACTTCTGTCCATGACCGCGCCAGCCGCCGCCTCAGATGCCCAGACGGATACCTGCCCCTATTGGTGCATCGAGCAGCCGCACAGTGCCGCCGAACTATTGGAGGGCGCAGTACACCTTTCAACCTGTGAGGGCATCTCACTCCCGGCCTTCAACGGCAAGGGCTGTGCAGAAGTCCTCTTCAACCTGGGCAGCACCACTGCGGACGACGGCAGCCCTTCTACCCCGTTCATCGCGGTTGAGCTGACGGGAAGCCTGCTGGCTCACCTGCGGGACCGCGATGCTGTGGACGAGCTCGTGTGGGGCTTTGAGCGGGTTGCCGAAGCGCTGATCACGTGGCGGTCCGCTCTGCCTGGGGATGACTAAGCTACCGCCCTGACCCCACCTCCGCGGAAGCCCCCGGAACCGCCCCGGGGGCTTCCGCCTGCCTTCGACCCTCACGCCGCTTCGGAGTGGATCAGCTGGACCATCGCCGCGCCGATCCAGCGGATCCCGCAGGCCTGGCACTGCACTTCCGGCTCCAGCACGCCGCCCTGCCGCAGCAGCATCGGCCCGCCGCACGGGCACCTGCGCTGGATGGAGTCCTCGCGCTGGCCGAGGCCGAGTGCGGTGTCCAGCCGCCGCCGCGCCCCGGCCGCAACTGCGGTGATGCGCAGGCGCTCGCCTTCGAGGAGCGGACGGAACGGGCCGGGCCGCTCGTCTATGCGGGCGAGGAGCCAGCGGGCGGCCGTCAGCCCGTCACGGCGGGTCCCGTTCCAGTGCCAGCGACGGGCGTCAGCGGCGTCGGTGGCGGCGGCGAGGCGCAGGGCGCGACCGGTTTCGTCGCCGGGGCCGGCGGACGGGCGGACGGTGGCGGCGGGTCGTTGGATGCTGGCGGCGATCTGGTCGGCGCAGTGGAGGAGTTCGCCGTCGAGGGCCTGGATGGTGTCGAGGATGGCGACGCGCAGGGGTACGGGGCGCTCTCCTGGGGCGACGGCGGTGCGCTCGGCCCGCTCGGCTGCTGCCTCGGCCTGCTCGGCGTCGTCGCGGTCGAGATGGTGCATGCCCATGAGGGGGATCCAACCGGTGGTTGTGTGGGCGGTGAGCATGTCGCGAAGGTCGTCCCAGTGGCGGGCGATGGCGGTGAGGTCGGCGTGGGCAGTGCTGGTGGGGGTGGTGGTCACGGTGCTTCTCCTGGTGCTGGGGCGTAGGGTGTCGGCACCGTGTGGGGCGTCCCTGTGGCTGGCGAGCTGGGGGCGCCTCACTGCTGTGTCCACGGGTTTACAGCAGGGTGATCATCAGTGCAGCTGGCAGATCAGAGGGACGCTGGCCGACCGGTCGATGGCGGCCAGCGTCGGGCGCGGCCACACAACCGGGTTGCTGTCGCTGTCGCGGCACTCGTCGCAGTGGGTTCCGGCCATATCCGGCCGGTGGAGCTCGCGGACGGCTGCGATGCGCGCCTCGGCCTGCTCGGCGCGGGCCTGCATCTCGGCGACGAGGTCTGCTGCGGGTCGCCAGCGTTCGCCGTCGAAGATCTCCTGTCGGTCGGCCGCTGCGCCCTTCCGCCACGCGGCGAGTTCGTCCTCGGCGGTGCGGAGCAGGGCCCGGGTCTCGGCGAGCTGGTGGCGGAGCTGGTCGGGGTAGGCGTCCTGGGTCACGGCGTGCTCCTGAGGGTGTCGACGGTGGCGAGGATCTCTGCGCGCTGGTTGCGGATGACTTGCTCGTAGTCGGCGGTGAGGGCGCGCAGGCGCCGGATTTCGGCGTGTGCGCCGCGCAGGGCCTTGATGCCGGCGAGCAGGTGTCGGGCTTGTGTGGTGGTGAGCTGGCGCCTGGAGGCTTCGACGGCGAGGGCGGCGAGGGTGTCAAGCGGGCTCGGGGGCGGTACTGGTGGTGCTGGTGCCGTCGGCGAAGGTGGGGTCTTGCGGCGGGCGCGGTCGAGGTGGCCACTGATGGTGGCCTGTGAGAGGCCGAGGATGGCGGCGATCTGGGCGGGGGTGTGTCCGGTGTCGGCGAGGTGGAGAACCTCGGTCTGACGGGCAGTAAGGGGCGCCCCGGGGATGCGTAGAGTCACGGGGTCGGCTCCTCGGGGGTCGCGGCGGACCGGGCGATGCGGTGCCAGTCCTTCGGGTGGATCCGGCGGTCGCTCATTGGTCGTCTCCGGGGATGAGGCCGCTGGTGATGGCGGCGGAGCGGGTCTCGGCTTGTTCAACGAGTTGTTCGGTGCGGGCGCGGGCCCGGATGTCGGCTTCGGCCTGCCGGCCGGCAGCCCTGGCGCCGCGGTGGATGTGGGCGATCACGGCGGTGATGAGGAGTGCGGCGGGTCCGCAGGTGGCGAGGACGGACGTGGCGGTGCTCACTGCGGGTCTTCGGGGTTGTGGTCGGCCCTGCTGCCAATGCGCGCGCTGGCGAGGATGGCGGCGAGGGACGGACGGGCGAGGGCGTCTCGCACCCACCGGGGGTCCAGCCAGCTCGCGTCGATGTCCTCGTCGGGGTCGTCTGGCAGCAGCGCGTGGACGGCGTCGAGGGAGGTCTGTGCGGTGGCGAGCTCCTGCCGTGCGCCGGCCAGTTCGGCGCGGAGCCGGTCCAGTTCGGGCCAGACGACGGCGAGCATCGCGTCGACCAGGCCGACGCGGTCGGCGCTGGGCTTGCACGCGTCTGCGGTGATGGCGGCGGTGAAGGCCTCGCGGAGCTGGACGTCGGTGAGCGGCGGTGTGGTCACGTCAGTCCTCGTCGTAGTCGTGGCAGATGCACTGGCAGTTGGCGTCGGGGTCTTCGGGCCAGGCCAGGCCCGGCGGACGCGCGGCTCCTCGCAGCACTCGGGCGGTGTGGTGGTCATCGGGCCGCCCCCTCGGCCTGCTCCACGACGTCGACGTGGGTGAGGGCGATGCCGCCCGCGTGGCCGTCGACGGCGACGACCGGTTCGCCGTGGCCGAGGTTCCAGGCGCGGCTGCGGGTGCGGGTCTCCAGGCGGGGGTACTCGGCCAGGCCGAACTCGGGGCGGACGCCGGGGTAGGCGATCACAGGCGTGCCGGGCGGGTAGCGGTCGTTCCACTGCTCGGCGGTTAAGTCGGGCTGGGTCACAGCGGTCTCCTGGGGCTGTTGTGCGGCGTGCGGGTGGGGTGGTGGCTGTCCGGGGCCGGGGCGCGTGCGCGGGGCGGCGTGGGACCGGTTGCGCGGGCTCAGGCGGCGTGTTGCTGGACGAGCCAGGTGTCGAGCCGCGTGGGGTGGCTGCCGGCGTGGAGGTGGCGGCCGCGGGGTGTGGTGCAGCGGTTGCCGGGCCGGGCCTTGCAGGTGGGGACGGGGCAGGTGATAGCCCACTCGGGCGGCCGGTCCTGCTGGTTGGGGCGAAGGCCTGCGGGCATCGGGGCGTTCACGTGCGACTCCTGGAGGCTTCGAGGCGGGCGGGGTGAACGTCGGCCATGCGGCGGCCACGGAAGGTGGTGCGGCAGTTCTTGCCGGCGGCGGCGTGGCAGCGGGGGCATTCGACGCCGAGCGGTCCGGGCCGGCGGACGGGCTGGTGTTCGGTGGGGATCTGACGACCGATAGAGCTGAGGTCGCCGAGGGGCCTGCCGGGCGGCAGAGCGAGTACTGCGGGCCGCAGGCCGCGGCGTACGGCATCGAGCTGGCGTCGGCGGTTGGCGAGGTACTGCTGTGGCGTCTCGTCCGGGCTACTGGGCTCGTAGACGAACTCGTCCATCCGTTCGGCTGAGGTGTCGCGGATGGCGGCGATGATCTCGGCGGGGGAGATGAACGGCCTCTTCGCGGCGTGTGCATTGACAGCACTCTTGACGGTGTACATGTCGTATTCGCCGAGGACCTCGTACCAGGCATCAGGGGTGAACTCGTCGAACCGCTGCTGCGGGAACATCGCCTGGATGTAGTGGTAGACGGCAACCCACTCGTCGTCCTCGTTCATGAGATCTCCTTACGCTGGACGGCTCGTGCGGCAGCTCGGGCGGCGAAACGGTCGAGGCGGCCGTCGGCTTCCTGCTGCCGTCGGTCCTTCGGTTGCAGCGGAGCGATGTTCTGGCTGACGGGGGTGGGAATGCTTCGCCATCCGGAGTAGAAGAAGCGGCTGCTGAACGGCCCGCGCTGGGCGCCGGCTGCGGCGTCGATGGCGTAGCGGACCATCAGCGGGATGCCGAGGCGCTTGAAGTCGTTCTCGACGAGAAGCCGCTCGCCGCCGGCGAACTTCCAGGGCACGTTGATGCCGCTGGCGCTCATGGCGGCCTGGAGCTGGGCGAGCCAACTGGGCTCGGCGGGTGCGACTGCCGCGACGACCGGGGGCTGCCACAGCACGGGCAGGTTCTGCGCGGGCGCCGGGTGGTGGTGGTTCCCTGACGGTTCTGTAGTTGGGTGGTTCTTGATGGTTCGGGCGGCGTTGAGTGCGTTACGTACGTCGTCTGAGTGCGTTACATCGGCCTCGTAACGCACTTCAACGTCGTTACGTACGGACGGAGAGTGCGTTACATCGAGCTCGGTAACGGCGTCTGCGTGCGTTACGGCCTTGGAGCGGTGCTTGCGGACCCGGTCCGCCGTAGCCTCCCGGAGCTTCTCCTCCTCCAGTTCCAGCAGAGTCCAGTCCGACTCCGGCCGGACCATCTGGATCGACAGGCGGTACTGGGTGCAGCCGCGGACGACGCCCTCGGCGGTGATGAGCTTTCCGTCCTCCAGTCGGCGCAGAGCCCGCTGAACGGTCCGGCGGTCGTAGCCGGTGCGGTACTGCAGTCGGAGGACCGACGGTCGGGCGCCGCCGCCGTCCCGGTGGGCGTGCTCAGCGAGCGCCTGGAGGACGTGCCGCGACGTGGTGTCCGGCTTGCCCTTCTCGGTGAGGAGCATGGGCGCCTGGTCCATGGCCCATGTCACTGCCTCGGTGCTCAACTGGTTGGCCTCTCTGGCGGTGCTGGTGGGTTGGTCGCCCGGGGCGGGGGGCTTGCGTCGGCCCCGCCCCGGGAGGTGGAAGGGGTCAGGCGGCGCTGCCGGAGCGGCATGCCCAGGGCGAGCAGCCGTCCGGGTCGCCCTGCTCGGCGCGTTCCAGGTCGACCTCGAACAGGGCGTCGAAGATGTCGTCCTGCCGGTGTTCGCGCCGCTGGACGCGGTCGATGGGCGCCTGGTCGAGGGGGAGACGGGAGATGTGCAGGTACCGCTCGTGGCGCAGGCCGGGGCCGGTTCGGTAGTCGTGGTCGAACTGGACGGCCTCGGCCCATGCAGCGGGGTCGGTGTCGCGCATCTGTCGCCAGTGGGCGTTGCCGTGGAACGGGCAGCCAATGCAGGCCGACTTCTCCGTATCGCCCCAGTCGCGGGACTTCAGGTACGCCTCGCACTGGGTGCGGGACATGTTCAGCTCCAGCAACGGGTGGCGGGAGCGGCTGTAGCGGGTGTCGGCGCGGATGGAGACGCGGCCGATCTCGTCGGTGGAGAACCCGATCCACTGCTCAGCCCAGGCGTTGCGCTGCGGCTGGCCGGCGCGGGTGATGGCGCCGGTGCCATTGCAGACGGAGCACGGCCCGGGGGTGTGGTCGTCGAGCTTGGCCCGCCAGGGGGCGATGCGGGTGCCGGCGCCGTCGCAGTATCGGCACGGGGCCGGGTTGTGGGTGGTGGCGCCGAGGAGGAGCCGAACTTGGCGGAGGATCGGGGTGAGCTTGTAGGTCTGGGTGCAGCGGCGGTTCAGCATCCCGTCTTCGCCGGTCTGCGGGTCGCGGGTGTGGGCGGGCAGGGAGCGTTGCTTGTTCGGGTCGAGGACGTCGCGCTGGATGCTGCCGGCGGAGACGCGGTGGAGCGGGATGCCGGCGGGCTGCAGGACTTCGCGCTCCAGCCGGTTGAGGTGCTGGTAGACGGCGGCGGGTTCCCACCCGGTGTCGGCGAACACGGCGGCGTCGAGTCTGGGCAGGCGGCCTTCGGCGGAGAGCAGGGCGAGGGTGGTGGACTGCACGCCGGCGCCGAGGGACAGGACGCGCAGTGTGGGCGTCGCGGTCATCGGGGTTCTCCGATCGGTGTGGTGGGTGGTTCGTCGCGGCCTGCGGTAGCGGCCGGGGTGTGGCGAGGCGTCACGCTGAGACCTGAGGGAGCGGCTTCCCCAGCCGCGAGTGGATGCTGCCGATGTAGCTCCAGCTGGCGCCGAGCCGCGCGGCGATGACCTCGCGTGGGAGGCGCTGACTGGCGAGCTCGGCAACGTCCTCGACGATCGCCTCCGGGCGGGACGCCGCCGTGTCGAGAGGCGGCTCCTCGTTGGGGTCGTCCGGGTTGTCCCATGCGAGCGGCGGGCCAGCCGTTCTGGCGTCCGCGGGCGATGGATCTCGTGTCCGTGCCGGGCACCATCGACAGACGCTCGAACGCTGCGTCGATGGCCTGGTGGGTGGCCGCCCGCGCCGTCTCGATGTGCTGGTTGACCAGGTAGGACACGGTCGTCTGGTCGATGCCGCAGGCCTGGGAGATCTCCTGGATCTGGTGGCCCGCGGCGACCAGCGCCCGCAGCCGCCTGACCGAACCGAGTGCCGACACGGACCGGTTGGGGCAGATGACCTGAGCGAGGCGGACGCTCAGGATGCGGCAGGCTGTGGTCCGCCGCACGATGGTGCGGGTGCCGTTCAGGTAGGCGCTGATCGAGGAGCTGGAGCAGCTGGTCACGGCGACGAGCTCGTTCCACCCGGCGCCAGCGGCCCACAGCCGGCGCAGGTGCGCTGTGACGGGGGCGGCGTCGATGGTGAGCTGGCGGCCCGTCGCGGCCATGAGGTTGCGGCGGCGACTGTAGGCGCGCATCGCGGCCCGGCACTGCTCGCAGCTGCAACCGGGGCGTCCAGTGTCGGACCCGCTGCGGGGCCGTCCGACGTAGCGGGCGTAGACCAGGGCGTCGCCGTCGGCGTCGTGGCGGACCTCTGCCTCGAACGAACCTGCGGGCTGGTAGGCGCGCAGAGCGCCGGTCTGGATGTGGTGGGCAGTGCCACGTGCGGCAGACCGCCACACGTAGTTGTCGACAAGGCCCCACTCCCCGGGCAGGGCGCGCAGCCCTTCGGCGATCGGCGCGTGCAGGATCTTGTGACGGCGGCTCACTCGGCACCTCCGGGGGTGATCTGCGGCAGGGCGATGTTTGTGAGCTGGCCGGCCTGCCACGCTGCGGCAACGGCCGCCTTGCCGTGCGTCTCGAACGTCGTGCGGTGGTACGCGGCCCGGGGCTGCAACTTGACGCCGGGCACGGTGTGGACCTCGCCCGTCTCCTGGTCGCACCACTGCGGGCAACCCGCCACGGTCATCTCGGCCAGGAGGGACTTCACGAACGCCGGGCGAACCTCGGTGACGAAGCGGCGGGTGACGTTGTCCGGGTGGTGCTGGCGGACCCAGGTGAGGAACGCCTCGTCATCGACGACCTCGGCGGCTGGGTCGGGGGTGACCAGGGTGATCTTGGCGACGGGCGTGCCGTCGGGCAGCTCCGCGCCAATCTGCCGGGTACCGGTCTCGGCCTTCGCGGCCTTCAGCCCGGCCTGCATCTCGGCCTTGGCGGCCTTCAGCTGGGTCCCGATCTCGTCGTACAGGGTGGCGAGTACGGCGGCGCGGGTGGCCGCATCCTTGAGGCTCACGCCGCACCTCGCAGCAGGCCGGCCATCTCGCGGATCTGGGCCACGGCCGCGTCGGCGATGCTCACGCCGTACGACTGCGCGAAGTCGGCCTCCACCGTGTCGGCGACACCCGCCACCAGCGCGGCAGCCCGCAGCTCATCGACCGCAACCGCCTGCTCGTCGGCCTCGACGACCTCGGCGTCCACGACCGCGTCATCACCGGCCGGCTCGGCGGCCTTCTCCCGGCCGACCTCCGCGATCCGATCCAGGTACTCGCGGTCCGCACCGCTGGCCCCGGCTTCCTGCCAGATCCGGCGCACATCCGCAGCCGTGGCCGCCTCGTGCGCCTCGTGCAGGAAGTCCCGCTGTGCGACAGGCTCGGCCTGGACGACCCGCAGGGGCTGCACCGGAGCCTCCACCGGCTCGCCGTCCTGGTTGACGTACGCGCCAAGTTCCTCCGGCGTGTAGTGCAGCCCGAACAGCACGTCCTCGCAGGCGTCCCGGGCAACCTCGGTGATCGCGCGGGCCTTGAGCATCGCGGCCGGGTACTTCTCCCACGCGGTGGGCCGGTCCTTGTAGTCCCGGGCGTGGGGCTTCCCGTTCTTGATCTGGCACAGGCCCGCCTGCGCGGCCCGCTCCAGCGTCCAGGTGACCTCGTACGTCCAGTCGGGGTCATCGGCCCGGACGATCTGCGCGACGGCCTGACGGTCGTCACCCTTCACCCGCAGCTTGTGGCCGGCGTGCCGGACCAGGGCGCCGATCAGACCAGAGCTCGCGGAAGGCTTGCCTTCGATGACGTGGATGCCGGTGAGGGCGGCGATCGGAGTGATGCCCAGGGTGCGGCCGTACTCGATGGCGTACAGGACGTTGGCGGGGCGGTTGGTGAACTGCTTGGGCAGCAGGTCGGCCTTGGCGAGGTGCTCGGCGTACCGGACGAGGTCCGGCAGGGAGGCAGTGAGGGCCTGGACCCGCACGATGTCAGTGCTCACGGTGGTGTTCTCCGGTGTGGCGGCCGGAGCGGCGTGCGCCCCGGCCGGCTGTCGGTCGGTCACTGGGCGGCGGGGGCCGCGTCGGCCTTGGTCTTGCCGGCCTCGATGGCGGTGAGCTCCTCGGCGCCGTAGCCGAGGGCGTGGTCGAGCTGGGCGCGGATCCCGTCGCGGTCCTTGCGGACGGCGTCGACCTCGGCCTGGAGGCGGGCGTTCTCGGCGACCAGCTCGCGGTGAGCCTCGACGACGCTGCCCGTGCAGGCGGCCAGCGCCTCCTCGGCCGTGGTGAGGTTGCGGGCGAGCCGGACGTTGAGGTCGGTCAGCTCCCGGCGCTCGGCCCTCAGGCGGGCGACCTGGTCGCGGAGGATGGTCATCGCGCGGGCCTGCTCGGTGCAGGTCCTGCGGGTCTGGAGTCTCATGCCTCCTGCACCGCCTTCGCCGCGTAGAACTCGGCCTGCGCAGCCTCGCAGCACGCCGGCTCGCCGATCACGGACGACTCGTCCGGCCAGCGGGCGGCGTCCTCGGCTGTCCAGACCTCCCAGCCCAGGCCGCAGTGCGAGCACTCGTCGCGGCTGTCGCACACGACCTCGGCCTTCACCCCCGGGTACTGGCCAGCCAGCGCTGAGACGATCTCCCGGCAGCGCTCCTCGTACCGGCCCTGGATGTTGTCCCCGGTAAGGCTGTCGGACATCGAGACCCAGCCGAAGTCACCGAGGCGCTGCGGGTGGATGACGCCCGTCATGTCCAGCCGGAGGCGGGGTCCGACTGGGGCGGGGAGGTCAATGGTCCCGCTGACCTGCACGCGGAAGTTGTCGCGGTTGGTGTGCTTCATCAGGCGGCGCTCCTGTTCTGCTGGTGCGGGAAGGGGATAGCGGCGGCGGCCCGGGACTCGTGGCCGAACGTGCGCCCGGCCGCGTCCCGCAGCTCATCCGCGAGCTGGAGCGCCTGCGTCTCGTCGAGCTCGACGTGCGCCTCGTCCATCTGCCAGGAGCACTCGGCGTCGTCGACCTCGGCGTCCCACTGGGCGCCGCGCCGCTCAACCACGGCGGCCAGTCGGTCGAGGTGCTCCTCGACGAGGTCGCGGTCGGTCAGCCACATCTCGGCGACCGCCGCGAGCGTGTCGTACCGGATCCCGCGCACCCGCAGCAGGACGTGGAATGCCCCGGCGGGGCTGGTATCGGCGTTGAGCATCTCGTCGCGAGCCATCAGGCGTCCTTCCGGGAGGAGTTGCGGGGTGCGGCGTGACGGCCCGGCGTCGGCCAACAGGCCAGGCCCACCGCCAGCCACACCGGCAGGGAGATCAGCAGGAGCGTGAAGAACGGGGTCACAGCGCACCGCCCGCACGGGCGTTCGCGATCGTGTTGGCGTACGCCTGACGGACCTCGGTCGACCACGCCTCCGGATCGCCGTGCGCATCCATCCACCGCGCGCACACCGCGACCTCAGCCGGGCTGCACTTCTCGCGGACCGGCAGCGGCTCCGCCACGGCATCCAGCAGGGTCCACGCCTCCACCGGGATGCCATCCACCGCGGTGGCCAGGAGCCAGTGCATCTGCCCCGAGTCCCACCGCTCGGAGATCAACTCGCCTCCGATGACGGCCTGCCAGGCGTGCAGCGCATCGACGTTCTTGTGGGTGTACACCCGCACGCGCGGCTTGCCCGGGGCGGACGCGGAGCAGCGGATCTCGATGTGGTGCGGCAGCGGGCTGAGCGCGGCGATCAGGTGGCCAGCTGCGTCGTGCGCGGCCTGGTACGAGGCGAGGTGGGGGCCGTTGTCGTTCACGCGGCCACCGCCGAACCGGCCGCAGCCTGCACCGGCGACACCACACGGATCTGCACCCGCGCGTCCCGCCACATCACGTCCAGGATCCGGACCGTCATGTCCTGGTGGCCCCAGGAGAACGGGAGCGGCGGTTCGATGTCACCGCCGACGACGGCCTGGTAGGCGGCGGCCACAGCCTCACCATCGACCGCGTCGACCTTGCCGTACAGAACACCGAGCTGGCTGACCGTCCACTCGACGGGGCCGAGGTTGGCGAGCTCGGGGTGCTCGGTCTGGATGGCGAGGAGCGCCAGCGTCAGACCGTGCTGGGGAGTCTTTCGAGTAGGCTTCACTGAGGCCTACCTCCTTCTGTGATGGGTTGATCGGTGGGCCGGGGCCGCCATCCCTGGAGTCGATGCCGGGGTGGGGGCCCGCCCCATGTCTGAGGTGGTTCAGGCGGTGAGCGAGCGCCTGCGCCCCTTGGCGCGGCTCGGTTCCGGGGCAACGCGCGTGGGGTCCAAAGCGGGGTTGGAGCGCGAGTCGGCCGCCTCCTGCGCGGCGAGCCACGCATCGAGCGCCGAGAGGCGGTACATGACGCGGTGGCCAGTCTTGAAGCTGGGCGGCCCTACGCGGCGGGCCCGGAGGCGGTACATCGCTTTGGGTGTCCTGCGGATGTAGTCCGCGGCTTCCCCGACTGTCAGCAGAGCCGGCGAGGCCGGAGGAATCGGCGGAGTGGCGGTGCTGGACATGGTTTTCCTTCATTGCCCATATCAGGGGTGGGCGATCTCGTCGATCTCGACGCTTAGCCCGCTGGCAATACGCTTGAGCACCTCTGGCTGAGCGCCTCGGTGGCCTCGCTCGATGCGGGACAAGTGCGCTGGTGAGACACCGACTTGATGGGCGAACCGATTCAGGCCATAGCCTGCTTGTTCGCGCTTGCGCCGTATGTCTTCTCCTCGCGCTCTCACCCGTCCAACGATATGGGCAATGAAGGGCAATAGCAAGCTTCCATGGGCAATGACTACCCTCCACCTGTCCCACCTGGGGAAATGGCGGGAACCCGACTGCCCAACCAGGGCCGCTATCTGCGATGCTGTTGCCTAACGTTGTCCGTTAGTGGGAGCTGAGGTCTGGCATGGGCACGGCCGAGGAACGGCACCTCGACTGGGCGAAGCTCGGCGAGGAGATCAGGCGAACGCGGCGGGAGCGAGGCGAGACCCAGGCCAGCCTCGCCGAAGCAGCTGGGCTGGACCGAAAGACGATCAGCAACTACGAGACGGGGCGGACGCCGGCTCCCGGCCGAATCCCTGACGGGTACTACGCCGTTGCGAGAGTGTTCGGGTGGCCCGACGGAAGGGTCGAGCAACACCTCGGCCTCGTCTCCCGGAAGCCACAGACTTCAGCTCCACCGGCGGAGTTGGCCCCAGTTGCCATCGAGCTGTACCCGGCGGTGGCCGCCTTCGCTCGCGCGTGCGCCCGGGAAGGCGCGGATGCTGCGCTTCGGGACGCGTTCGAGGAGGCCGCAGAGCTGCTCCTGCGGTCAATTCCCGCAGAGCGACCGGAGCGGCAGAGGGATTACGGGCTGGTCGCCTACCGGCCTCACGGCTGGGGAGAGGGTGATCCGGGCATGCCGGAGGACGATGCTGAGCGGATCCAGCGGCGCCTCGCCGAGTATGTGAGAGAGCGGAACGACACGCCGTAACACTGAGTGCGTATTTCCTCACCATTACCCATGGTTCCCGTGTATTCTCCCTCTTCTCGGCATGCCTCCCACACGTCCGTACAGGGGGAGACGCATGCCCACAGCCGCCGATCGGGCCACCATTGGGCTGTCGTATGACCCGCACGCTGAGCTAGAGCACCTGGGAATCCCCGTGCTCCGCGAGTGGCTGCGGGACACTCTCGGAGTCTGGGCTCCGCAACACCAAGTGGTGATCATCGCCGACGGCCTCAGCCTCGTCGAAGAGCGCTGCGTTCTCGCGCACGAGCTGGAGCACATCCTCGCCGGGGACGTCGGGTGTGGCGGATCGGCTGGGCTCCGCGCCGAACACCGTGCTGACCAGCGCGCGGCGCGCAAACTCATAGCCGTCAGCGACTTCTGCCGCGTGCGGCAGTGGGCGCCCGATCAATGGCAGATGGCTGACGAGCTTCAGGTGACTCCCTGGATGCTGCGGGCCCGAATGGACGATCTAGAGGGGGCGTCACGATGGCCGGGTATGTCGAAGATCGCTGGCTGAACAAGAGGCCGAACCCGGAGACGGGCAAGAAGGAGCGCACCGACCGCTGGGGCAAGGGGAAGCGGTACCGGGTAGCTGGCATCCCCGGCGTCCGCGACCGGGCGTTCGAGAAGCTGGAGGATGCAAAGGCCTGGCTGAAGACCTCCGCCACCGACTCTGGCCGCGGTCAATTCATTGACCCGCGCGACGGTGACATCACCCTCGACGAGTACGTCCGCAAGCACTGGTGGCCAGGACTTCGGGTACCCCCGAGTACCAAGGAGGCAATGGAGTACCGGGTGTTCGGACACATTCTGCCGTTGCTCGGGAGCCAGCCGCTGAACCGGATCGACAGCGATGCTGTCAATCGCTGGGTCGTGGAGGCCGAGAACGCCGGCCTCGGTGCTGGAACCGCGCGCACGGCCTGGAGGCACCTGTCGTCGATCCTCCAGGCAGCGAAGAACGCGAAGCGAATCGCGGTGAATCCCTGTCGAGGCCTGGACACCGCCCGACCGCCGGTGAAGCCGAAGCAGAAGGCTCGCCGGTGGGAGCGCGAGGCCGTCGAGGCGGTACGCGCAGAGCTGTCCGGCCGATACCGGGCGTTGACCGATCTGGGCGTTGCCGCTGGCCTCCGGCAGGGCGAGGCGTTTGGCTTCAGCCCTGACGACCTGTCTGGAGGGGAAATCCTCGTTCAGCGGCAGGTGATGAGGATCAGGTCGCGGCTCTGTTTTGGGCCGCCGAAAGGCAACAAGGAGCGGACCGTACCGGTTCCTTCGGCCCTAGAGGAACGGCTCAAGGAGCATTCGAACCAGTTCCCTACAGTTGAGGTCGAGCTTCCATGGGTGGACCCAGACCGGCCGAACCTGCCGTGGGAGTCACGGCCGAAGGTCAAGGTCCGGCTGCTGGTGACGACGATCAAGGGGAACGCGATTAACCGCTCGGACTGGAACATGCTGTCGTGGAAGCCAGCGCTCGGTGCCACAGGAGTGATCGATCCCCTTCCCGACCCTGATGGTTTGCTGACCGAGGAGGAGCTACGTGCAAGGTCGGGCAGTAAGAGCGGCGCGGCGCGCTGGCCGGAAGCGCGGGAGCATGGGTTCCATGTGCTGCGGCACACGTACGCCTCGACCGTGTTGCAGGCGGGAGAATCGATCGTGACGCTGGCGGCGTGGCTCGGGCATAGCGACCCGGCATTCACGCTGCGGACGTACACTCATTTCATGCCGGAGGCTGGCTCGCGTGGGGTTGCCGCGATGGATGCCTGGCTGAGGAACTCCCCCGAGAAGCTGGTTTGAGATGGATCTCCCCCAGGACTCCCCAGCAGCGTTCTGGATCAAGAGAAAAGCCCCTCCCCCGCAGGTCAGCGGGGTGAGGGGCGGACGAGGCGGCCTGTACGCCGGGTTCTGTCTCCCGGGGTGCTTGCGCGGCCCGGGGAGGCGGTCATCCATCTAGGGCTGCCGTTGCCGACAGCCTCGTGCGGTCTACCCGCGGACTCGGGCGAGCAGCCCTCGATCATCCGCGCACGGTGCCCGAGGGCACCGATCTTGACCTTGCTCCGGGTGGGGTTTACCGAGCCGGCCGAGTCACCTCGGTCGCTGGTGGTCTCTTACACCACCGTTTCACCCTTACCTGCGGCCGAAGCCGCCGGCGGTCTGTTTTCTGTGGCACTGTCCCGCGGGTCACCCCGGGTGGGCGTTACCCACCACCCTGCTCTGTGGAGCCCGGACGTTCCTCGGCGAGCCCCCGAAGGAGCCCGACGCGACCGCCCGGCCGGCTCGTCCGCCGTAGTGGTCATCGTAGCCGCTCGGGCGGGGCCTGCCGTAACCCGGCCGGCTGCCGGACGGGCTCGGGGCCGAACTCGGCGGCCACCAGGACGGCCGTCCGGGCGGCCCAGGGGGTGGTGGTGACGATGCCCAGCACCAGGACGGCGACGCCCAGGCCCGTGATGATCCACCACCCGGCGTGGCTGGCCTGGGCGAATCCGGTGGCGAACGGCCCGGCCACCGCCAAGGTGACGACGGTGCCGATCACCGCGACCCCGAGGGACTGCCCGACCTGCCGGCTGGTGGAGGCCACCGCCGCCGCGACACCGGCCTGGGCGCGCGGCATGCCGGAGACGGCCGTGTTGGTGATCGGCGCGTTGACCATGCCGAAGCCGAAGCCGAACAGCGCGTAGGAGACCAGCAGCAGGACGGCCGGCGAGTCGGCGGTCAGCCGGCTGAGCAGCAGGCCGCAGCAGGCGAGGCCGGTGCCGGCGGCCAGCAGCGGGCCGCGCGGGCCCCGGCTGCCGACGATACGTCCGGACAGCGGCGCGCAGAGCAGCATCATCGCGGCCATCGGCAGGGTCCACAGGCCGGCCTCGACGGGGCTGTAGTGGCGGACGTTCTGTAGGTAGAGGGTGTTGAGGAAGAGGAAGCCGCCGAGGGCGGCGAACGCGCATACCGCCGTGACGGTGGCGCCGGAGAACGGCACGCTGCGGAAGAAGCGCGGGTCGATCAGCGGCTCGCGCACCCGCCGCTCCCAGAGCGGGAAGGCGATCAGGGCCGACAGCGCGATCACGGCGAGGGTGAGGATGAGCGGCGAGGTCCAGCCGTGCTCGGGGCCCTCGATGATGGCCGCGGTGGCCGAGCCCAGCAGCAGGATCATCAGCACTTGCCCGACCGGGTCCAGCCGGCGCGGGTGCGCCGCGCGGGACTCGGGGACGTAGCGGGCCGTCAGCAGGCAGGCGACCAGGCCAACCGGGACGTTGATCAGGAAGATCGCCGGCCAGCCCGCGCCGCTCACCAGGAAGCCGCCGAGCAGCGGCCCGAGCGCCATGCTGATGCCGACCACCCCGCCCCAGACGCCGATCGCCTGGGCCCGCTCGCGCGGTTCGGTGAAGGTGTTGGTGATGATCGACATCGCCACCGGGTTGAGCATCGAGCCGCCGACCGCCTGGAGCGCGCGGAACAGCACCAGCCACTCCAGGCTGGGCGCGAGGCTGCACAACAGGGAGCCGAGCACGAAGAGCAGCAGTCCGGCCTGGAAGACGCGGCGGCGGCCGAAGCGGTCGGCGACGGAACCGAACAGCATCAGCAGGGAGGCCAGCACCAAGGTGTAGGCGTCGATGATCCACTGCAGGCCGGACGCGGGCGCGTCCAGGTCCTGCTGGATCGCCGGCAGCGCGATGTTCACCACGGTGTTGTCGAGGCCCACGATGAACAGGCTCAGGCAGCAGATGCCGAGGACCAGCAGTCTGCGACGACGGCCCGGCGCGACGGACGCGGCCTGGCCTGGCGGGGCGGGCTCACGGCCCGGCGGGGCGGAATGTTCGACCACCCTCCGATGATCGCACCTGAGCGTAGTCAGACGGGCGCGAATCGGACCGTACGGGTGGCGGGGTCGGCCACCGTCAGCCGGACCCGGATCAGCTCGCCGAGCGGCATCCGGGCCACGCCGTCCCCGTCGCACTTCGCGCGGACGGCGGGCTCACGCAGCTGGACGGTGCCGTTGACCGGCTTCCGGTCGTCGATGTCGATCACCACCGCGTCGAAGGCCTCACCCTCGCGCCCGTGCAGCAACTCGGCCTCCACCAGGTCGATACAGGCCCGGTCGACCTCCGCGGCCCGGCGGTCACCGCCCGCCATCAGCGCCGGTACGGCGGGCAGCGCCGCCCGCGCCCAGTCCGGTACGTCCTCCCCGGCGGCGACCGCCACGCACACCTCCTGCGCGAACCGGTCGCCCAGGCGGCGCAGCGGGGCGGTGCAGTGCGCGTACGGGGTGGCGAGCGCGGCGTGGCCGGGGTCGGCGGGGGCGGGCAGGCCATGCGTCTCGTCGAAGGCGTGGTAGCCGGCGCCGCGCAGCAGGCCGGTGCACTCGTTGAGGAAGGCCGCGTTCAGGGGCACCTGCGGATCCAGCGAGCGGATCAGGTCCGGGTACGGGGTGCCGGGCGGCCAGTCCACCTTGAGCGCGTGGGCGACCCTGCGCAGCCGCGCGTACGCGGACTCGGGGGCGGCGGGGAGGGTGCGCAGCAGTCCGACGCCCGCGTCGAGCATCAGCTCGGCGGCGGCCATGCCGGTCAGCAGGGAGATCTGGGCGTTCCAGCCGTCGGCCGGGAGCTGGGCGCGGTAGGCGAGGCGGTAGCCGTGCGGGGTCTCCTCGATCTCCTGCTCGGGGACGGGCAGGCTGATCCCGCCCCGGGCCTGCTCCTGCTGCTCGCGCAGCCGGCCCACGGTGGCGAGCAGGGCGAGCTGCTCGTCGGCGCCGCCGGAGTCGACGGCCCGCTGGACGCCCGCGTAGTCCAGGCGCCGCCGGGAGCGGACCCGGGCGCGGCGCAGGTCCGCGAGCAGCACGGCGCCGTCCGCGTCCAGGTCGATCTGCCAGAGCAGGGCCGGGCGCAGTTCGCCGGGCAGCAGGCTGGCGGCGTCCTCGGAGATCCGGGCGGGGTGCAGCGGGATACGGCGGTCGGGGAGGTAGAGGGTCTCGACCCGCCGGCGGGCCTCGGCGTCGATCGCCCCGCCGGGGCGGACGAAGGCGGCCACGTCGGCGATGGCGTAGTGGACGCGGTAGCCGCCGCCGGGGCGATGGGCGAGGTGGATGGCCTGGTCGAGGTCGCGGGAGCCGGGCGGGTCGACGGTGAACAGCGGCAGGTCGGTGCCGTCGTGGTCGGGCATCCGCGGCGAGCCGGCCGCCGCCTCGGCCTCGGCGAGCACCTCGGCGGGCCACTCGACGCGGATCTCCAGGCGGGTGCGCAGCTCGGCCAACTCCGCGTTGATCCGCGCGGAGTCAGCGGCCTTGACGCTCAGCTTTCGGCGTGGCATGGGGGCAGCGTAGGACGTTTCAGGCGATTTCCGGCGGATCCGCGCCACATGTGCCGGGTGGGGGCGAGGTGGGCGGGGGCGGGCCTGCGGTGGCCTGCGGCCGACCCGGAGGAGTACGGGCCGCCCGCCGCGCGCGGGCTGACGGGCCGTAAGGTGAATGGCACCGAAGGGGGTTGAGTGATGGATGCGGTGAAGGTGACGGGTACGGCCGTGTCGGCGGCGCTGGCGGCGACCGGGGCGCTGCATGCGGTGTGGGCGGCGACGCCCTGGCCGCTGAGCACGCCGCAGGAGTTCGCGGACGTGGTGGTCGGGACGGGCGAGGGGGTCCCGCCGCCCGCGGCGTGCCTGGCGGTGGCCGGCGCACTGGGTGCGGCGGCATACCTGGTGGGCGCGCGGTCGGGGGTGCTGCCGGCCGCCGGTCCCGGGTGGCTGCGCCGCTCGGGCTCGGGCACGGTGGCCGCGGTGATGCTGGGCCGTGGCGTGGGCGGGCTGCTCCTGTTCGGCAGCGGGCGGCTCCGGCGCACGGAGCGCTTCACCCGGCTGGACCGGCGGTACTACTCCCCCGTCTGCCTGGCCCTGGGCGCCGGTGCGGCGCTGGTGACGGCCGCCGGGGAGTGAGCGCGGCGGGGTGAACGCGCCGTTGGGCGCGGCGGGGTGGGCCGCCGGGTCAGCCGCGGGGTGGGTCGGCCCACGAGCCGGACCGGAGGCCCGGGTGGCCGCCCGCGTTGCGTAGGGTGGCGGGGTCATCCGCTACAAAGTGTTGAGGAGTGCCGCTGTGCTGGTGCTGTTGCCGCCCTCGGAGGGCAAGGCCGCGTCCGGGGCCGGGGTGCCGGTGGACCTCGGCGGGCTCTCGCTTCCGGGGCTGACGCAGGCCCGTGCGGCCGTGCTCGCCAACCTGGTCGAGCTGTGCTCCGGCGACGCGGACCGGGCCGCCGAGGTGCTCGGGCTGAGCCAGGGCCTGCGCGGCGAGCTGGTGCGCAACGCCGGCCTGCCGACGGCCGGGGCGCTGCCCGCCGGCGAGGTGTACACCGGCGTGCTGTTCGACAACCTGGGCCTGGCGCGGCTCGACGAGGCGGCGTACGAGCGGGCGGCGCGCTCGCTGCTGGTGTTCTCGGGCCTCTGGGGTGCCGTGCGGATCACCGACCGGATCCCGCCGTACCGGTGCTCGATGGGCGTCAAACTCCCACCGTTGGGGGCGCTCGGGGCGTACTGGCGGGGCGCGATGGCGTCCGTGCTGCCGGAGGTGGCGGACGGGCTGGTACTGGACCTGCGCAGCTCCGCGTACGCGGCGGCCTGGAAGCCGGCCGGCGAGGTGGCCTCCCGCACCGCGACCGTACGGGTGCTCCAGCAGCGCGAGGTGGACGGGGTGCTGAAGCGCACCGTGGTGAGCCACTTCAACAAGGCGACCAAGGGGCGGCTGGTCCGCGACCTGCTGACCGCGGGCGCGGAGCCGAAGGCCCCGCGGGAGCTGGTGGACGCGCTGCTGGAGCTGGACTACCGGGTGGAGGTGGCCGCCGAGGGCACGGCGCGCAAGCCGTGGCAGCTGGATGTCGTGGTGACCGAGATCCACTGAGGCCGGGGCGGGCGCGGGCGGGGCGGCAGCCCGCGCCCGCCCCGTCTCCGTCCGTGCGCTCGCGCGCCCGGCTCAGCCGGCCGTCGACCTCAGCGCAGGTGGCCGGTGTCGTTCAGCAGCCGCAGCGAGGCGTTGCCGTCCGAGTAGTACTGGACGGCGCAGATCCCGGCCGCCGCCAGCTCCATCCGGTACACGGAGTCCGGCGGGGCGCCGAGCGCCAGGCGGACCAACGTCTTGATCGGGCTGACGTGCGAGACGACCAGCACGGTCCTGCCGGCGTACCGGGCGAGGATCTTGTCGCGGGTGACGCCCGTCCGGTGGGTGAGCGTGGCGAAGCTCTCGCTGCTGCCGGTGGGCTTGGCCTTCGCGGAGGCGAGCCAGGCCTGGAGGTCGACCGGGTGGCGCTCCTGCACCTCGGCGAAGGTCAGGCCCTCCCAGGCGCCGAAGTCCAGCTCGCGCAGGCCCTCCTCGATCCGGACCTCCAGGCCGAGGCGGGCGGCGACGGTCTCCGCGGTCTCCCGGGCCCGCCGCATCGGCGAGCAGACCACGGCCTGGACACTGCCCCGCGCGGCGAGGGCCGCGGCAGCGCGCTCAGCCTGCCAGCGGCCCTTCTCGGAGAGCTCGGGGTCGCTGCCGCCACTGCCGGAGAACCGCTTCTCCGGCGTGAGGTGGGTCTCGCCGTGGCGCAGCAGGACGAAGGTGGTGGGCGTACCGAGGTCGGCGGGGGCGGCCCAGCCGGCCTTGGGCGCGGCCGTCTCCAGCGGGGCGGCCTCGGCCGGCTCCACCGGCCGGAGCGCGGCCTTGAGCGGCCTGGCCTCCCACTGCCGGCCGGCCTTGCCCGCGTCCATCGCCTCGTTGGCCAGCCGGTCGGCGTCCTTGTTCCGCTCGCGCGGGATCCAGGTGTACTTGACCTGGCCGCGCGGGAGGATCGTCCTCGCCTCGGCGGCGAGCGGCTGCATGTCGGGGTGCTTGATCTTCCAGCGCCCGGACATCTGCTCCACGACCAGCTTGGAGTCCATCCGGACGTCCACCGAGACGTCCGGATCGATCTCGCGGGCCGCCCGCAGCCCGGCGATCAGGCCCTTGTACTCGGCCACGTTGTTGGTCGCGTGCCCGATGAACTCGGCCACCTCGGCGATGATCTGCCCGGTGTCACCGTCGCGCACCACCGCGCCGTAACCGGCCGGCCCCGGGTTGCCCCGGGAGCCGCCGTCCGCCTCGACGATCAGCCTGCGCCCCGCCATGGACTCAGACGCCCGACTCTGCGGTGCGGACGAGGATGCGCCCGCAGTTGTCGCAGCGGACGATCGCGTCCTTGGGCTCGGCCTTGATCGCGTTCAGGTCGGTGATCGCGAACTCCACCCGGCAGCCCTCGCAGCGGCGCTGGTAGAGCCGGGCCGCGCCGACGCCGCCCTGCTGCTCGCGCAGGCGGGTGTAGAGCTTCAGCAGGTCGGCCGGGATGACGGCGGCGACGGTCTCGCGGTCGCGCTTGACCTTCTCGGCCTCGGTGTCGATCTCGCCGAACGCGGCGTCCCGGCGGGCCTGCGCCTCATTGAGGACGACGGTGGAGTGCTCCAGGCGGGCACCGAGCTCGGTGACCCGGGTCTGGGCGGACTCCAGCCGCTCCATGATCTCCAGGACGACGTCCTCCAGGTCGGACTGGCGCTTGGCGAGCGAGCCGATCTCGTGCTGGAGGTTCTCCAGGTCCTTGGGCGAGGTGATCGCGCCGGAGTCCAGCCGCTGCTGGTTGCGGGCGGAGCGGCTGCGGACCTGCTCGACGTCCTGCTCGGCCTTGGTCAGCTCACGGTTGGTGTCGCCGAGCTGGGCCTGGGCGGCGACGACCAGGGACTTCAGGGCGGTGTGGTCGGCGGTGGCCTGGTCGATCTCGGCGTGCTCGGGCAGGCTGCGACGCCGGTGGGCAAGCTGGTCGAGGCGGGAGTCGATGGCCTGCAGGTCGAGCAGGCGGATCTGGTCGGCGGGCGCGGCGTTCAAGCGGAGAGCTCCTGTAGATCGGTCAGAGAGAAGGGCGGCACGGTGGGGCCTCAGCCGACGGCCGGGGTGGAGGCGGTGGGCGACGTGGCCGAGGTGGGCGACGTCGTCGCGGTGGGATCGGTGGTCTGCGGGCCCGGGGTGAAGGCCATCGGGGCGTGGGCGGTCCACGGGTCGGTGACCCGGTGGGACACCCTGGTCTCCAGCTGCCAGCCGTGCTTGTCCGCCGCGGCGCCCAGGGCGCGGGCGGCCAGGTTCAGCCAGGGCCACTCGGTGGCCCAGTGCGCGGCGTCGACCAGCGCGACCGGCGCCGCCTCGGTGGCCTCCGACGCCGGGTGGTGGCGCAGGTCCGCGGTCACGTACGCGTCGACGCCCGCGGCCCGTGCCTCGGCGAGGAAGCTGTCACCGGAGCCCCCGCAGACCGCGACCCGGCTGATCAGCCGGTCCGGGTCACCCGCCACCCGCACGCCCGCGGCGGTGGCCGGCAGTCCGGCGGCGACCTGGGCGGCGAAGGCCGACAGCGTGAGCGGTGGCTCCAGCAGACCGATCCGGCCGCTGCCCCGACGGCCCTCCGGGTCGGTCGGGTCCGGGATCAGCGGGCCGGTGACGCGCAACCCGACCGCCTCGGCCAGGGCGTCGGAGACACCCGGGGCGGCATGGTCGGCGTTGGTGTGCGCGATGTGCAGCGCGATACCGGCGCGGATCAGGGTGTGCACCACCCGGCCCTTGAAGGAGGTCGCGGCGACGCTGGTGGTGCCGCGCAGATAGAGGGGATGGTGGGTGACCACCAGATCCGCCCCCCACTCGACGGCCTCGTCGACGACCGCCTGTACGGGGTCGACGGCGAACAGGACGCGGCGGACCTCGGCCTCCGGGTCTCCGCAGACCAGGCCGACGGCGTCCCAGGACTCCGCCCACTGCGGCGGGTAGAGCTCTTCGAGTTCACTGATGACGTCGGACAGTTTCGGCACCTGTTGAGACTACCGTGCGCGCGGGGCCACCCGGGCGTCCGGCCGTAGGGCGCCGGGGTGCCGCGCCCGCCCGTCAACCGGTGTACGCCATGGCGGCCGCGCGCCAGGGCGGCGGCAACGCCACCGGGACCACCGCACGACCGGGCCGGCCCCTGGTCACACCGGCGGGCCCGCGCGCATTCGAAAGCGAGACTGGATCACCCTTACGAGTGAAGTGACCTGCTTCCCGTTGAGCCCCATCGGCCCCGAAAGTAACTTCACTTCTGCAAACGGGCGTTTTCGAGCGTTACGCGGGCCACGAGCGAGACGAGGGCCAAAAGGGCAACGCGCGAGCCGAGCGATACGGATGGCGCGGTGACGAGGGGCCCTTGAAAGGCATTCGGCAAGGGCCCCGGAATTCTCGAACTCCGATCGCCCGCAATGCCCCGAGCGCCGCCTCCCGCCCGTCCGAAAGCCGATCAGGCCCGGGTGGGCGCAGCAGCGGACGCCGAGGGCGCCAGGACGAAGGGGTGTGAAGCGATGACGACGGGCACACCGCTGAGTACGGCCGTGGGGCCGATGGTGGAGGAGATGGAGTGGGTGCCCGTACCGGCCTCCCCGGCGGATGCGGTGAGCGGTGCGCCGGGCGGGGGCGGCTCGCTGCTGGAGATCGCCCGGGCGGCGGTGGCCGGGGCCGTGGAACCGCCCGGGGGCGGGTGCGGCTGGGAGCTCGCCGCCGGGAACCCCTGGTGCACGCTGCGGCCGGCGCCGCGGCCTGAGTCGCAACGTGAGCCGCAGCTTGCGTCACAGCTTGAGTGGCAGCTCGGGTCGCAGCCGCCCGGGCCCGCGGCACCCGCGCGGGGGTGGCGGATCCGGCTGGGCGCGACGCGGGCGGGCGCGGGCGCGGTACTGGCTGCGGTCGCCGAGGTGGTCGCTCGCGATCGCTGCACCTTCAGGTTCATCACCGACCGGGAATTGCTGAACAACGGCAATTCCCGTGACGGCGGAGGCGGCGGCGCGGGCGGAGCCAGAAGCCCGGCCGGGCAATTCATCACACTCTTTCCGGGCAGTGCGGAGCAATTCCAGCGACTCGCCCGGGAATTGCGGCGCGCGACGTCCGACCTGCAGGGTCCGCCCGGCCAGGTCCTCCTGTCCGGCCACTCGTACACGATGGGCGGAGGGGACGCCGGGGGCGGCCGCGGTGGCCAGGGTGGCAGCCGGGAGACCGCCGGCGGGGAGGTGTCCGGCGGGCGGCACCGCTTCCGCGCGCTCGGCAGCCGTGGCTACACCGAGCCCGGCGCGGACGACACGTGGCAGGGCGGCGGCCGGCGGGCGGCGGCGGGGAGGTCCGGCCCCGTCGAGGGGAGGGGGCCGGCGACGGGCCCCGGAGCGCCCCGACCGATCGCCCGCCGCCGCGGCGGCACAGCGCTGCTCGCCGGCCGGTACGCGCTGACGGCCGCCGTTCGGCGCACCGCCGGGCAGGCCGTCTTCCTCGCCCGGGACACCGTCGAGGGCTCCGCGATCACGGACGTGGTCGTCAAGCAGGCCCGCGCGGACGGCGAAGCCGGCGCCGTACTGCGGCACGAGGCCGCGCTGCTGGAGCGGCTCGACGGGCACGGGCTCGTCCCCCGGCCGATCCGGCTGGTCGAACAGGGGGGCTCGGTCTTCCTCGTGCGGGAGCACCTCACCGGCCGACCGCTCGGCAGTTGGGCCGAGGGCGCCCGGCTCGCCGGAGGCGGCCGCCCGGACGCCGACTGGGCCGAGGTACGGGCGGTGGCCCTGGCGCTGATCGGACTCGTCGAGAGGGTGCACGCGTTCGGCCTGGTGCTGCGCGACCTGTCGCCGGGCGGTGTGCTGGTCCTGCCGGACGGCAGCCTGCGGCTGGTCGACCTGGAGCTCGCAGCCGAGGCCGGCCCCGGCTGCCCTTCCTCCACCGTCCCCGCTCTCGCCCGCACGCCGCGCCGGCCCGGCTACCGGGCCCCCGAGTACGGGCCCGGGGCGCCGCGCGCGCTCACCGCCGAGGGATGCCGCGTGGAGCAGAGCGCCGACCTGTACTCCCTCGGCGGCCTGCTCTTCCTGCTCGCCACCGGCCACGATCCGCAACTCGCCGACCTCCCGTCCGCCGGACCGCTCGCCGACCGGCTCGGCCGCTGGCTCGCCCTCGCCGCCCGCACCAGCCCCATCGCGCGCCGGCTGGCCCCGGCCGTCCTCGGCCTGCGCACCGGGCCCCCACCAGAACGCTGGCCCCTCACCCGCGCCCGCAGCGCCCTGACGACCGCGGAGACCGGCACGCCCCGCGCGCGGGCGGGGGTGACGGGGTCGTGAAGGTCGCCACCCGCGCTGTGACGCGGGCGTTGCGGCGGACGAGCTTCTCCTTCGCGGCCGACGGCACGCATGCCGCGTGCCTGGCCTCCGGCGCCGACGGCGGCTGGTACGCGGAGAGCTGGCGGCTGCCGCGCGGCGGCGGTGCCGCCGTGCCGACGGCGCTTGCGCTGCCCGGCGACCGCGCCGAGGACCCGCGCGCTCAGCTGGTGTCGCTGCCCGACGGCGGGGTGCTGGTCTGCCGGCACGACGGTGAGCGGCACGAACTGGTGCTGGTTTCGGGCGAGCCCGACGCCGACGCGCGACCTGCTCCCGAGGCCGAGCCGGACGGTACGGCCACCGAACAGTGGCTCGCCACCCTGCGGATGCCCGGGCTGCGGCTGCTGCCGCTGCCCGGGCCGGCCGGCGCCTCCCGCGCGGCGGTCGCGCGCTCCGCCCCGGTGGCCGTCGCGCTCGGCACCGATGCCCAACCGCTGACCACCGTGTGGCTGATCCGCACGGACGGGTCGCGGCCCGAGCAGGTCGCGGGGATCCCCGGTCTGCACGGCGGTGGCGTCTGGCTGGACCGGGTCGGCGGGCTGCTCGCCCTGGACCAGGTGTCGGAGGGGGTCGTCAAGACCGTCGTACTCGATCTGCGGCGCGGCGAGGTCACACCGCTGCTGGAGATCTCCGAGAGCAGCAACGACCGGCTGGTGCTGTTCGACCCGGACACCCACTTCGCCATGGTGCGCAGCGACGCCCCCGGCGCGGACCGGCTCGGCTGGGGCGTGCTGGGCGGCAACGCGCCGCTGCGCTTCCCGGAGTGCCTGCACGTGCCGGGGGTGTTCCTGCGTCCGATCGCGTTCCAGCCCGGAGCGCGATCGCTGGACGCGGTCCGGGTCGCCGTCCAGGTCGACCGTGGCGCGGCCTCGTCGCTCGCGCTGTGGCAGCCGTCGGGCGGGCGGCTGGACGCGCTGCCGGTGCCGCCGGGGCAGCTGGGCGCGGTGGGGCACTGGTCGGCGGCGGGACTGCGGATGCCGTACTCCTCCCCCGACCACCCGGCCGCGCTGGCCACACTGGAGGTGGACGCCCTGCTCGGGGTCGGCCCGGCGGGGCTGCCGAGCACCATGCCGCTGCCGCTCCAGCTGGCGCCGCTCGGCGCCGGGCTGCTGCCCGGCCCGCCAGGCTCACCGGGGCAGCCACACCCGCCCGGGCCGTCGGGCCAGCGCGAGCCGGCGGGCCCGCCCGAGCTGCCGGGCCTCCTGCCCGGGCCGGGGCAGGAGGCCGTCCGGCCCCGGCGCTCGCCGGGCGGGCCCCGCGTCTCCCGCTGCGCCCCGCCCGGCTGGCGGCTGGACGCCAGCACGCCGCCCGGCGACGGCGGCCGCTGGCTGCCCGCCCAGAGCCTCGAACTCGCCGGTGCGGCAGGGCCGTTGGAGGCCGTGGTGTACGGCGGCGACGCCTGGCTCAGCAGCCCGCACCTGGTGCTGGCACTGCACGGCGGCCCGGCGGACGCGTGGCGGCTGGAGTTCGACCCGACCCTCCAGCGGATGGCCGCGGCGGGGCTGGCGGTGGTCGCGCCCAACCAGCGTGGCAGTATCGGCTACGGGCTGGAGCACGCGCTGGCCGTGCGCGGCGCCTGGGGCGGCCCGGACCTGGACGACGTGCTGACCCTGCTGGAAGGGATCTCCGGCCAGCGCTCCGCGCTCGGGCTGGAGCCGCCGGCCCTCTTCGGCGTCAGCTACGGCGCCTTCCTCGCCCTGCTGGCGGCCGCGCACGCCCCGGCGGCACAGGTCGCGCGCTGCGCGGTGGTGGCGCCGTTCCTGTCCGGGGCGCGGTTGCTCGCCGAAGCGTCGGGCCCGGTACGGGCGTTGACCAGTCGGCTGGGCGGCAGCGATCCGATCACCGATGCCCGCGGCCCGCGCGACGTACTCCAGCTAGCACACCGGCTGACCTCGCCGCTGCTGGTCGTCCACGGGGACCGGGACGAGGTGGTACCGGTGAGCCAGTCGCGTTCGCTGCGCCACGAGTTGCTGCGGATCGGCCGTACGGAGGGCACGGACTTCCGGTACGTGGAGGCCGCCGGGGCCGGCCACGAACTACTGACCGAGGAGGGCGCGGCCGTGCTGCACGAGTTGCTGGCGGGGTTCCTGCGCACGGGGCGGCCGGGCTAGACCGCCAGACCCACGATCCCGCTCGCCCCCGCCCCCGCCCCCTGACCCGCCGCCCGGCGGCCCGGCACCCGCGCCCTCGACCCCCGCCGCGAGCGGCGGGGGCTGCGCCGGAGCCCGGCCAGGCGTTCGGATCTCGCTAGGATCTGCCCCGTTACCGCCGTTATGGTGGCCCGGGCACGGGGGCCGTGATCTCCCGCTCCGGCGCGCCCGCGCGCCGCGCCCGCCCCGGTGCCGTGCGGCACCGGACGTACCCGTACCTCGCACGGAAATGACGATTCTGATGTCCGACACCCTCACCGACACCACCGCGCCCGGCACCGACGAGACCACCGCCGTCGCCACCGCCGCGGACGCCACCGACGCCCACGGCCGGCACCGTGGCCGGACGGCCGCCGACGACAGCCCCGAGGCGGACCCGCACGGCCGGCACCGGCTCGACGCGGCCCACCGGAACTGACCACCGCTCACCGCGACGGCACCGCACGACAGCACCCCGCACCGCAATCGCACGGCGCGCAGGGCCCGGCACCGACCGCCGGGCCCGCGCCGCCACCCCGGGCGGGCTCCCGCACCGCCGCAGTGCCGCCGGTCGGCCGAAGCGACCGGCCCGAGCACCGGCCCCGGCCGTCGCCCGGCCACCCGCCATCCTGCCCCGCGCAGCCGCGGTCGGCCCGCGGCCGCGGTCGATCGAGGCGCCCTCAGTCCTGCCCCAGCGACACGACCGTGCGCAGCGCCTCGCCGCTGCGCATCTGGGCGATCGCCTCGTTGACGCCGTCCAGCCCGACCCGGTGCGTGATCATGCCGGCCAGGTCGATCCGCCCGTCCCGCCACAGCTCGATCACCCGCGCGACCGTCCGCCGGACATCCCCGCCGCCGTACATCGAGCTCAGCACGCGCTTCTCGTTGAAGAACAGCTCGCCCATGCTGAAGTGGACCTGATCGTCCTTCGCCCCGGCCCCGATCACCACGACCGCCCCGCCCCGCCGGGCGGCGTCGTACGCGGCGCGCACCGTGGCCGAGCGACCGACCGCCTCGAAGACGTAGTCGTAGCCGCCCGCCTCCAGGGCCTTGGCCGCGGCCTTCAGCTCCTCGGGGGCGACGGCGTCGGTCGCGCCGAAGCCGAGGGCGCGCTCGCGGCGCGAGGCGACCGGGTCGACCACGGTGATCCGGTCGGCGCCACAGACCCGGGCTCCCTGCACCGCGGCGATGCCGACGCCGCCGGCCCCGATCACCGCGACCGCCGAACCGGGCTCGACGGCCGCGGTGTTGGCCGCCGCGCCGAAGCCGGTGGTCACCCCGCAGCCGATCAGCGCGGCGAGCTCGTACGGCAGGTCGGCGGGCACCTTGATCACCGCGTCCGCCGCGACCACCGCCTCCTCGGCGAAGGTGCCGGTGTTGTAGAAGCCGAACGCGTCGGTGGCCTCGCCGAGCCGGAAGCCGGGCGTGCCCAGCCGGCGCAGGCTGCTGACGCACAGGTGGCCCTGGCCGCGGCGGCAGTGCGGGCAGTCCCCGCAGGGTGCCATCCAGCAGAGCACCACCCGGTCGCCGACCGCGAGGCCGTCGACGCCCTCGCCCACCTCCAGTACGTCCCCGGCGCCCTCGTGCCCGGGCACGAACGGGGCCGGCTGCGGCAGCACGCCGCTCATCGCGGACAGGTCCGAGTGGCAGAGGCTGCTCGCCCGCAGCCGGACCCTCACCCTGCCCGGCCCGAAGCCCACCGCCTCCACGTCGTCGCGGACGTCGAGGCTGTCCTGGCCGATCTGGTGCAGGATGGCCGCGCGCATGGCTGCTCCCGGGGGTCGTCGGTGGGGTGGGGCGAGCCTACCCAACCGGCCTCCGACTCGGGCCCGGGCCTCGGAATCCCGTTCGCCCGCAGATGGGGCGCGCGGCACCGGGACGACTGGCGTCCGAGCACCGGTACCGGCCGGCCGGCCACCGAGCTCGCCCCGCAGCGCGAGCGGATCGCGCGCGCCCTGCTCGGCCGCTGAGCGCCCGGCCCCGGCGGCGCTCAGGCGTGGGCGCCGCCGCCGGGAGTGGAGAGTCGGACCGGCCGACTTCCCGCTCCGTAGCCCTACGGTGCCGGCGCCCGCGGCCGCGCCCGCGCCCGCGCCCGGGCGAAGGCCGCGCCGTACCGTCGAGTAGGGTCCATCGCCGGGGAACGCACCGGCCCCACCCCCACCTGTTGCAAGGAGCACCGCGATGTCCGACGTACGGGAGAGCACCCGCCCCGCACCCGAGGTGCTCGCGGCGTTCGAGTCCGCCACCGGGTTCATGCCGGTGGACGAGGGGATCGCGCTGTACGCGGCCGCGCTGGAGGCGGCCGGGCGGACGGGTCTGCCGGTGCTGGAGATCGGCACCTACTGCGGCCGGTCCGCGATCCTGCTGGCCGCCGCCGCCCGCGAGAGCGGGACGGTCGCGCTGACGGTGGACCACCACCGGGGCTCCGAGGAGCAGCAGCCCGGCTGGGAGTACCACGACGCGACGCTGGTGGACCCCGAGGTCGGCCTGATGGACACCCTGCCGCGGTTCCGCCGCACCCTGCACGCCGCCGGGCTGGAGGAGTACGTGGTCGCGCTGGTCGGCCGGTCGCCGCAGATCGCGGCGCTCTGGGGCGGCAAGGTGGGCCTGGTGTTCATCGACGGCGGCCACACCGACGAGCACGCCACCGGCGACTACGAGGGCTGGGTGCCGCACCTGGCGCCCGAGGGCCTGCTGGTGGTGCACGACGTCTTCCCCGACCCGGCCGACGGCGGCCAGGCCCCGTACCGCGTCTACCTCCGTGCGCTGGCGGAGGGCTTCGAGGAGATCTCGGTCACCGGCTCGCTCCGGGTGCTGCGCCGTACGGGCCCCGGCAGCGACCGCTAGCCGCCACCGCCGGCCACCGCCCGACCTCGGCCCCCCGCAGCCGGGGGCATCTCGCAGATCGGCATCCGCCCGCGCGGAGGATCACGGATGCTCTAACGTCGTGCCCCATCCAGGCAATGTCCGGGTGCCGCCCGACCGGGGAGCGGATTCTCCGGGTACGGTGGCGGCGCCGCGCATCTTGCGCGGCCGTGCAACGGGTACGACGCGTACGACTGGTACGACCGGTACCGGGGGTACGACTGCGCGGCCGGCGAAGCAGCGGCGCAACGGACACGCACGGCAGGGTAGGACGGCGGGGGCGAACTCATGACGGACCAGCACAACACCGCTCCGGCGGTCTGGGATCCCACCGCCCGGGGGGGCGCGGGCGGCTGGGTGCGCGGCACGAAGGGCGCGGACGCCCAGGACGGCGGGCGGCCCGGGCCCGCGCAGCCGGCGCCGCCCCCGCAGCCCGGACCGCCGCAGGGCCCGCCCGGCTCGTACGGCCCGCCCGGCCGGGGCGGTGACCAGGGTCCGCCGCCGGCCGCCCGCCCCTACCTGGCGGCCGCCCCGACCCACGACGCCCCGACGGCGGCCGCCTTCCCGCAGGCGCCCCCCGGCGGCTACGGCTACCCCCAGCAGCCGCCCGCGCCACCCGCCGGCCCGCCGGCGGGGCCGCCGGCAGCCGCGGCCGGGGGCTTCCCGGGCCACATCGCCGGCTACGGCTCCCAGCCCGCACAGGCCCCGCAGGCCCCTCCCGCCCCGTACGGCCAGCCCCCGTACCCGGGCCAGTACCCCGGCCAGTACGAGGACCAGCACGCCGGGCCCGGCCAGTTCCAGGGCCAGTACCCGGGCCAGGACCAGTACCCGGGCCAGGACCAGTACCCGGGCCAGGGCCAGTTCCCCGGCCAGTTCACCGGCTACCAGGAGGAGGGCTACGAGGAGCAGCGCCCGCGCAACCGCACGCCGCTGCTCATCGCCGCCGGTCTGCTCCTGGTGGTCTGCCTCGGTGGCGGCGTGGTGTGGGCCGTGCAGAACAGCGGCGACGACTCCTCGAAGCAGGCCGCTCCCGGCCAGGCGAGTGCGACCGCGACCACCTCCGCCCAGCCCGCGCCGGACCCGAGCGGTTCGGGCACCGTGGCGGGCGGCGGCTCCGCCGCGCCGTCCGAGAGCGCGAGCCCCGGCCCCAGCGCGAGCAGCACCACCGGCGCCGAGGCCGCGACGCAGGCCAAGACGCTGGACGAGCTGCTCACCCGGGGCGAGAGCGCCAAGTCGCCGATAGGCAGTGCGGTGGCGAAGGTCACCAGCTGCCCGGCCAAGGCGGACATCGACAGCGCGGCGCAGGTCTTCGACAGCGGGGCCAAGCAGCGTGACCAGTTGCTGGCCGACCTCGCCAAGCTCGACCTCGCCCAGGTGCCGGGCGGCGCGGACGCCGTCCAGTCGCTGCGGACGGCCTGGCAGCAGTCGGCGGACATCGACCGCGCGTACGCTGCCTGGGCGCGCTCCGTGAGTTCGGGGGGCTGCCCCGGCAGCACCGCTCCGAACACCGCGGACAAGAAGCGCGCGGACGAACTCAACCCGCAGGCGACGCAGGCGAAGAAGGACTTCGTCGCGAAGTGGAACTCGATCGTGGGCGCGTACGGTCTGGCACCGCGCACCTGGGACAGGATCTGAACGACCCGTGACTGGCACCACCGCTGAAGAGCACCGCCCGCGCCGCTCCGCCCGGTTCCGCGCCCTGGCCGTCGGCGGCACGCTGCTGCCGCTGAGCCTGGCCGGCTGGCTCGGCTGGCAGGCCGTCGCCGCCCACCAGGGCGCGTCCTCCGACGCGGCGGCCCACCGCGGGCCGGCACAGCAGGGGGCGCAGCAGCAGCAGGGGGCGGCCACGGACGGAGCCGCCGACGCGGGGGAGACCTCCCGGTCGGGGTCCGCACCGGACGCTCCCGGGCCCGGGCCGTCGGGCGGCGCGTCGGCCACGGGCTCGGCGCCCGCGGCGGCCTCGCCGTCTCCCGCATCCTCGGCGTCCCCGGCGGCCGTCACCCCCGTCGACGCCGCGCTCGCGGGCCGCACCGTGGTGATCGACCCGGGCCACAACTCGGGCAACTTCAAGCACACCACCGAGATCAACCGCCTGGTCGACATCGGCAACGCCCGCAAGGAGTGCGACGCCACCGGCACCTCGACCAACGCCGGCTACACCGAGGCCGACTACACCCTGGACGTCGCGCGCCGGGCCCGGGCCGTCCTGGAGGCGCACGGCGCGAAGGTGGTGTTCACGCAGGACGGCGACAAGCCGTGGGGCCCGTGCATCGACGAGCGCGCCCGGATCGGCAACACCGCGCACGCGGACGCCGCGGTGTCCATCCACGGTGACGGCGGGCCGGCCTCCGGCAGCGGCTTCCACGTGATCATGCCCGCCAAGGTGACCTCGGGCAAGGCCGACACCGCGGCGATCGTCGCACCGTCCCACCGCCTCGGGCTGCTGCTGCGCGACAGCTTCAAGGCCGCCACCGGGGAGCCGTACGCCGACTACGTCGCGTCGCAGGGGCTGGACACCCGCAGCGACCTGGGCGGGCTCAACCTGTCCACGGTGCCCAAGGTGTTCATCGAGTGCGGCAACATGCGCAATGCGGGCGACGCCAAGCGGATGACGGATCCTCAGTGGCGCCAGCAGGCCGCCCAGGGGATCGCCGACGCGCTGACGACGTATCTGACCACCCCGGGCTGACCTGCGGGGCACGGGCGGAACCGATCCACCGTGAGATTTGCAACGACTTTGCCCCATTCCGCAGCCCGCTGTGCACACGCTCGGGCCTTGGCCCTAGGCTCTTGGTCCGGTCGGGAGATTTCTCATCCGGTCAGCCGACCGAGCAAACTGCCGTCCACGACACACCAACGAGGGGAACGTTAGTGAATCTGCGCGCTCTCACCAGGGGAGACGCCGCCGTCGCAGGTGCGGCCGTCCTGCTGTTCATCGCATCCTTCCTGCCCTACAGCACCTATGACGGCTGCCCCAGCGGCGCGGGCCCGTACTGCAGCTCGTCGTCCACCAACGCGTGGAAGGCCGCGCTCTTCCCGGTCCTGCCATCGGTCTTCCTGCTCGGCATCGCCGCCGCCGCGCTGATCCTGGTGCAGCGCTTCCAGGGCGCGGCCGCCGCCAACCGCCAGGTGCTCGGCCTGCGGCTGGACCAGTGGGGCATCGCCTTCGCGGTCTCCGCTCTCTGGGCCTCGCTCTGGTCGCTCGGCAGCGGCCCCGACGTGCCGGGCTACGGCCACGGCTTCGGCGCCTGGCTCTCCGTCATCTCGCTGCTGGTGCTGGCCGGTGCGGCCGCCGCCGGGCCGCTGGTGCCGGCGCTCCAGGCCCCGCTGGTCACCGACAAGCCCGCCGCCGCCCCGCAGGGCTACCCGGCCGCGCAGGGCGGCTTCCCGGCCCCCGGCCAGCCGCAGGTCGGCCAGCCCGGCCAGTACGGCTACCCCGTCCCCGGCCAGGAGGGCGCCCCGGCGCCGGCCTACGGCGGTCAGCCGCAGCAGGGCGGCTACGGGTACCCGGCCACCGGCCAGCCGCAGGACGCCGGTCTCGGCGCCCCCGCCCCGGCGCCGGCCGTCGCCGCGCCCGCCCCGGCCGCGCCGGCCGCGGACTTCGCGCCGTTCTGGTTCGCCGTCCCGGCCCCGCGTCAGCTGGCGCCGAAGGACAACCCGGCCGGCGCGCCGGTGGGCGACCTGGTGCCCGGCACCTGGTACCTCGCGGTCGAGCAGCGCGGCACCGCCCTGGTGGCGCGACTGCAGGACGGCGCCGAGGGTCTGCTGAGCGACACCTCGGGCATCCAGCGCGGCTGACGTCCGCCACCGCCCCGCCCGGGGCGAACGCCGAAGGGGCGGGACCGGAGAGATCCGGTCCCGCCCCTTCGGCGTTCGCCCGCCCGGTGGGCTCAGCAGCAGTCCTGCACCACGAGCCCGGCCGGCAGCTGCTCGCCGCCGAAGACCGCCACCGTCGCCGGGTCGCCGCCCAGCGCCGCGACCGCGAGCAGCAGCGCGCCGGCCGTCCAGGTGGTGCACTCCTCGGGCCAGATCGCGTCGTCCTCGAAGACGTACCCCGTCCAGTACGAGCCGTCGGTGTGCCGCAGCCGCTGGATCCAGCGCAGGATCTCCACCGCCCGGTCGGACTCGCCGACGGCCCAGAGCGCGAGCGCCAGCTCGGCACTCTCGCCGCCGGTGACCCAGGGGCGGTCGCTGACGCAGCGTACGCCGAGGCCGGGGACGACGAAGCGCTCCCAGTCCCGCTCGATCCGCTCCAGGGCCTGCGGCCCGCGCAGCGCGGTGCCGAGCACCGGGTAGTACCAGTCCATCGAGAAGCGGTTCTTGTCCAGGAACCGCTCGGGATGGTGGGCGACGGCGTGCCGCAGCCGCCCGGCCGCGAGCTCCCAGTCGGGCTGGGGCTCCTCCAGGTAGTCCGCGATGGCCAGGCCGCAGCGCAGCGCGTGCAGGATGCTGGACGAGCCGGTCAGCAGCGCCTCGTCGGGCGCGGTGCCGTCCTCGTCGAGCCGCCAGGAGATCGGGCCGCCGGGCAGCCGCAGGCCCACGGTGAAGTCCAGGGCACGCCTGACCACGGGCCAGATCCACTCCAGGAAGGCGTCGTCGCCGGTGCTGAGGTGGTGGTGCCAGACACCGACAGCAATGTACGCGCAGAAGTTGGTCTCCTTCGACGCGTTGGAGACCTCCCCGTCGGTGCCGCCCTGGCCGTAGGCGTAGGCGGCGTACCAGGAGCCGTCGCCGTTCTGCCGGGCGGCGAGCCAGCGGTAGGCGGCCTCGGCGGCGGCGTGCTCGCCGGCGGTGTCCAGGGCCATCGCGGCCTCGGTGTGGTCCCAGGGGTCGAGGTGGTGGCCGGTGAACCAGGGGATGGCACCGTCCGGCCGCTGCTCGGCGAGGATGCTGCGGACGGTCGCGGCGGCCTGCTCGGCGTCGAGCACCCCGTCGAGCAGCAGCACCTCGGGGACGGCGGCGGTCACGCGCCGGCCTCCACGGCGGCCCGGTTGGGCTTGCTGGCGTACGCCACGAAGCTCTTGCCGATCACCGGGTTGAGCGCCTTCTCGGCGGCCTTGGTGATGCTGCTGATCACCGGGGTGCCGACGATGTCCCAGACCAGCAGCTGGTGGTAGGCCTTGACCGGCAGCGCCTTGTCGTTGTTCACACCGACCGCGCACTTGATCCACCAGTACGGCGAGTGCAGCGCGTGGGCGTGGTGCGTGCCGTACGGCTCCAGGCCGGCCTCGCGCAGCCGCTCCAGCAGCTCGTCGCCCCGGTAGATGCGGATGTGGCCGCCCTCGACCTCGTGGTACTCGTCGGAGAGCGCCCAGCAGATCTTCTCCGGCAGCCAGCGCGGCACGGTGACGGCGAGCAGCCCGCCGGGCTTGAGGACGCGGAACATCTCGTTCAGCACCCCCTTGTCATCCGGGATGTGCTCCATCACCTCGGAGATGATGATCTTGTCGAAGGACTCGTCCTCGAAGGGCAGGGCCAGCGCGTTGCCCTCCATCGCGACGGCCGACGCGCCCTCGGGCGCCTCGCCCGCCTCGGCCATCGCCGCGAACCACTTCCGGACCTCGGCGATCTCGTCACCGTTCTGGTCCAGCGCGACCACGTTGGCACCGCGCCGGTAGCACTCGAACGCGTGGCGGCCCCCACCGCAGCCCAGATCGAGCACCCGGTCGCCGGGGGCGAGCGGGAAGCGCGAGAAATCGACGGTCAGCACTGCGGGGCTCCCATTCCTTGGTACCAAACGTTCTTGACGCTGCATCAGACGTCGTCGGCCGGCCGGGCCGGGATGGTGCCGGCCGGCCACCGCCGGTGAGGCGAAGGCGCGGCCGGGTGGCCGGTCGGCCGGGTGCGGCCTCGCCGCGGCCGTCGCCGGCCCCGGCGTGGGGATCGGTCAGGCGACGTAGCGCCAGCCCGGGCCCGACCGGGCCCGCCGCCCGGCCCCGGTCGCGATCGCCGCGCGGTAGCGCTCGGCGGTCAGCTCGGCGGCCCGCTCCCAGGTGAAGCCGGCCAGCACCCGCTGCCGCCCGGCGACACCGAGCGCCGCCCGCAGCCGCGGGTCGTCCAGCAGCCGGCCCAGGGCCGCCGCCAGCGCACCGGCGTCGCCCGGTGGCACCGCCAGGCAGGTCTCCCCGTCCGGCCCGGCCACCTCGGGGATCGCCCCGCCGGTGGTGGCGACCAGCGGGGTGCCGGTGGCCATCGCCTCGGCGGCGGGCAGCGAGAAGCCCTCGTACAGGGAGGGCACGCAGGCCACCTCGGCGGAGCGGTAGAGATCCACCAGCTGCTGGTCGGTCAGCCCGCTGCGGAACTCGATGTGCCGCTCCAGGCCGAACCGCCGCACGGCCTCGGCGACCGGGCCGTCCGCGCGCTGCTTGCAGACCACCACCAGGTGCGCGTCCCGCTCGGTGCGGACCTTGGCGAGCGCCTCGACCAGGTACACCAGGCCCTTGAGCGGGACGTCCGCGCTGGAGGTGGCCACGATCCGGCCCGGCACGACGGGCACCTCGGCCGAGGGCGACCAGAGCCGGGTGTCGGCGCCGATCGGGACCACCGAGATGGCCCTTGGCGCGGCGCCCAGGTGGTCGGCGATCTCGGCCTTGGAGCTGCCCGAGACGGTGATGATGTGATCCAGCCGGGCGGCGACCCGGCGCTGCATCCGGGTGAAGGCGTACCACCGGCGCAGCGAGAGCCTGCGCAGCCGGCCGGGCGCGGCGTCGATCTCCAGCTGCCGGTCCACCGTGATCGGGTGATGGATCGTGGTGACCAGCGGGAACCCGTGCCGTTCCAGGCCGAGCAGGCCGTAGCCGAGGGTCTGGTTGTCGTGCACCACGTCGTAGCGGCCCTTGTGCAGGGCGAGGTACCGACGGGCCCGCAGCGAGAACGTCAGCGGCTCCGGGAAGCCGCCGGTGCGCATGGTGGCGACCTCCAGGACGTCCACCGGGCCGCGGTACTCGGACAGCTTCGGCGTCCGGAACGGGTCGTCGGCGCGGTACAGGTCCAGGCTGGGCAGCTCGACCAGCCGCACCGAGCCCGGACCCTCGACCTCGTCCAGCACCGGGAAGGGCTGCGCACCGATCACGTCCACGTGGTGACCCAGGCGGGCCAGCTCCCGGGAGAGGTGGCGGACGTAGACGCCCTGGCCACCGCAGAACGGGTCTCCCCGGTAGGACAACAGGGCAATCCGCAGCGGCTGCGCGGTCATCCTCGGCCCCTCATCTCTACTGCTCGTCCTGCCTACCCGCCCTGGCCGGGTGGGCCACAGCGCTAAAGTAGATCAAGTTTCATGGTGGTGTGGAGCTCGTCATTGAGTATGTGAACAATGAGAGACCTCGAAGATACCGGCCCGTAGCCTCGCGCTCGGAGCCAGGGTCGGTGATTCGCGCCACGCCGCGACCTGCTGCGACCCGCTGCGACCTCGCGCCCTGGGGGCCTCCTTGACGACCACCCCGACCACCACCCCGACCGCCGCGCCGACCGGCCGGCCCGCCGACCCGCCGCTCAGCCCCCGGCAGGCCGAACGCCGGCTGCGGATCCTGCGCGCCGCCGCCGCGCTGGCGGGCCGCGGCGGGTACGAGGCGGTGCAGATGCGCGAGGTCGCGGAGAGCGCGCAGGTCGCGCTCGGCACGCTGTACCGGTACTTCCCGTCCAAGGTGCATCTGCTGGTGGCGGTGATGCAGGAGCAGCTCCAGCTGCTGCTGGAGCAGGTCCGCCGGCACCCGCCCACCGAGGCGGACCCGGCACTGCGGGTCGCCGAGACGCTCACCCGGGCCTTCCACGCGCTGCAACGGGAGCCGCTGCTGGCGGAGGCGATGGTCCGGGCGCTGTCCTTCGCCGACCGTTCGGTGAGCGCGGAGGTGGACCAGGTCGGCGGTCTGACGGCGCAGATCATCCTGGACGCGATCGGGCAGGCCGGGCCGCCCAGCGAGGGGCAGCGGGCGGCGGTGCGGGTGATCGAGCACACCTGGCACTCCGCGCTGGTGGCCTGGCTCTCGGGGCGCGCCTCGATCGCGGAGGTCCGTGCCGATCTGCGCACCGCCGCCCGGCTGCTCACGCTGCCCTGACGGGCGGCCGCGCGACCGGCTCCGTCCGGACACCCGACCGGACGTAGAACTGGAACACGTTCTCGCTACTGCCGGCCGGCGCCCCACCCCGGAGCGGGCGGGCGCGGCGACGCCGGGCGGGCCGGTTAGAGTCGACGGAACCACAACTCCATCCGCCTCTCCCTCGGGGAAAGCCGGTGCGAACCCGGCGCTGACCCGCAACCGTGAGCCCGCGCGCCGTACCGCCGGGCGAGTCGGACCACCCGGGGAGGGGCGAGCGGCCATGCCGGGCCCCCACCCGGCACCGTCGAGGTCTACGGACGGCCCCCCACGGGCCACCACACCGCTCATCGAAAGGCACCCTCCCGCCATGCTCACCGCCGCCCGTCTGGGCGCCGCCACGCTGTCCGCGCTGCTGCTGGCCGGCGCCGCCGCCGCGCCGGCCCTCGCCGACACCCCCTCCCCCACCGCCGCAGCCGTCCCGGCCGGGCTGTACGGTGCCGGCGACCCGACGTACGACGGCGTCTGGCGGCAGTCGCTGGCGCTGACGGCGCTGGCGAGCGCCAAGGTCGTCCCGGCCGACTCCGCCGTCGGCTGGCTGACCGGCCAGCAGTGCGCCGACGGAGGCTGGCCCTCGTTCCGCGCCGACACCGCCGCCGCCTGCGACGCGGCCACCGAGGACAGCAACGCCAGCTCGGTCGCGATCCAGGCCCTGGTGGCCCTCGGCGGCCACCAGGACGCGGTCGACAAGGGCGTCCAGTGGCTGAAGAGCAGCCAGAACGCGGACGGCAGCTGGGCCTACAACCCGGGCAGCCCCGGTGACGCCGACTCCACCGGCCTGGCCGTCAACGCGCTGATCGCCGCCAAGGTGGACCCGACGGGCGTCGCCAAGGCCGGCAAGAACGCCTTCGACGGCCTGGCCCTGTTCCAGCTCGGCTGCGCCGCGCCCGCCGACCAGCGCGGCGCCTTCGTCTTCCAGCCCGACCCCGCGACCGGCGAGCTGAAGGCCAACGCGCTGGCCAGCTCCCAGGCCACGCTGGGCGCGGCCGGGGGCCGGCTGCCGGTCACCAACACCAACCGCACCGACGCCGCCCCCAAGCCGCTCGCCTGCGCCGACGGCGGGGCCGCGCAGCCCGTCCCGCACGCCGACTCCGCCGAGGCGGCCGCCGCTTACCTGACGGCCCAGCTGGCAGCCGGCGGGCAGCACCTGATGCTGACCCTGGCGGGCGCCGCCCCCAGCCCCGACTTCAACGCGACCTCCTGGGCCGCGCTCAGCCTGATCCAGAGCGGCCACCCGCAGCAGGCCGCCGGCGCCGTCGACTGGCTCGCCAGGGAGGGCGGCACCTGGACCAGGAACGGGGCGGACGCCGCCGCCACGGCCACCCTGCTGCTGGTCGCCCAGGCCGCCCAGCGCGACCCGGCCGACTTCGGCCGCAGCAACCTCGTCCAGCAGCTGACCGCCGCCGGCCCGGCGCCGAAGGCGACCGCGGCCACCGGCGCGCCCGCCACGAGCGGCAAGAAGTCGGACGGCAACGTCTCGGTGTACTGGGTGGTGGGCGTCGGTCTGCTGATCGGCATCGGCGGCGGCCTGCTGCTGAGCCTCCAGCGCAAGCGCGGCGCCGCGCAGCTCGGCGCCGGGCCCAAGTCCGGGTCCGGGTCCGGGTCCGGGTCCGGCAAGGGCGGCCAGAGCGGTACCGGCACCGGCACCGGCACCGGCACCGGCGGCGAGGGTGGCAAGCCCGGCTCGCCGGGCCCGCAGAAGTGACCGGCGCTCGCCGCCGGCGGGTGGTGGCTGCCCTGGCCACCACCCTGTTCGCCCTGCTCACCGTCCTCGGCTCCGGTGCCGGCCCCGCGCACGCCACCGGCTACCGGTACTGGTCGTTCTGGAAGTGGTCCGACGGCACCTGGGCGTACCAGCAGCAGGGCCCGGCCCTGTACGTCCCGCAGGACGGCGGGGTGGACGGCTGGCGCTTCGCCGTCAGCCCGGACGGCGGGCAGGACGCCGCCCGGCCCGGCGCCCCCGGGGACTTCGCCACCGTCTGCGCCGCGACCCCGGCCAGGCCCGGCGGCAAGCGGGTCGCCGTGGTGATCGACTTCGGCACGCCGGCGGACGCGCCGTCCGGGGAGCATCCGCCCGAGCGGCGTACGGCCTGCGCCGCCGTGGCGGCCGGCGCCACCTCCGCGGAGGTGCTGGCCGCCGTGGCACCGCCGCTGCGCTACGACACCGGCGGCATGCTCTGCGCCATCGCCGGCTACCCCCGGGCCGGCTGCGGCGAGGCGCTGACCGGCCCGCAGCCGAGCGGCGGCGGCAGCAGCGGCAGCGGCCCGGAGCTCGGCCTGATCGCGGGCGGGGCGATCGTCGCCGTGCTGGCCGCCGGCGCCGTCTGGCAGCTGCGCCGCAGACGCTGACCCCGTGCGGCGCACCGCCGACGGCACCGCCCGGGCAGCCGCCCACCGCCTTGCGCACCGCACCGCGCCGTACGCCCGGAGCGGGAAGTCCGCCAGTGCGACTTCCCGCTCCGCCCGCACCGACCCCCACCCCTCAGGACCCGCCCCGTGACCTCAGCCCGCAGCACCCGACCGGCCGCCGGCCCGCGCCACCTGCACCCCGGGGCGTGGTGGCTGTGGGCGCTCGGCCTGGCCACCGCCGCCTCCCGCACCACCGACCCGCTGCTGCTGCTCCTGGTGATCGCCGTGGCCGGCTACGTGGTCGCCGCCCGGCGCTCCGACGCACCCTGGTCCCGCTCGTACGGGGCGTTCCTGAAGCTGGGCCTGCTGGTGATCGGGATCCGGCTGCTCTTCGCCGTCCTGCTGGGCTCGCCGATCCCCGGCTCGCACGTGCTGTTCACGCTGCCGCAGGTGCCGCTGCCGGATTGGGCGCAGGGCGTGCGGATCGGCGGCCGGGTGACCGTCGAGGGGCTGCTCTTCGCGCTCTACGACGGCCTGAAGCTCGCCACCCTGCTGATCTGCGTCGGCGCCGCCAACTCGCTCGCCAACCCGGCCCGGCTGCTGCGTACGCTGCCCGGCGCGCTGTACGAGGCCGGGGTGGCGGTGGTGGTCGCGATGACCTTCGCGCCCAACCTGGTCGCCGACGTCCAGCGGCTGCGGGCCGCCCGCCGGCTGCGCGGGCGCTCCGACCGGGGCGTGCAGTCCGTGCTCAGCGTCGGACTGCCGGTGCTGGAGGGCGCGTTGGAGCGCTCCGTCGCGCTGGCCGCCGCCATGGACACCAGGGGCTTCGGCCGCAGCGCCGACGTACCGCGCCGGATCGCCAGGACCACCGCCGCGCTGACCCTGGCCGGGCTGCTCGGGGTCTGCGTCGCCGCGTACGGGCTGCTCACCGCCGACGGCACCGCCTGGGCGCTGCCCCTGCTCGGGCTGGGCCTGACCGCCGCCTGCGGTGGGCTGGCACTCGGGAGCCGACGTGCCGTCAGATCCAGCTACCGGCCCGACCCCTGGGCCTGGCGGGAGTGGCTGGTGGCGGGCTCCGGCATCGCCGTCGCCGCGCTGGTGGGCTGGCTGGCCGCCCGCGACCCGGCCGCCTTCGCCCCCTCCGTCGTGCCGCTCACCGCACCGACCCTGCCGCTGGCCGCCGCGCTCGCCGTCCTGATCGGACTGGTGCCCGCGTTCGCGGCCCCGACCCCGCCCCGGAGTGCCCCGTGATCACCTTCGAGCAGGTGTCCGTCCAGTACCCCGACGCCCCGGCGCCGGCCCTGCGCGGCGTGGACCTGACCGTCCCCGAGGGCGAACTGTGCCTGCTGGTCGGCCCGTCCGGCTCGGGCAAGTCCACCCTGCTCGGTACGGTCAGCGGGCTCGTCCCGCACTTCACCGGCGGTGTGCTGCACGGGCGGGTCACCGTCGGCGGCCGGGACACCCGCGCCAATCGCCCGCGCGAACTCAGCGACCTGGTCGGCACGGTGGGGCAGGACCCGCTCGCGCACTTCGTCACCGACACCGTCGAGGACGAACTCGCCTACGGCATGGAGTCGCTGGGGCTGGCGCCGGAGGTGATGCGGCGCCGGGTCGAGGAGACCCTGGACCTGCTGGGCCTGGCCGACCTGCGCGACCGCGCGCTGACCTCGCTCTCCGGCGGCCAGCAGCAGCGCGTCGCGATCGGGTCGGTGCTCACCGTGCACCCCCGGGTGCTCGTCCTGGACGAACCCACCTCGGCGCTGGACCCGGGCGCGGCGGAGGAGGTGCTCGCCGTCCTCCAGCGGCTGGTCCACGACCTCGGCACCACCGTCCTGATGGCCGAGCACCGCCTTGAGCGCGTCGTCCAGTACGCCGACCAGGTGCTGCTGCTGCCCGGCCCCGGCCAGGCGCCCGTCCTGGGCGAGCCGGCCGAGGTGATGGCCCACTCGCCCGTCCACCCGCCGGTGGTCGGCCTGGGCCTGGCCGCCGGCTGGTCGCCGCTGCCGCTCTCGGTACGCGACGCCCGCCGCCGGGCCGCCCCGCTGCGCGCCCGCCTGGACGGCCTGCGGCCGGCGAGCGCCGAGGCGCCGACGGGTACGCCGATCGCGACCGTGCAGCGCCTGGCCGTCAAGCGCGGGCCCGTCCCCGCCCTGCGCGGGGTGGACCTGGAGCTGCGCCCCGGTTCGATCACCGCGCTGATGGGCCGCAACGGCGCCGGCAAGTCGACCCTGCTGGGCAGCCTGGTCGGGCTGCACGCCCCCGCCGCCGGCAGCGTCCGGGTCGGCGGCCTGACCCCTCACCGGGCCCGCCCGGGCGAGCTGATCCGCCAGGTCGCCCTCGTCCCGCAGGACCCGCGCGACCTGCTGTACGGCGAGAGCGTGGACGGCGAGTGCGCGGCCGCCGACCGGGACGCGGGCGCCGGGCCCGGCAGCTGCCGGGCGCTGGTCGAGCGACTGCTGCCCGGCATCGCGGGCACCGCCCACCCCCGCGACCTCTCCGAGGGCCAGCGGCTCAGCCTCGCGCTCGCCGTCGTGCTGACCACCCGGCCCCCGCTGCTGCTGCTCGACGAGCCCACCCGGGGACTGGACTACGCGGCCAAGGCGCGGCTGGTGGAGATCCTGCGCGCGCTGGCCGCCGAGCGGCACGCCGTGGTGCTGGCCACCCATGACGTCGAACTCGCCGCCGAACTCGCCCACCGGACGGTCGTCCTGGCGGACGGGGAGATCGTCGCGGACGGCCCGACGCCGGAGGTGGTGGTCTCCTCCCCCGTCTTCGCCCCCCAGGTGTCCAAGATCCTCGCGCCCTCGCCCTGGCTCACCGTCCCGCAGGTCCGCCGGGCCCTCGCCGAGAGCGCCCCGGGCGCCGGAGCCGACACCCACACCGCCACCGAAGCCGCCGGCGACACCGCCACCGCCCGGGACGCCGCCGAATGACCCCGCCCACCGCCACCGCCACCGCGCCGCCGGACGGCAGCGCCACCGCCGACCGCGCCCGGCTCGCCCGCCCGGTGCCGCTCGGCCGCCGCTCGATCGCGACCATCCTGCTGATCAGCGCCATCGGCGTGGTCGGCTTCGGCTGGCCGCTGCTCGCCTCGACCGGGTCCGCCCTGGTCGGGCACTCCACCGACGCGCCCTGGCTGTTCGCCCTGCTGATGCCGCTGCTGCTGGCCGTGGTGGTGGCCCAGATCTCCGAGGGCCGCTCGGCCACCGGCGGCGAGACGGGGATGGACGCCAAGGCGGTCGCGCTGCTGGGCGTGCTGGCCGCCGCCGGCGCCGCGCTGCGCCCGCTCGGCGCGGGGACGGCCGGGCTGGAGCCGATGTTCTTCCTGATGGTGCTCGCCGGGCGGGTCCTGGGGCCGGGGTTCGGCTTCGTCCTCGGCTCGGTCTCGATGTTCGCCTCCGCCCTGCTCACCGGCGGCGTCGGCCCCTGGCTGCCGTTCCAGATGCTCGCCATGGGCTGGGTCTGCCTCGGCGCGGGCCTGCTGCCCGGCCCCGCCACGCTGCGCGGACGCCGCGAACTGGTGCTGTTGGCGGGCTACGGCGCGGTGGCCTCCGTGGCGTACGGGACGGTGATGAACCTGCAGGGCTGGCCCTACATCGGCGGCCTGTCCAGCTCGGTCTCCTTCGTCCCGGGCGACCCGCTGCGCGCCAACCTGCCGCGCTTCGTGGCGTACTGCCTGACCACCTCGCTCGGCTGGGACCTCCCCCGGGCGGTGCTGACGGTCGTGCTCTGCCTCACACTCGGGGGCGCCGTGCTGCGCGCCCTGCGCCGGGCCTCCCGCCGTGCGGCCTTCGCCGCCCCCGTCAGCTTCACCGAAAACGTGTCCGAATCGGATGGATAGCTCCCGAAGAATCCACCGGAACTCCCCCCGCGGACCATTTGCCGCCCGCAGCTCGGTCGCCAAAGTTCCCGAGTCCGACCACAATTGACTGTATTTCACCACCAGCTGAACCGCTCTGCCCACTAGTCACCGTGTGCATACTGTGCGGGAGCCAGATCCTCAGCTCACGAACGGCAGAATTCCCGTGTCCACAGCCTTACGCCCGTCGGCTCCGACGGCATCCCCGGGCAGCGCAGAGCCAACCGCGGCACGGCAGAACGCCGGGCGCCGAATACGACTGCTGCCACCGGGGCTCGCCCTCGCCACCTTCCTGATCTACGCGGTGTTCTCGCTCCGGCGCCACGACCTCGTCCTCACCACCGGTTACGACCTGGGCATCTTCGAGCAGGCCGTACGCGGCTACGCCGAGGGCCACGCCCCCCTCGTCGCCCTCAAGGGCGGCGACTACAACATCCTCGGGGACCACTTCTCCCCGGTCCTGGTGACCCTGGCCCCGCTGTACTGGCTGTGGCACTCGGCCAAGGTCCTGCTACTCGCCCAGGCCGCACTGATGGCCCTGCCCGTCCTGCCGCTCAGCCGCTGGGCACTGCGCCGGGTCGGCCCGGCCGCCGCCGTGACGGTCGCCTTCGGCTACGGCGCCTCCTGGGGGATCGCCTCCGCCGTCGGCTTCGACTTCCACGAGATCACCTTCGCCGTACCGCTGATGGCCTACGCGATGGTCGCGCTGGGCGAACAGCGCTGGCGCAGCGCCGTCCTGTGGGCCGCGCCGCTGGTGCTGGTCAAGGAGGACCTGGGCGTCACGCTCGCCGCCGTCGGCGCGTACGTCTGCTGGCGGGGCGAACGCCGGCTCGGCCTGCTGACGGTCGTGGGCGGGATCGGCGCCAGCCTGCTGGAGATGCTGGTCCTGCTGCCCGCGATGAGCCCCAGCAGCAGCTTCGCGTACTGGAACACCATGGGCGGCGGCAACGACCCGGGTGGGCACAGCCTGCTCTCGCTGCCGATGGACCTGATCAGCCCGCCCGACAAGGCGCAGACGCTGGTCCTGCTGCTCGCCCCGACGCTGCTGCTGGCGCTGCGCTCGCCGCTGCTGCTGATCGCGCTGCCGACGCTGGGCTGGCGGATGCTCTCCAACAACCCCAACTACTGGGGCACGCACTACCACTACAGCGCCGTGCTGATGCCGATCGTGTTCGCCGCCTTCGTCGAGGTGCTCGGCAGGCCGCGTCCGGAGTTCGGCGCGCTCTCGCGCCGGGCGGTGCGCCTCGCACTGCCCGCGAGCGTCCTGGTCACGCTGATGGTGGTGCCGCAGTTCCCGCTGGGCCAGCTGGGCACCGCGGACTTCTGGCGCCCCTCCACCCGGGCGCAGGCCGCCCGTACGGTGCTGGCCCAGATCCCGTCCGGCGCCACCGTCGCGGCATCCAACCGGCTGGTGCCGCAGCTGACGAACCGCTGCCGCGTCCTGGAGTTCGGCTGGCCCGAGGGCTGGACGGCGGCGGAGTGGATCGTGGTGGAGGAGGCGGACCCGATGGGGTGGCCGCTGACCCCCGAGCGCGAACGCCAGGAGCTGGCGGGCGCCGAGCAGCACGGGTACGCGGTGGTACTGGAGCACGGGGGCGTCACCCTGCTGCGCAGGCAGGGCCCGCCGGCCGCTGTGACGCCATCGTGACGGCCGGGGTGACCGCCGTCACGGATGGCCGCGCCGTGTGCGACTAGCGTGTTCGACTCGTCCCGCGGCGCGGGGCGGAAGCTGTCCTACGGGGGGTCAACTGTCATGTCCGGACGACCAGATGGTCACTTCGCCCCGGCCTGCCCGGCGGGCCGCCGTGGCTGAGCCCGCACCGGGCCGGCGACCGACGGCCCGCACCGCGCCCCGCCCTTGCCCGCAACCCCGCGCGGCCCGCACCGTCCACCTGGCAGGTACCACGTGACAGTCGAACCCGAGCTCCGCCCACGCCCCGGGGCGGCCCTGCCGCCACGTACCGCGCCGGCCCCCGCCCGCACGACGCGCCGCCGTACGGTGCTCCTGACGCTGCTGTGCCTCGGCGTCTGCCTGGCCGCCGGGTTACAGCAGTGGACGGCGGTCCACCTCGGCGGCTTCGACTTGGCGATCTTCCATCAGGGGGTGGACGGCTACGCGCATCTGGGCCTGCCGGTCTCCACCGTCAAGAGCTACCACCACGAGTTCCCGCCCGGCTTCTCGCTGCTCGGCGACCACTTCTCGCCGGTGCTGGCCCTGCTGGCCCCGCTGTACTGGATCTGGGACGACCCGCGCTCGCTGATCATCGGTCAGTCGCTGCTGCTCGCGGCCGGGGTGCCGCTGATCCGCCGGATCGCCGCCCGCTGCTTCCCCGGGGCCTCGCCCGTCCACCGCCGCCGGGCGGCCGACCTGGCCGGCCTGGTGTACGCCCTGGGCTGGCCGCTGCTGGCGGCGGCCCGCGGCGGCTTCCACGAGGTCGCCTTCGCCGTCCCGCTCACCCTGCTCCTGTTCGAGCGGAGCCTGGCCCGCCGGTACGACCTGGCGGCACTCGCCGGCCTGCTGCTCTGCCTCACCAAGGAGGACCTGGGCCTGATGGTCGGCCTGTACGGCCTGGTGCTGGTGCTGCGCAGCCGGCGCAGCCACGACGAGGCGGGCCTGAAGTACGGCATCGGTCTGCTGGTCGGCGGCCCGCTCGCCTCGGTGGCCGCGATCAGCTGGCTGATCCCGGCCATGGGCGGCCGGCCGGACTACTACTGGAACTACGGCCAGATCGGGCCGGACCTCGGATCGGCGCTCGGCAATCTGCTCGGCAACCCGCTGCTGCTGTTCCAGGCGGCGTTCAGCGCGCCGCTGAAGCCGCTGCTGGTGCTCTGGCTCTTCGGCACCCTGCTGGCGCTGCCGCTGCGCTCGGCGACCGCCCTCTGCGCCCTGCCGCTGCTGACCGAGCGGGTGCTGTCGGACAATCCCAACCACTGGTCGGTCGCCCATCACTACGACGCGTTCCTCTGGCCGATCCTGCTGACCGCGACGCTGGAGGTGCTGGGCCGCCTGCACGGCAGGGAGCGCTCGCGCCCGACGGCGCGCCGTCTGGGGCTCGCGGTGGCGGCCGTCTCGCTCGCGGCGGCCGTACCGCTCGGACTCCAGGGCCTGCTCACCCCCGCCGAGTGGCGGCCCGGCACCAGCGGGGACGCGCTGGTGCGGGCGGCCGCGCTGGTCCCCGACGGGGCGACGGTCGAGGCCGACAACCAGATCGTGCCCCGGCTGGTCACCCGCACCGACGCCATCCTGGTCGACGGCACCCCGCGGGCCCGCGCCTACGTGCTGATCCGCTCCGACACCCGGACCTTCCCGTTCTCCAGCGTCCGGCAGCAGGTCGAACGGATCGACCTGCTGCTGGCGCACGGCTACCGGCAGATCTGGGCGCAGGACGGGGTGGTGCTGCTGCACCGGATCGACGACCAGCCGGTACCGGGCGCCCGCGTCCCCGGCCCTGGCAGCACGCCCTTCCAGGACGTGGTGCCCTCGGACGTGGGGCACGACCTCTTCAATGGCTGAGCCGGCCTACTCAGGGCTCGGTTCGCCTCCGGGGCGCTCACGTCCGGTGCCGACGGTCGTCGCTCCCGCGCTCCCTCGTACCTCGGTCGCTTCCTCGCTCCTCCCCTTCGGCACCGGCGCGCCCCTTCGGCTCACTCGCCGCTCGCCCTCGCCGCGGTGGGGGGTCAGGCCTTGGGGCCCGCCGACTGGACGACCTCGAACGACCAGAGCGTCGAGCCGGAGGCGGCCGGACGCTGCGGCGCCCCGCCCTCGGCGGACGGCGGCCCCTGACGGTGCGCCGCCTGCATCGGGCCCTCCATCCAGGCCTTGAAGTCCTCCTCGCTGCGCCAGCGGGTGTAGACCAGGTACTGGTCTGTCCCCTCCACCGGGCGGAGGAGTTCGAACCACTCGAATCCGTCGGAGTTCTCGACGGTCCCGGCCCGCGATGCGAACCGCTTCTCCAGCACCTCGCGCTGCTCGGCCGGCACGGTGAGCACATTGATCTTCACTACGGCCATCTGGCACCTCTTCCTACGGGTCGAACCTGCCTGTCCCCGCAGTCTGCTACATGACGGCGGCACTTCGGCCGTCCAGGGCCGGAGCGCCGGGTCCGTGCCTGCGCTCCGGAGGCGCGGTCGGGATCCGGCCCCGAGCCTCCGGAGTGGGAAGTCGGGCGGGCCGACTTCCCACTCCGGCCGCGACGCCGCCCCCACCCCACCCTCGGTGCACACGGAACATCCACCTCTTGGGCACCTGACCTTCAACGGGTCTAAACCCTCATCAACTGCCACACAAGCCCCGGGAATGGCCGATCGAACCTGTCCCCCGCTCGGGAACGTCCTGCATAATCAGGCGCGTCCGACACCCAACCCGAGGAGGACCGGCCGATGCCGGACCAGCACTGCCCCGTGTGCGGCACGGGACGGATCGCACACGGTTGCGCGTGCCCCCCGGACCTGGTCGAGACCTCGGTGCTGCCGCACATCGAGGGCCCGCCGCTGGTACGCCCGTACGTCCCGCAGGCGATCGGACAGGTCGCGCCGGACGAGTACCAGCCCCGGTACCAGCAGCAGGCCCCCGTGCCGCCGGAGCAGCCCGCGCCGTACGAGGCGACGCAGCTGCTCCCCGCCCTCCCAGCCGGGCCCGGCGCCGCCCAGGCACCGGCCGTCGGCCGGGCCGAGAGCCGGCGCCGGGCAGAGCAGCGCGGCCCGCTGAACCGCCGCCGGGCCACCGTGCTGGCGGCCGGCGCGGGACTGGTCGCACTGGGTGTGGGCATCGCGTACGCCGCCGCGCCCTCGGGCGGCGACGGCCGGCAGGCCATGACGGCGCCGCCGGTCTCCGTCGACGCCACCCTGCCGGGCCCGCCCGGCAGCGCGAGCGGCCCGCTGAGCGCCACCGCCTCCGCCCCCACCGCCTCGCCGAGCCCCTCGCCCACCCGGAGCACCGCGAAGGCGAGCCCGAGCAAGTCCCCGACCGCGACGCCGAGCAGCGCCACGCCCACCCGCTCGGCGACACCGCCGCCCACCCCCGCACCCTCCACCACCGCGCCCACCGCGACGCCCACCGCGACCGCGAGCGCCACCGCGACGGCGAGCGCCACGCCCACCGTCACCGTGAGCGCCACCACGGCGGCGCGCACCCTCAAGCGGGGCATGAGCGGCGCCGACGTCCTCGCGATGCAGCAGCAGCTCTCGGTGGTGATGTGCTGGCTGTACGTCCCCGAGACGGGCAACTTCGACAAGGACACCGAGAGCTCGGTCTCGTACTTCCAGAGCATGCAGGGCGTCCAGGGCGACCCCCGGGGTGTCTACGGGCCCAACACCCGGGCCGCCCTGGACAAGCGCACCTACTGCTGATCCGGCGTCAGCCCGTCACGGCCCGGAAGATGCTGAAGGCGGCCATCAGCAGCATCGCGCCGGCCGCGACCCTGATGATCACCTTCATCGGTACGTGCTTCAGCAGCTTCTGACCGCCCACGACGGCGATCCCGGCCACGGCGCACAGCGCCAGCCAGGCGCCCAGGCCCACGGACAGCGGGTCGGCGTACTTGGCGGCGAGGTTGGCCGTCATGATCTGAGTGAGGTCGCCGAACTCGGCCACCGCGACGACGACGAAGCTGGCGCCGGCCACCTTCCAGAAGCTGTTCGCGGACGGCTCCTTGGCGGCGTGCCCGTCCTCGTCCCCGCCGCCGTGGAAGAGCAGCATCGCGGCGCCGGCCAGGAAGAGCAGCCCGGTGACGCCCTCCACCCAGCGCTGGGGCAGCATCGCGAGCAGCTGGCCGGCCGCCAGGGCGATGCCCACCTGGAGGGCGAAGGCGGCGGCGATGCCGGCGAAGACGTGGCTCGCCCGGTAGCGGGCGCCGAGCATCAGGCCGGCCAGGGCGGTCTTGTCCGGCAGTTCGGCCAGGAAGACGATGCCGAAGGTGACGGCGGCGACGGTCAGGTTCATCGGGGGTTGGTTCCCTCGGTCGGGCTGCCCGGCCGCAGCAGCTCCGTCAGGGGACGCCTCGGCCCGACAGCACTGGTCAGAATCACAGCACTGCGGCCGAAGGTCTCGCCGGCACCCGAACGAGCCTGGTGCCCCGGGCGCCGGGCCCGTGAGGGCCAGTATGTCGACGGTCCGGTGGAGGGCTACTCCCCTTCAACGCCGCCAAGACTACCCGATGCCCCCCGGGCCGCCGTGGGCCACGACCCCGCGGCCGACCAGCTCCAGCACCACCACGATCGCCGTCGCCTCCACCGCCAGCAGCGCGATCAGGACGAACAGCTGCACCGCCCCGGCCGCCGCCGGCGAGGCCCCGCCCAGCAGCATCCCGACGAACGCCCCCGGCAGGGTGACCAGGCCCACCGTCCTGGTCTGGTCGAGCGCCGGTACGAGCGAGGTCGCGGCGGCGGTGCGACAGATCTCCAGCCGGGCGGCGCGCTCCTCGAAGCCGAGCGCCAGGGCCGCCTCCACCTCGCCGTGCCGCTGGCGCAGCTCGTCCAGGGCGCGCCGGCCCGCCAGCGAGGTGGCGGTCAGGGCGCCGCCGGTCAGGATGCCCGCCACCGGGATCAGCGACAGGCCCTGCCGGGGCAGCACCCCGGCGGCCAGCAGCAGCACCAGTACGGGCAGCACCGTCACCCCGATCGGCACGGCCGCCCAGACCCAGCCCGGCCCACGGGTGATCCGCCGCCCGGCGGTGCGGACGGCGACGGCGAGCATCAGCAGCACGAACAGCGCGGACGTCCAGAGCGAGCGGGCCACCCAGGTGATCACCAGCGCGACCCCGGCCAGCTGGAGCACGGCCCGCAGCCCGGCCCGCAGCACCGCCTGGCCGTACCCGAGCATGCCGCGGCCGGCCACCGCGGCGGCGACGGCGAGCAGCAGGCCCGTCGCCACCCAGAGCGCCGGGGTGACGGGCAGCAGCTGGCCGGCCGCCACCGCCGCGGCCATGGCTCAGACCCAGCTGGTGAACCACATCCGGGCCTGCCAGTCGGAGATCGGGATCACCTCCGCCGTGTACAGCGGGTAGAAGAAGGCGAAGCAGCCGACGACCGCCAGCACGATCAGCCCGGCCCCGGCGGCGCCGAGCCGTCTGCGTCGGGGCGGGCAGCCGGGCGGGCCCAGCATGGCGCCGAGCATCTGGGCGACGGCCAGGCACAGGAACGGCACCAGCACGACCATGTAGAAGGAGAAGACCGTCCGCTCCTGGTAGCGGAACCACGGCAGGTAGATCCCGGCGACGGCGCAGAGCACCGCCCCGGAGCGCCAGTCCCGGCGGAAGAACCAGCGCCAGAGCAGGTAGAGCAGCGCGAAGCAGGCCGCCCACCAGAGCAGCGGCGTGCCGAGCCCGAGGATCTGGACGGCGCAGCCGTCGGCGGAGGTGCAGCCCTGCTGGCCCTGCGCCGGCTTCTGCCAGTACATGCTGACCGGGCGGCCCTGGACGAGCCAGCTCCACGGGTTGGACTGGTAGTCGTGCGGGGTGCTCAGGCCGGTGTTGAAGTCGTACATCTGCGAGTGGTAGTGCCACCAGCTGCGCAGCGGGGCCGGCACCCAGGTCAGGTCCACCTGCGGCAACGGCACGCCCAGCAGCGAGGCGGTGGAGCGGCCTGCGCGGCCGTCGGCCCAGTGCCGGTCGAAGCCTCCCGAGGTGGCGAACCAGCCGGACCAGGCGGCCAGGTAGACGGCGGCGGCGGAGCCGACCATGGCGAGCACCGCGGGCCCGGCGTCGCGGCGCAGCATCGAGCGCCAGGGGCGCCTGGCGCCGGCCCAGCGGCGGCCGGACTGGTCCCAGAGGACGGTGAGCAGGCCGAGGGCGGCCAGGATCGGCAGGCCGTTCCACTTGACGGCGCAGGCGGCGCCGAGCAGCAGTCCGGCGGTGATCCGCCAGGGGCGCGGGCCGAGCCGGACCCGGTCGCCGTTCGGCCAGGCGGTGGCGAGCCGTCGGCGGGCGTGGTCGCGGTCGATCAGCAGGGAGCCGAACGCCCCGAGGACGAAGAACATCTGGATGCCGTCCAGCAGGCCGATCCGGCTCATCACGAACTGCAGTCCGTCGACGGCCATGAGCAGCGCGGCGGTGCAGCCGATCAGGGTGGAGGCGAAGAGCCGGCGCCCGATCCGGGCGAGCATCAGGACGGTGACGGTGCCGAGCAGCGCCGTCATGAAGCGCCACCCGAAGGGGTGCAGGCCGAGCAGCTGCTCACCGGCGGCGATCACCCACTTGCCGAGTGGCGGGTGGGCGATGAACTCGGGGTCCGGGGTGAGCGGGATGTGCTGGGGGTCGGCCAGGACCTCGGTGTTGGCGGTGTCCGGCCAGACGCCCTCGTAGCCCTGTTCGAGCAGTGACCAGGCGTCCTTGGGGTAGTACGTCTCGTCGAAGACGAAGGCGTCCGGGTGCCCGAGGTCCCAGAACCGCAGGAGTCCGGCGAAGAGCGCCACCCCGATCGGCCCGAGCCAGCCGGAGTGCGCGAGGGACCATGACACCAGCCCCCGCCAGGCCGGTGCGGGGCCTGCGGGGGCTGGTGGTGCCGGGTGCTGCGTGAGTGCCGCTTGCGTCATTGCCTCGCCGATTCGCCTGCTCGCCAACTCGTCTGCTCGCCAGCGACTGACACTATGTGCCGCCTGTCCTGAATCCAAGCGTGACGGGCGATCACGCGGCGGTCTGCAGCTCCCGGACGGGGGCGGCGGGCCGCACGACGGTGGCGACCGGACGGGCGTTGTCCTGGGCGGGGGTGAGGTGGGCCCGCAGCCGCAGCGACAGGGTGACGATCAGCAGGGTGCAGAGCGCCATCGCGGCCAGGTAGAGCGGCCAGGTACCGGAACCGACCAGCAGGACGCCGACGGCCGGGCCGACCGCGATGGCGATCTGCTTCACCAGGGCGTAGCCCGCGTTGTAGGTGCCCAGCAGCCTGGCCGGCGCGAGGTCGGCGACGATCGGGCCGAGCGTCGGGGCGAGCAGCGACTCGCCGACGCCGAACAGCGCGTAGATGGAGATGATCGCCACGGTGGCGGCCATCGTCTCGGTCCGGATCAGCCCGGCGACCAGGGCCATCGCCCAGGCGCCCAGCCAGACCACGCCGGCGGCGGCCATCGCCGTGGTGCGCCGGCGGCGCGCGGTGATCCTCACCATGAACATCTGCAGCACCACGATGGTCAGCGCGTTGGCGCCGATCGCCAGGCCCAGGGTGGAGGGGGCGGTGCCGACGGTGTCGGTGGCGAAGGCCGCGACGCCGGACTCGAACTGGCCGTAGCAGGTGAAGAAGATCAGCCCGGCGAGCAGGCACAGCTTGAGCATGGCCTTGTCCGCGACCAGGGCACGCAGGCCGCTGGGGCCGTTCGCGTCCTGGAGCAGCACCGGCGGGGCCGCCGGGATCCGGGCGCTGCCGGTGACCAGGGCCAGGCCCAGGAAGGTGGCGGCCTCGATGGTGAAGAGCCTGGTCAGGCTGGCCGGGTCGGCGACGTCCACGATCTGCCCGCCGACCAGCGCGCCGATGCCCATTCCCAGGTTGACCAGGGTGAACTGCAGCGCGAAGGCGTGCGAGCGGGTGGCCTTGGTGGAGCAGCGCACGATCATCGTCGCCAGCGCCGGCTGGCAGGTGGTGACGCCCGCGCCGAACAGGAAGGAGGAGACCAGCAGCCCGGGGGTGCCCGTGGCGTGGCCGAAGGCGAACGCGCCGGTGGCGGCGATGGCGGCGCCCGCCAGCAGCACCGGGCGGGGGCCGTACCGGTCGATGCCGCGGCCGGTCAGCGGCAGCACGGCGAGCGCGGCCAGCGCGAAGACGGTGAACACCATCCCGGCTGCCGGCGAGCCCAGGCCCCGCACCTGGTCCACGTACACGAACATGTACGGCATCGTGAACCCGCTCCCGAAGGCGCTGAGCGCATTGCCGATCTGGACGCGGCGCAGCGGGCCGCCCGCCCCATGACGCCGCTGCCTCTGCTGCTTCACCGTGCCGGTCACCGTGCACACCCTTTCGCTGGATACTCTTAAGTCCGCAAGATTTCAGAGCTAAACTCTAAGCATCGGAAGTGTGCGCCGTCAAAGTCTTAAAGGCTGCACCGGGGCATGCGACACTTGTCCCCATGAGCGCACGCAAGCCCGACCCGCCCGCCGGCGGCGAGCTGGGGATCGCCGAGCAGGTGGCCGTCTACCAGCGGGAATTCCCTCTGGTCGACCCCCAGGTGGAGACCATCGTGCAGACCCTCTCCCGGGTCGCACGGCGGATGGGCGTCGCCTACAGCAGGCAGCTGAATGTGCTGGGAATCACCTCCGCCGAGTGGGAGGTGCTCAAGGCGCTGGTCGTCGCGGGCAGCCCCTACCAGCTGGGACCCGGCGAGCTGGCCAAGCGGCTCGGGCTCACCCCGGCCGCCATGACTCACCGGATCGACCGGATGGTCGCCGAGGACCTCGTCACCCGCGAACGCGACGAGGCCAACCGAGTCCGCGTGATCATCGAGCTGACCGAGAACGGCCGCGACAAGTGGCTGGAGTCGATGCGGATGGCGGCGGTTTTCGAGGAGGAACTGCTCCAGGACATCCCCACCGAGGAGCGCGCCGTGCTCTCCGGCATGCTCGGGCGGATGCTGCGCCGGATCGAGAAGAGCCAGCCGGACGCCCTCGGGCGCACCGACGACCTGGACTGACGCCGCCCCGCGGGCGCGGCGCGCGACAGGGCCCCGGACACCTGGGAGCAGCCCCGGACGATTCCCCGTCCGGGGCTGCTCCGTGTTCCGGCACCGGGCTCCGCCGAGCCCTCAGGCGCTCGGACCTGCCGACAGCCGGTCAGCAGGGGCCGTTGTCACTCCACACGCCCCACTGGCCGCCGGCGGTCGGGTCCTCGCCCTTGGTCCACCACTTGTTGGTCCAGTAGTGGCCCCTCCAGGAGACCTTGGTGCCGGCGGTCGCGTAGGTGGCGGCCGCGTCCCAGGACGGGGCGGCGGCGCAGCCGGCCGGCGCGGTCGGCGAGGAGGTGGCCGTCGGCGAGGAGGTCGCGGTCGGGCCGGCGGTGGCGGTCGGCGACGCGGTCGCGGTGGCGGTCGCCGTGGCGGTCGGGGTCGGGGCGGCCGGGCAGTTCGCGGCGGAGCCGTTGGTGGCCGTCACCATCTTGTCGAACAGCGCGGTCTGGGTGCCCAGGTCGTACAGCGAGAAGGCGAACGAGCCGCCCAGGCCGTTGCAGTGCGCGTAGTCGAGCTTGGCCTGGATGGACTGCGCGTTCTCACCGGTCCAGAAGGTGGTGCCGTCGTAGAAGTACGAGGTCTTGGCGGTGTCGTCCCAGTAGCTGTACGCCGGGTTGTCGACGAAGCCGTTCAGCTCCTTGTACATCCGGATGCCGTTGACGTTGCCGGACATCGCCGCGCCGGCGGCCGGGCCCGTGGCGCTCTGGAACAGGCCGTGACCGGCACCGGCCGGCACGCCCGTCCAGCCGCGGTAGTAGAACGGGACACCCATGTTGATCTTCTTGGCGGGGAATCCGCCCTTGATCCCGTACTCCGGGTCACCGACCGTCCAGGCCTTGATCGCCTCGTCGATGGAGTACTTGGAGGTGCCCGGCTTGACCGGGGTCATCGGGTCGTTCGGGCCCGAGTAGAGCGGGGCCTGGTGGTTGGTCGGCCCGGTGGCGTCCCAGGCGCCGTGCATGTCGTACGTCATGACGTCCAGGAAGGTCAGGTACGGGCCGACCTTGTCGGTCTCGACATTGGTGATCTTGTCCTGCCCGGCGCCGACCGCCGCGGCGAGCGCGTAGGTCTTGCCGTCGGCCTTGCCCTGGGCGTCCAGCTGGGCGCGCAGCTCGGCCAGCAGCAGGGTGAAGTTCTGCTTGTCGGCGGGCGAGGAGTGGTTGCCGGTGTGGCCGCCGCCGCCCGGGTACTCCCAGTCGATGTCGATGCCGTCGAAGACCCCGGCCGCCGAGCCCGGCCCGCCGAAGCCGCCGTCCACCGGCAGGTTGCCCTTGATGAACATGTCGATGCAGGAGGACACGAAGGTCTTGCGGGCGGCGTCGGTCGCGGCGACGTCGGAGAAGAACTTGGAGTACGTCCAACCGCCGATCGACAGCAGCACCTTGAGGCCGGGATTCCTCGCCTTCAGCTTCCTCAGCTGGTTGAAGTTGCCCGTGATCGGCTGGTTCCAGGTGTCGGCGACGCCGTCCACGCTGGTGTCCGCGCCGAAGGACTTCTGGTAGTCCGCGAACGCGTCGGCCGCGCCGTCACCGGCATTGGGGTTGTTGTCGTCCTGGGAGGCGGCCTTGGTGGCCTCGAAACACTTGAGGTCGGTCGGGTGGATGTTGGCGAAGTCGTAGATCAGGTAGTCGAGCTTGCCGGCCACGCCGGTGTCCTGGATCGTCTTCGGGTAGTACGCGTTGCCGTAGACCGACCACTGGTCGAAGTAGGCGACCTTGATGCCGCCGCTGGTCGCGGGCGCGCCGGTGGTGTTGGTGGCACTCGCGTTGGCGGTGCCGCCGGAGGTGAGCGCCAGGCCGGCGCCGAGCAGCAGCGAGGCGGCGGTGCCGACCGCGAGCGCGACCAGGCTCTTGGGCCGGCGCCGGCGGTTCGGCTCCCGGACAGGCGTGGTGACGGATCGAAGCATGGGTGCGTGACTCCAGGTCGTGGGGGATGCTGCCGCGACCCCGGTGGGGTCCGCGCGGAGTGGGGCCGCACGGCCGGGGACATGACAGGGGAATCGAGCGGGGCATGCCGGAGGCAGGCGCCGGGGTGAGCCGAACCGGCGCCGGAGGTCTGGACCACCGACGCCGGCTCAGGGGCTCCCTGCACCTGGGGATCAAAATGGACTAGACCAACTCCGTCGTCAAGAGCTGATGTCGGCCCTTGAGCCGCCGTTAAGGTTCCCGCCCCGGCCGCCCCGGCCGCCCCGGCTGAGCCGGGGAACGCCGGATCACGACCACCGCGGTCAGTAGCGCAGGGCGGCCGCCACGACGGCCTTCACCGTCCCCGACAGGTCGCGGTTACTGCGCGCCGTCACCTGGGCGCTCTGCCCGGCCCCGAGGTCGGAGAGGTTCACCACGGTCGCGTCGAGCACGTTCCCCGACGGGTCGGTGAAGTTGACCTGGACCACGTACCGGTTGGACTGCGCGGTGTGGTTGGCGATGGTGACCTGTACCTGCGCCCGCCCGTCCGAGATGGTCACCTCACCGAGCGTCACATCGCCCTTGGCGTCCAGCCCGCCCTTGACACTCGCCAGCGCCGAGGAGGCCTCGGACTGGGCGGAGGCGGCTGCCGAGGCCAGCGCGGACGCGGCGGCGGACCCTGCGGAGGCCAGGCCCGAGCTCACCCCCGCCGCCCCCGAGGCGAGCGCCGAGGCCGCCGCCGAGGCGGCCGCGGAAGCGGCGGAGGCCGCCGCCGACAGGCCCGACTGCACGGCCGGGTTCGTCGACGCGTCCGAGGAGCAGCCGGCCAGCGCGCCCACTCCGATCAGCCCCGCCACCAGCACGGCCGCCAACGCGGCGCGGGGCCGCCGTACGGCCGGAGCGGTGGTGTCCTGCTGGGTCACGCGGGGTGGCTGGCGGTCCATGACATCCTCTTTCGGGCTCGGCTCGCTGACTCACTGCGCTCGGCTTGAGCGCCGGTCCGGGGCGCTGTGGCGGGCTGCTGCGGTGGGCTGCTGGGGGGGTGCCGTGGTGGGCTGCTGTTGTCGGGTGGCGCTCGCGGGGTGCTGCTCCGCAGCTCTGCCGCCCACCCTCGGTGCCCCGGACGCCCGCCGCCAGCAGGGCTGATGCGTCCGGGTGAGCCACGCGGGCACGGGCCCGGGCGGCTCACGCGGGCGTCCCGTCCGAGGCGCATCGGCCCGCGGGTGCGCTCAGGACAGGCCGACGCCCTCCTGGCGCTCGGCCTCCATCGCGGCGCGCTCCTCACGCAGCCGCACCACCTGGCGACGGCGGACGACGACCCCGTACGCCGCGGCGGCACTGGCCGTGAAGGACAGCAGGCCCATCCAGGGCCGGTCGAAGACGTGGCCGGTCGCGTGGTCCATGGAGTAGCGGCCCGCGCCCGCCACGCCGAGTGCCACACCGGTGGCGCCGAGCAGCGCCGGGTACTCGTAGCCGCCGGAGGTGGCGAAGAAGCCGGCCGGGGTGTGTACGGCGATCGCGCCGGCCATGGTGCCGGCCACGATCGCCGCGGCGGCCGGCGTGGCCAGGCCGACCACCAGCAGCGCACCGCCGCCCGCCTCGCCGAGGCCCGCGGCCAGCGCGCTCTGGCGGCCCGGGTGGAAGCCCATGTGCTCCATCGCCTGCGCGGTGCCCTCCAGCCCGCCGCCGCCGAACCAGCCGAACAGCTTCTGGGTGCCGTGTGCGATGAGCACCCCGCCGACGGCGGTGCGCAGGGCGAGCAGGCCGAGATCCTTGCGGTTGAGACAGGTCATGGCGGGCCCTCGTTCCGAACGGCTGATGGTCCGCTTCCCATCCCAGCCCAAAGGCGTCCCGGGCTCGACCCGGGGCCGCCATTCGGGCGACCATCGTCGCTGTGGTCCGCCGTCCGCGCGGGCGCCCGAGGGACGGGAGACGTCATGGCCGAGCAGCAGGTCGAGTACCACCTGGACGGCGCCGGGATCACCGACCGGCCCGGGTTCTACGCCGCGCTCGGCGTCGCGGTGAACGGCCCCGGCGGGTACTACGGCAGCAACCTGGACGCGCTGGCGGACTGCATGCGCGGCGGCTTCGGGCCGGTACCGCCGTTCACCCTGCACTGGCACGACTCCGGGGTCGCCCGGCGGGTGCTGACGGACCACCGGGTGATCGGCGGGCGGGAGGTCGGCTACTTCGACGCGATCGTCGAAACGCTCCGCGAAGGGGGCGTGACGGTGCTGCTGCGGTAAAGCTGGGTGCATGTACGTCTTCAGCCTGAGCAGCGCGTTCGTCGCCCTCTTCGCGGTGGTCGGCCCCCCGAAGATCCTGCTCGCCTTCGCCCAGCTCGGCGTCGGCCGAAGCACCCGGGACCTGCGCCTGCTCGCGCTGTGGAGCACCCTGGTCGCGGCGCTGGTCGGCGTGATGATGGCGTACAGCGCCGACTTCATCACCAACCTGTTCCACGTCAGCGACGAGTCGCTCCAGCTGGCCGGCGGGGTGATCTTCTTCATCTACGCCGTGGCGCTGGTCCTCGGCATCCACCTGGGCCTCGGCGACTCCGATGACGACCACCTGGCGAACCCGCTGGTCGACGGCATCCGCGCGCTGCTGCTGCCGTACATCGCCAGCCCGCTCGCGATGACCGGTGTGCTGGTCGCCTCGCTCAGCAAGGACAACTGGCCCTGGCGCGGGACGGTCGCGGTGGCCTACCTCGCGGTGGTCGCGATCAACTGCGTCAGCGTCCTGCTGCTGGCCCCGCTGCTCCAGCGCAGCCACCAGACCACCCTGGAGCTGCTCTCGCGACTGCTCGGACTGCTACTGGCGGCGGTCGGCGTCGAGCTCATCCTGAACGGCCTGGTCGGCCTCGGGGTGCCCTTCGCGGGCGAGCACCACTGAGCCCGGCGCCGTGCGCGCGGGTCAGCGGCCGGCGAGCCGGGCGAGTACCTCGGTGATCCGGGCGCGGACGGCGGGGTCCGTGATCGTCCCGTCGGAGCCGACCAGGGCGCGGTCCACCGGGATGGTGGCGCAGGCCTCGTCCAGGACGAGGGCGCCGGTGTAGCCGAGCACGGCGCGCAGGGTGGCCTCCGCGCCCCGGCCGCGGCCGGGGGCGGCCGCGTTGATCCAGGCGGAGGGCTTGTCGCTGATCTCGACGCCGCCGACCGTCCAGTCCAGCAGGTTCTTGAAGGAGCCCGGCAGCGTGCCGGCGTACTCGGGGGTGCAGAACAGCAACGCGTCCGCCGCCGCGATCGCCGCCCGAAGCTCCACGACGGGGGCGGGCAGCCGATCGCCGTCCTCGTCCGGGTTGAAGTGCGGCAGGCCGCCCAGCCCCGGGTAGAGCGCGGCGGTGACACCCTCCGGGGCGACCTCGGCGGCGGTGCGCAGCACGCTCTGGTTGGCGGAGCCCTCGCGCAGGCTTCCCGAGATCAGCAGGACGTGACGGTTCGTCGGCATCGTGCCAACCTACCCGGCGCCGCCTACGGCACGACGACCGGGCGCCAGGGCACCGGGCTGGAGAGGATCATCGAGCTGGCGGGCTGGCCGTAGGCGCCGAGCCGGTCGATCAGCTCCTCGAACTGGGCCATCGCGGGCACCGCGACCAGCAGCGCGCAGCAGGCGCCGCCGGTCACCCGGTGCAGCTGGAGCACCTCCGGCCAGGAGGCCACCTCGGGGTCGCGCAGGACGCAGCGCGGCCCGTAGCACTGGATCTGGACCAGCGCCGTGACGGGCAGGCCGGCCCGGGCGAGGTCGATGTGGGCGTGGTAGCCGCTGATCACCCCGTCCGCCTCCAGCCGCCGCACCCGTTCGGCCACGGCGGGGGCGGAGAGGCTGACCCGCCGGGAGAGCTCGTTGTAGGAGAGCCGGGCATCGCCCTGGAGCTCGGCCAGAAGGCGGCGGTCGACGGCGTCCATTTGAGTGCTCCCTGACGGCGCTGGCGGGTGAGGCTTGCGTTCATGAGGCCGGATGGGCCAAAGACCTTTTGATCGGAAGGCGCGGCCCCCGATCCCGTGCCCGCCACCCATTCAAGAGCGGGTGGCGGCCGCCGCACAATAGGGCCACCCCGCCGCCGGGACGAATCGGACGCGCGGGCCATCCGGTACAGACCGGACCAGATCCGGCGCAGACCGGACCAGAGGAGGAGTCGGGATGGGCCACGACGCGGTGAGCACCCCCAACCTGTCGTTCGTTCGGGCCGAGGAGCCGGGACACGGCACCCCGTACGCCCGGTACGCGCGCCTGGAGGAGCTGCACAGCCTGCAGAACCCGCGCAGCAAGGTGCCGGCGGAGCTCTCGTTCATCATCACCACCCAGGTGATGGAGCTGCTGTTCGACCTGCTGCGGCACGAGTGGACGCAGGCGCAGCACGCGCTGCGCGAGGACGACCTGTCGCAGGCGCTGGCCGCGCTGCGGCGCGGAGCGCACGTCCAGGACGTGCTGGTGAGCTCCTGGGACCTGCTGGCGACGATGACGCCGCTGGAGTTCGGCGCGTTCCGCGAGGTGCTCGGCGAGGCCTCCGGCTTCCAGTCCTCGGCGTTCCTGAAGCTGGAGTTCCTGCTCGGCAACAAGAGCGAGCACCTGCTGCGGATGTACGAGGAGGTGCCGCAGACGCACGCCGAGCTGGCGGACGCGCTGCGGGCGCCGGGCCTGTACGACGACGCGCTGGCACTGCTGGCCAGACGCGGCCTGCCGGCGGCGCCGGAGCCCTCCGAGCAGCGGTACCAGCCGAGCGCCGAGGTGGAGGAGGCCTGGCGGCGGGTCTACACGGACCCGTCCGCGTACGGGGACCTGGCCGCGCTCGGCGAGGCGCTGCTGGACACCGCCGAGCGGGTCACCCGGTGGCGGCAGCGGCACTACAACTCGGTCAAGCGCGCGATGGGCGACAAGCCCGGCACGGGCGGGTCGAGCGGCCTGAGCTGGCTGAAGCGCTCGGCCGAGCAGGACGTCTTCCCGGAGCTGTGGACCGTCAGGAGTGCACTGTGATCACCCGCGAGGAGTGCGAGGCGCTGGACGCCGTCGACCCGCTGGCCGGCTTCCGCAAGGAGTTCACGCTGCCGGAGGGCGTGATCTACCTGGACGGGAACTCGCTCGGCGCGCTGCCGGCGGGCACGCCCGCCCGGGTGCGTGAGGTGGTCGAGGCCGAGTGGGGCCGGGAGCTGATCCGCAGCTGGAACGACGCCGGCTGGTTCGAGCAGCCGTACCGGCTCGGCCGGCGGATCGCGCCGCTGATCGGGGCCGGGCCCGAGGAGGTGGTGGTCTGCGACACCACCTCGGTGAACCTCTTCAAGCTGCTCACGGCGGCCCTGCGGCTGCGGCCGGGGCGGCGCACGGTGCTGGGCGACGGTGCGGCCTTCCCCACCGACCTGTACATCGCCGAGGGAGTGACCGGGCTGTTCGAGGGGGCGCGCAGCGTCCTGCTGCCGTCGGTCACCACCGAGGAACTGGAGCGCCACCTGGGCGAGGACGTCGCCGCCGTGGTGCTCTCGCACGTGGACTACCGCACCGGCGAGCTGCTGGACATGGCCGCGATCACCGAGCAGGTGCAGCGGGCCGGCGCGCTGATGATCTGGGACGTCTGCCACTCGGTGGGCGCGCTGCCGGTGGAACTGGGCGCCTGCGGCGCCGACCTCGCGGTCGGCTGCACCTACAAGTACCTGAACGGCGGCCCCGGTTCGCCGGCCTTCCTGTACGTCGCCGAGCGGCACCAGGCGGCGGCCGAGCAACCGCTGAGCGGCTGGTTCGGCCATGCCCGGCCGTTCGCCTTCGAGCCCGGCTACGCGCCGACGGCCGGCGTCGGGCGGTTCATGACCAGCTCGCCGTCGCTGCTGGGGCAGGCCGCGCTGGGGGCCAGCCTGGACGTCTGGGAGCGGGCGGACCTGCGGGCGGTGCGGGCGAAGAGCCTGGCGCTGACCGACCTGTTCATCTCCCTGGTCGAGCCGCTGGGACTGGAGGTGGCCACACCGCTTGAGCACGCGCGGCGCGGCAGTCAGGTCGCCCTGCGGCACCCGGACGGGTATCCGGTGGTGCAGGCGCTGATCGAGCGCGGGGTGATCGGTGACTTCCGCGCACCGGACCTGATGCGGTTCGGCTTCACGCCGCTGTACCTGTCGCACACCGAGGTGTGGGACGCGGCGCGGGAGCTGGCGCAGGTGCTGGAGTCCGGCGAGTGGCGGGCGCCGCGGTTCAGCAGGCGCGGGGCCGTGACCTAGGCGGCACGGCGGCGAGGTGGCGGGGCGGTGGACGGGTGCTCCGGTGCCGCGCGCGTCGCGCGGTGGCGTGATGGCGCAGCAGCGGCGGGGTGGCGCAGTGGCCGGTTCGGCGATCTCTGCCACCAATGAAGCGACTTGACGCAGGGTCACTCGGCACCACCATCCATGCCGATCGTATGATGAGACGCATGGGACCTTTGGAGCCTGACTACCCCGAGATGGCCGTCGGCCTGATCTGCTTCTTCCTCCTCTTCGGCGTCCTCGGCCGGATCGTGCTGCCCCGCCTCGAACGCACCCTCGCCGCCCGGCGGGACGCCATCGAGGGCGGGGCCGAGCGCGCCCAGACCGCCCAGGCCGAGGCGGAACGCACCCTCGCGGAGTACAGGCAGGAGCTCGCCGCCGCCCACCACGAGGCCGCCCGGATCCGCCAGGAGGCCGCCGAGCAGGGCGCCGCGCTGCTCGCGGCGGCCCGCGAGGAGGGCCAGCGCGAGCGCGCGGAACTCCTCGCCGCCGCGCACGCCCGACTCGCCGTCGACCAGGCGCTGGCCGCGGTCGCCCTCCAGGCGAACGTCGGCGAACTCGCCACCGAGCTCGCCGGCCGGATCGTCGGCGAGCCGCTCGACTCCTTCGCCGCTCAGCGGGGCACGGTCGAGCGGTTCTTCGCCGAACGCTGACCGCGCTCGACCACAGGGGCGCCCCCGGCACCGAAGCCGGGGGCGCCCTCGGCCGTTCGGCCGAGCCGCCGGCCGGGTGATTTACCCGGCCGGCGCTCCGGCCGGGCCGCCACTTGCGCCGCGCGGCACGGGCGTTGCTTGTCCGGGCCCGCGACGGCCCGTAGGTTGGGCCCCGGCGGGCCAACAGGGCGGCGGGGACGGGGACGGCGATGGACAGCGGCACGGACGACCGGAACTCACCGCTGGCGGCGGTGGCGGCCAGCGACGCCGTCCTGCGGCACCCCGGGATGGGTGACCAACTGCTCACCGCGGTCGAGCGGGAGCGCGCCGACCGCTTCCGGCACGAGTCGGGCCGCCGTGACTTCGTCGCCGCGCACCTCCTGGTCCGGCTCTGCGCCGCCCGGCTGCTCGGCACCGACGCCGCCTCTCTGACGCTCGCCCAGCACTGCCCCGGCTGCGGCAGGAGCGGCCACGGCCGGCCGTACCTGTCGCAACACCCGGACGTCCACGTCAGCCTCTCGCACACCCGGGGCGTGGTGGCCGCCGCGGCCGCCGGCCAGCCGGTGGGGATCGACGTCGAGCTGCCCAGCCGCGGCGGCTCGCCGGTCGAGGTGCTCGAACGCGTACTGACCGGGCGCGAGTTGAAGCAGGTCAAGCAACACCCGGACCCGGCGCGCGCGTTCCTGCGGCAGTGGGTGCGCAAGGAGGCCATGGTCAAGATCGGCCGAACCACCCTGGACACCCTCGACGAGATCGACCTCTCCGCCCTGCCGGTGGACCTGCCGGACGGCGCCCCGCTGCTCAGCCGCTTCGGCGACCTGCACCTGCTGGACTGGTCGCAGGGCGAGCCCCATCCGGCGATGGTCTCCGTGGTCGGCAGCGCCGCGCCGCGCCTGCTCACCGCCGAGGTTCTGGGGGCCTGACGCCGTTCCGGCTGCGCCGGCCACCCGGCGTCCGGGCCCACGCGGGGGCGGTGTTAGCGTGCTCGGGGCCTTCCTCCGGTGGACGCCCCGGCCGGCACGGTTCCGCGATCGCAAAGGGTGTCCCCCATCATGGCCAAGCTCCTTCTGAGCCTGCACGTCCTCGCCTCGGTGCTGTTCATCGGCCCGGTCGCGGTGGCCGTCAGCATGTTCCCGGCCAAGGCCCGGGCGGCCCTCGCCGGCGGGCCCGGCCTCGCCTCGGACACCGCCGCCGTCCGGCTGCTGCACCGGATCACCCAGGTCTACGCGTTGCTGGGGATCGCCGTGCCGGTGATGGGCATCGGCACCGCCCAGGTGATGGACGTGCTCGGCCAGTCCTGGCTGATCGCCTCGATGGTGCTGACCGCCGTTGCCGCGCTCTGCCTGCTGCTGTTCGTCCTGCCAGCCCAGCAGGCCGCCGTGGACGCCCTGGAGGCCGGCGACCCGCAGCGCCCCGAGCATGGCGAGGCCGTCCAGGGCCTTCGGCTGCTCCCGATGACGGCCGGTGTGTTCAACCTGCTGTGGGCGGTGGTCGTCGTCCTGATGGTCGTCCGCCCCGGATCGACCACGGGCGCCTGACGGCCGGCGGCCCGGATCCCACGCCCGCCCGCGGGCCCGCGAGGGCGCGACCGGCCGTGGTGGCCTGCGCGGCGGTCAGCCGGCGGGCGGGAGGGCGAACAACCGCGCGGCGTTGTCGTGGCAGACGGCGCGCAGCCAGTCCTCCCCCAGCCCGAGCCGGGCCAGCGCCTGCAGGGCCTCCGCGTACGGGTACGGGATGTTGGGGAAGTCGCTGCCGAGCAGGATCCGGCTCTGCAGGCCCAGCAGGCGCGGCAGTTCGGCGGGCGGGAAGGGGCTGTCGCGCTCGGTGAAGTCGGTGAACGCCATGGTGGTGTCCAGGTGGACGTCCGGGTGGCGCTCGGCGAGATCGAGGAAGTCGCCGTACTCGGGCAGGCCCATGTGCGCCACCACCAGCCGCAGCCGGGGGTGACGGGCGAGTACGGCGCCGATCGGGCCGGGGCCGGTGTGCTTGCCGGGGGCGGGGCCGGAGCCGCAGTGCGTGACCACGGGCGTGCCGCTGTCGGCGAGCAGGCCCCAGACCTCGTCGAGCAGCGGGTCCGTGGGGTCGTACGCGCCGACCTGGAGGTGGGCCTTGAACACCCTGGCGCCGTCGTCCAGGGCCCGGGCCACGTACCCGCGGGCCTCGGGCTCGGGGAAGAAGGTGGCGGTGTGCAGGCAGTCGGGGGTGCGGGCGGCGAAGTCGGCGGCCCAGCCGTTGAGCCAGGCCGCCATGCCCGGCCGGTGCGGGTAGAGCATCGCGGTGAACGCCCGGAGGCCGAACTCCCGCAGCCGCTCGACCCGCCGGCCCTCCTCCTCGCGGTAGGTGATCGGCCAGGGCCGGCCGGTCAGCGGGCCGGCGGCGTCGAAGTAAGCCCAGACCTTGTCCAGGACGTTCTGCGGCATGAAGTGGGTGTGGACGTCGACGAGCCCGGGCAGGCCGAGGCCCTGCCAGAAGGCCCGGACCTCGGCCGTGCTCATGCGGTGACCGGGGTGGCGCGCTCGATGATCGCGCCGGTGTCCAGGCCGGGCGGCAGGGTGCCGAAGGCGCCGCCGTGGTCGCCGGCCAGGCGCGAGGCGCAGAACGCGTCGGCGACCGCCGGGCTGCCGTGGCGTACCAGCAGCGAGCCCTGGAAGGCCAGCGCCATCGACTCGACGAGGCGGCGGGTGCGGTACTCCAGGTCGCTCAGGTCGGTGAGCTGCTTGCGCAGTTCGGCGACGGCCGCGTCCAGCCTGCGGTCCGCGCCGGCGGCGAGGTCGAGTTCGCCGAGGAAGGCCTCCACGCTCTCGGGGCGCTTGGCCATGGCGCGCAGCGTGTCCAGGGCGGCGACGTTGCCCGAGCCCTCCCAGATCGAGACCAGCGGGGCCTCCCGGTAGAGCCGGGGCATGCCGGACTCCTCCACGTAGCCGTTGCCGCCCAGGCATTCGAGGGCTTCGGCGGCGTGCGCCGGGCCGCGCTTGCAGACCCAGTACTTGGCGACGGCCAGCCCCAGCCGGCGGACCAGCACCTCGCTCTCGTCGCCGGCGAGGGCCGCGTCGGTGGCGGCGGCCAGGCGCATCCCGACGGCGGTGGCCGCCTCGGACTCCACGACCAGGTCGGCCAGGACGTTGCGCATCAGCGGCTGGTCGACCAGCCGGGCGCCGAAGGCCCGCCGGTGGGTGGCGTGGTGGACCGCGCGGGTGGCGCCCAGGCGCATGCCGGAGGCCGCGCCCAGGGTGCAGTCCATCCGGGTCATGTTGACCATCTCGATGATGGTCGGCACCCCGCGCCCCTCCTCGCCGACCAGCCAGCCGACCGCGCCGTCGTACTCGATCTCGGCGGAGGCGTTGGACTTGTTGCCCAGCTTGTCCTTGAGCCGCTGGAGCAGGATGCGGTTGCGGCTGCCGTCGGGCAGGACGCGCGGCAGCATGAAGCAGCTGAGGCCGCCGGGCGCCTGGGCGAGCGTCAGGAAGAGGTCCGACATCGGCGCCGAGGTGAACCACTTGTGACCGCGCAGCCGGTACGTGCCGTCGGCGTGCGCGGTCGCGGTGGTGGTGTTGGTGCGGACGTCGGAGCCGCCCTGCTTCTCCGTCATCGACATGCCGGCGATCAGGCCGCGCTTGGTGTGCGGCTCGCGCAGCCCGAAGTCGTACTCGGGGGCCGCCAGCAGCGGCTCCAGCCACTCGGCGAGGGCCGGGGTGGCGCGCAGGGCGGGCACGGCGGCGTACGTCATGGTGATCGGACACATGTGGCCGGCCTCGACCTGGCCCCAGACGTAGTACTTCGCGGCGCGGGCGGAGTGCGCGGCGGGCCGCTGGTCGCGCCAGGGCGCGGCGTGCAGCCCGTGCGCGACGGCGGTGCGCATCAGGTCGTGCCAGTGCGGGTGGAACTCCACCTCGTCGATCCGGTTGCCGAACCGGTCGTGGGTGCGCAGCACGGGCGGGTTCTCGTTCGCCAGCCGGCCCCACTCGCCGGCCTGCTCGGAGCCGGCCAGGCGGCCGAGTTCGCGCAGTTCGGGCTCGGCCCAGCCGGCGCCGGCGCGGTGCAGCGCGTCGAGCAGGGTGGGGTCGGCGGCGCTGTCATGGCCGTACGGCAGGGGCACCTGGTTGGTGACCTCATGCGTCGGTGGCATCGTGTCCTCCCAGGGCACGCAGGGTGAAGTCGACCAGGGCGGGGATGACCTCGGCCGGGGCGGAGCCGGCGGCCAGCGGGCCGGCGAGGGCCTCGCCGACGGCACCGACGATCGCGGCGGCGGTCAGGTCCGGGTCCTGGCGGGGCAGTTGGCCGAGGGCGACGCCCTCGGCGATCTGGGTCGCGATGACGTCGCGGAAGGCCCGGCGGAAGACCAGGCGCTCGGTGTCGACGACGGCGTCGGCCGGCTCGACCAGCAGCGCGTACGCGAGCCGGGGCGCCCGCAGGGCCCGGTCGGCGAAGGTCTCCACGACGGCGGCGATCCGCGAGCGCGGGGTGTCCCGGCGGGCGACGGCGGCGTTGACGGCGGCGATCTCCCGGGTGACGACGCGCCGGAACAGCTCCACGGAGAGCTCCGCCTTGCCGGCGAAGTGCTGGTAGATGCTCCCGGTGGCGATGCCGGCCCGGTCGGCGACGGCGGCCATCGAGCAGCCGCCGTACCCGCGGTCGGCCAGCAGGGCCACGGCGGCCTGGAGCACCGCCTCGCGCTGGGCGTCGAGGCGGGCCTGTACGGCGGGTGTGCGTCGGTAGGCCACGTAAGAATTGAAGCACTGATTCAGTACTTCCGACAGAGGCCCGCCGGGAACGCCTTCGGGCCACCCACGCGACGGCGCGGGTGGCCCGAAGGCGCCTGCGGGGGCCCAGGACGGTCGGGGACCAGGGCCCGGGGCGGGACTACAGCCGGTGGTGTTCCTGGAGCAGGCCCTCGTGGTCGAGGTCGGTGAAGGGCTGGACGCGGGGGGCGAGGAGGGAGCCCGTACCGCCCAGGCCCGCCCAGTCGAGGAGCTTCGCGGTGGCGGCGGCCGAGTCGGCCGGGGTCAGCGCGGCGATCTTGGCGCCGTGGTTGGCCCCGGGGGCGGTGTAGACGTAGGAGTCCTCACTGCCCCGCCCGAGGGTGAAGCGCTCGGCACCCCACGGGTCGTTCTGGCCGTAGACGAAGATGATCCGCTCGGCGCCGTGGCGCACCCAGCTGTCGATGTCCCGCATCGCGTGCCGGTCGAAGCGCATCGGGATCGACCTGGGCACGTAGCTGCGCGGCGTGTACAGCTCCCGGGTGTCGTAGTGGAGCAGCCCCGTGAGCCCGGAGACGTCGAAGCCGGGCGAGCCGAGCTGGGTGCCCGCCTGGTAGTAGTACGCGGTGTACGCCGCGAGCGACTGGTCGGTGTTGGAGTCGATGCCCGAGTGGGTGTCCAGCCAGGCGTACAGCTGGTCGTCGGTGGCGGTGGCGGCGGGGACGGCCGCGCAGTCCGCCTCTCCCGCGTACTGCCAGAAGGCCCAGACGACGTCGAGCACGCCGATCTCGTAGCCGCGGTCGGCGCTGCCGACGGTCTCGAAGGTGCCGCCGCGCGCCGCGTTGTCGGCCGCGTAGCGCGGTTCCAGGGTGCTCCGGCGCACCAGCAGTTCGCGCTGGGCGGCGCTCAGGGCGGCGCGGCACTCGGCGCTGCCGACGTGCTCGAAGAACGCGCTGTACGCGGAGTCCTCGCGGTCGTCGACGTCGTTCGGCGCGACGTAGGCGACGGTGCCGTCGACGTCGTCCGGGTAGAAGCGCCGGTGGTAGACCGAGGACATGCCGCCCTTGCTGGCGCCGGTGGAGATCCACTCCTGCCGGTAGATCCGCTTGAGGGCGCCGATCAGCCGGTGCGCGTCGGCCGCCGCCTGCTCGATGCCGGCCTTCGACCAGTCGGCGGGCTGCGGGCGGGAGGGGGTGAAGAAGCGGTACTCGATGGACACCTGGTTGCCGTCGGTGAGCCTGGTCGGCTCGGTCCGGGACGGGGTGGTGCCCAGGGTGTAGCCGTTGGTGTAGAAGACCGTCGGGCGGTCCTCACCCCGGTGCAGCACGCTCAGCCGCTGCTGGAAGGTGCCCAGCCAGGGCCGGTCGTGGTCCACCGGCTGGGTGAAGGTGAGGAGGAAGTACCGGTGCCCGGTGGTGGTGGGCTTCTCCTCGGTGACGGTCATTCCGGGGATCGCCGCCAGGCGCTCCCGGATGTCCTTGGCCGGCGCCGCCCGGGCGGACGCCGGTACGGCCAGACCCAGTGCGAGCAGGGGGATCAGCAGCGCTGCGGTCAGCAGCCTCCTGAGCTTGGTGCGCATCGACTCTCCGTTGATCGGGCGGGCTGGTGCGGTTCGGGTGCTGGTGCGGTTGAGTGCCGGTGGTGTCGGCTCCCGGCGCGGACCGGTACCGGCCGTCGGCATGCGGCCGGGTGGGCCACCCGCGCTCTGCGGATGACCCACCCGGGCGCGCGGTGCTACGGGCGCGGCAGGGTGCAGCCGGCCAGCGTCAGGTCGAGCCGGTTGCCCGGCGCGAAGCAGGCGGGGATGAGGTACGTCTCCTCGGCGTAGTTGATGCCCTGGCGGACCGTCACCTTGCCGTTCTGGTCTACCTCGCACGGGTTGTTGACCGTGCAGGACCCGCCGTCCTCGTTGCCGGTGTTGTTCACGGCCACGACCTCACCGGTGGCGGTGCTCACCACGGGCGAGCCCGAGGTGCCGCCGATGGTGTTGCAGCTGGAGGTGTAGCGGACCGAGTCCTTCCAGGTCCAGCCGCCCTCCTTGAGCCGGTAGACGAAGCCGTCCACCGAGCAGGAGTAGATCTTCTTCCAGTACCCGGAGACGACCTTGATCGAGGCGCCCTGGGCCGGGTGGCTCGCGGAGACGGTCAGCGGGGCGATCCCGTACCGCGACTGGATCGAGGCGTAGGTGGTGTTCAGCTGGTAGAGCGAGATGTCGGTGTCGGTCATGGTGCCGTACACGATCTTGGTGGCGCGCACCGTACCGAGCGAGCCGCCGCCGGAGTTCAGCAGCGTGAAGGAGCGATTGGAGGAGCGGTTGACCACCACCTGTCCGGGTGAGGGCATGCCGCTCTCCAGGCAGTGGCCGTTGGAGAGGATGAGCGCCGGGTCGCCCGAGGTCGAGTTGGGCAGCCGGACCAGCGAGCCGGAGCAGTTGCTGAGCGCCACCGTCCCGGCGAAGTTGACGGCGACCGCCGGGGCGGCGGTCGCGGGGGCGGCACCGGTGAGGGCGGTGGCCCCGGCCAGCAGCAGCGCGGTGAGCACGCCTATGAGCGGCTTCTTCATGAGAGGGCCTCTCGTGTGGGGGTGCACCAAAGCTGGCGCGGACATGACGAGATGTCAAGAGCCCCACAACGATGAAGCGATGAGCCGATGAAGCCACGAGCCGATGAGTCGGTGAGCCGTCAGATCTCGCGCCAGTGACGGCGGCCGAGGCTGATCAGGCGCAGCTGGAGCCCGGCGGTGGCGGCGATCCGCCGCTCCGCGCCCGGGTCGTCCGTACCCGCCTCCAGGAAGGAGGTGGCGGTCGAGACCATGTGCTCGACGTACAGCTCGGCCAGCATCCGCAGGTCCGCCCCGCTCCAGCCCGTGGAGACGGGCTGGAGCGCGAGCGCGGCACCGACCTCGTACGCGAAGCGGTCCAGCTCCGCCGCGATCGCCTCCCGGACCTGCCGCACTCCCCCGTGCCGCTCGCGCGCCAGGAAGCGGACGTGCGCGCGGTGCTCCCGGACGTGCTGCGCGATGACCTCGACCGTACGGTCGATCAGCTGCTCGGCGTCACCCTGCCCGGCCAGGACGGCGCGGACCAGGACGTGCACGTTCGCCAGCGACTCCTCCACCAGCGCGACGCCGAGGTCGGCCATGTCCCGGAAGTGCCGGTAGAACCCCGCCGGGGACATGCCCGCGGCCCGGGTGACCTCGCGTACGCCGAGGCTGGTGAGGTTCTGGTCCTCCAGCAGGCGCAGGCCCGCATCCATCAGCGCGCGCCGGCTCTGCTGCTTCTGGGCCTGCCTGACCCCCACGATGTGACTCACATCATTCAGTAAACAACTGTTTGCTGACTTTGACCAGCGTAGAGTGGAACTCGGCGAACAGTTGTGAACCCAAGTGTTCGCCGAATCTTCGCCCCACGGCCGTGGACCGTTCGCGCGGACCATTCGGATCACTCGCACCGCTCGCATCGCTCGCACCAATGGGACTACTCGGAAGGGCCGCACCATGATCCTCTTCGTCGCACTGGTCGCCATGGGAGTCGTCATCGGCGCCGCCGCGCACCTGCCGATGCCCGTCTTCCTGCTGGCGGCCGCCGCCATCGCCGCCTGGCTGCTCGCCTTCGGTGCCCGCGAGGGCATCGCCCGCCTGCGCCACCGCTGAGAGAGTGCCGCGCCGCCGCCGGCCCCGACCGGGCAGCGCCGGGACACGCCAAGACAACCCCTGACAGACCGCCGACAGACCGCTGAGACACCGAAGGAGTGGACCCCGTGGCAACCCTGACCGCACCTCGGACCGACCGGACCAAGGCCGCCGTCGCCGACGCCGACAACCTCGCCGTCGCCTCGTTCCTGCTCGGCCTGCCGGGCCTGCTGCTGTTCAACATCGCGCTCGGCCCGCTCGCCATCACCCTGGCGACCCTCGCCCTGGTCCGCGGCACCCGCCGCCGCGGCCGCGCCGTCCTGGGTCTCGCCCTGGGCATCGCCGACCTGGCGATCCTCCTCGTCACCACCATCGCCGGCCACGGCGTCCTCTTCGAGTTCGGCAGCTGACCGCAGCTGGCGCGGCCACACCCGGCGCGCAGCCGTACCGCGCAGTGACCGCACCGCGCACGCGAGCGGTGCGGCCACCCGGCGATCCGATCCGGCGTCAGTCGGCCGCGATGGCCCGAAGGATGTCCAGGCGGGCGGCCCGCCCGGCCGGCCGCAGCCCCGCCACGGCCCCGGCCAGCAGCCCGGCCACCAGCACCACGGCCAGCCGCACGGGCGGGATCGCGAAGGCGCCCGTCCCCGCACCGTCCGAGGCCCGCACCAGCGCCCAGCCCAGGAAGACGCCCAGGCCCAGCCCGCCGACCGTACCGAACGCCGCCACCAGCACCGACTCCCAGCGGACCATCCCGCGCAGCTGGGCCCTGGTCTGCCCGACCGCCCGCAGCAGCCCCAGCTCCCTGGTCCGCTCGTGCACCGCGAGGGTCAGCGTGTTGGCGATGCCCAGCAGCGCGATCAGCACCGCCAGGGCGAGCAGCGCGTAGACGATCGAGAGCATCATGTCGACGCCGCCGGCGGCGCTCGCCGCGTACTCGTCCCGGTCCTGCACCTGCGGGTTGCCGAACGGAGCGGCGGCCCGCTCGACGGCCGCCTTGCCCGTCGCCAGCGGGACACCGTCCCGGAGCGCGACCGCGACCATGGTGTCGGCGTCCTGCCCTCGGTGCGGAGCCCAGGCCTGGCGGGTGATCAGGTAGTCGCCGGCCAGCCCGCCACCCTGGTACAGCACCCGGACGGTGAACGGCCCGCTCGCGCCGTCGGTGAAGCCGACGGTGACGCTCTGCCCGAGCCGCCAGCCGTGCTTGTCCGCCTCCGCGCGCGAGACCGCGAGACCGTCGGTGCCCAGGGCGTCCAGCGAGCCGTCCACCCGTCCGAGGTCCACGATGCCGGCGAGCCGGGCCGGGTCGGTGACGTCCAGCACCCGGCCGTGGCCTTCGATCCGGGCCACCCCGCGGCCCAGGCCGACCGTCTGCCCGACCTCCGGCAGCCCGGCCAGCGCGTCGGCGAGCTTCGGGCTCACCCCGCTGCCGCCCGCGCCGAACGAAGGAGCGGTGACGGCGAGATCGCCCGCGAAGGAGTCCGCGACCGTCCGGTCCAGGGTGGCCTTGATGGACGCCCCGAAGACCGTGAACAGGGTCACCACCGCCACACCGACCATCAGCGCCGTCGCGGTGGCGGCCGTCCGCCGGGGGTTGCGGGCGGCGTTGCGGCGCGCCAGCGTCCCCAGCACACCGCGCAACCGGGGCAGCGGGGCACCGAGCACCCGTACGGCGAAGGCGGCGGCGACCGGACCGAGCACCACCACCCCGGCCAGGGTGGCCAGCGCCCCGGTGACGGTCAGCAGGACGGAGGGCCCGCCGGTCGCGCCGACGACGGCCAGCGGCACACCCCCCGCGAGCAGCACCCCGCCGAGCGCCAGCCGCACCCGCCCGGCCCGCCCGCCGGCCGCACGGTCCACCGCGGTCTCCCGCAGCGCGGCGAGCGGCGCGGTACGCCCGGCCCGGACGGCCGGCAGCAGCGCCGAGCCCACCGCGACCGCCGTACCGACCACCAGCGGCAGCACCACGGCGGCCGCGGTGATCACCATGCCGCCGGTGGGCAGCGAGAAGCCGAAGGCCGAGAACAGCGCCTTGAGCCCGGCCGCCACGCCGGCGCCGCCGAGCAGCCCGCCCACCGACGCGAGCACGCCGACCGCCAGCGCCTCGGCGAGGGTCGCCGCCAGCACCTGCCCGCGGGCCGCGCCGAGCGCCCTCAGCAGCGCGTTCTCCCTGGTCCGCTGGGCGACCACGATGGCGAAGGTGTTGTGGATGGTGAAGGTCGCCACCAGCAGCGCGATCCCGGCGAACACCAACAGCAGGGTGGTGAACATGCTGAGGAACCGGCCGGAGACCTGCGCGGTGCTCTCGGCCGTCGCCGCGGTACCCGTCACCGCCTCGACACCCGCGGGCAGTTGCGGGGCGATCGCCTTCACCAGCGCGGCCTGCGAGGTGCCCGCATTCGCCCGGACCTGTACGGAACTGGCCTGCCCCGCGCCCTTGGGGGTGAGGTACCGCTCGGCGTCGGCCACGGTGAGGCCGGTGAAGGTACTCGGGCCCATCCCGTCGGCGCTCGCCCCGAAGGTGGCGACACCGACGATGGTCACCTTCACCGGGTCGGGCGTGCGCAGCACCGTGGTGTCGCCGATGTGCAGGCCGCCGGCCTTGGCCGCACCCCGGTTGACCACCGCCTCACCCGGCGCGGCCGGCGCCCGGCCCTCCGCCAGGCGGTACGGGTTGAGCTTCGCGTCGGCCAGCCAGGTCCCCGCGATGGTGGGCGGCCCCTGGCCGCCGACGGGCTTGCCGTTGCTGCCGACCAGCTGGCCGGCGCCCTGGACGGAGGCCTCCGCGGCCGCCACGCCCGGTACGGTGCGCAGCCGGTCGGCCAGGGCCGCGTCGAGCGGCGCCCGGACGCCGCCGGGGGTGTTCGGCGCGTCGAGCACGTCCGCACTGCGCACCACCGCGTCGGTACCGGCGTTGGCGTCGGCGAACAGGGTGTCGAAGTTCGCCCGCAGGGTGTCGCCGAGCACCATGGTGCCGGTCAGGAAGCTGACGCCGAGCAGGACGGAGAGGAAGGTGCCGGCGAGGCGGCGCCGGTGGGCCCGCAGCGAGCGCAGGCTGATCCGCAGGGCGGCGCGTACGGAGCCCAGGGTGCTCGCGGCGCTGCGGCCCGACGGGGTGGTGGGCGGTGGTGTGGTGGTCGACGGGGTGGTGGGCCGCGTGCTCATGATCGCCCCCGCTCGAAGGCCTTCAGCCGGTCCAGCACCCGGTCCGCGCTGGGCTTGGCCATCCGGTCGACCAGCCGGCCGTCCGCGAGGAAGAGCGCCTCGTCGGCGTAACCGGCGGCGACGGGGTCGTGGGTGACCATCACCACGGCCTGGCCCATCTCGTCCACCGCCCGCCGGAGCAGGCCGAGCACCTCGGCGCCCGCGCGGGAGTCGAGGTTGCCGGTGGGCTCGTCGGCGAAGACCACCCGGGGCCGCCCGGCCAGCGCGCGGGCCACCGCGACCCGCTGCTGCTGGCCTCCGGAGAGCTCGCTCGGCCGGTGGTGCAACCGGTCACCCAGTCCGACGGTGTCGATCAGGACGTCCAGCCAGGCCCGGTCGGGCGCGGCCCCCGCGAGGTCCAGCGGGAGGGTGATGTTCTCCCGGACGGTGAGGGTGGGCACGAGGTTGAAGGCCTGGAAGACGAAGCCGATCCGCTCCCGGCGCAGCACCGTCAGCCGGCGGTCGTTCAGCGTGCCGAGCTCGATGTCGCCGATGTACGCGCTGCCCGCGCTGAGGGTGTCCAGCCCGGCGGCGCAGTGCATCAGGGTGGACTTCCCCGAGCCGGAGGGGCCCATCACGGCGGTGAACCGTCCGGCCGGGAAATCGACGGTGACGTGGTCCAGCGCGCGCACCCGGGTGGCGCCGGCGCCGTACACCTTGACGGCGTCCTCCACCCGGGCGGCGGCGGTGCGCACGACGTCCAGCGTGGTCACTCGGCACCTCCGTGGTCGTCGCGCGGGTCCTTGCGCAGGTCCTGGCGGGCGTCCCGGCGGGGGTCCGGGGCCTGGCTCGGGTACGGCCCCCGGCCCTGGGTCGGGTCCTGACCCCGGTGCAGGCCCGGGTCCTCGGCGAGGACGTCGCGCCGGGCACGGTACTCGTCCGCGTCGATGCCACCCTCGGCGTAGCGGCGGCCGAGCACCGCGATCGGACTGTCCGCGAGCGGGGCACCCGGGCGGCCGGCGCAGCCGCGGCGCCAGACGGTACGGCGCAGGACGATGATCACGAGGAACACCACGGCAAGCCAGAACAGCGGGATCAGCAGGATCCACGGGCCCGGGCCGTGCCAGTCGTTGTCTGCCAGCAGCGCGTACATGGGGGTTCATCTCCTCGGCGGTGAGCTCTGCCCGGGAGTGCCTCCCGGGGTGCTTCGAGCATTCCGCCGCCGGGGGTGCGGGCGCGTCCTACGGGTGGCGGCACCGCGCCTACCGCCTGCGGAGTACGGGTACCGCTCAGTGCGTGATCCGCACAAGCCGGGCCGCCGCCCCAGGCGCGGGCCCCGTCCCGGCCTCCGGTCAGCCCAGCCAGCCCGGGCGGACCAGCCCCGACTCGTACGCGACCACCACCAGGCCCGCCCGGTCGCGGACACCGAGCTTCACCATCGCCCGGCTGACATGCGTCTTCGCCGTCAGCGGGCTCACCACCAGGCGACGGGCGATGTCCTCGTTGGACAGCCCCATGCCCACCAGCGCCAGCACCTCCCGCTCGCGCTCGGTGAGCGCCGAGAGCTCCTGCCCCGCGCCGTCCGGCGGCTTGGAACGGGCCGCGAACTCGCCGATCAGACGCCGGGTCACCCCCGGTGAGAGCAGCGCGTCACCCGCCGCCGCCACCCGTACCGCGCGCAGCAGGTCCGCCGGTTCGGTGTCCTTGACCAGGAAGCCCGCCGCGCCGGAGCGCAGCGCCTCGAAGACGTACTCGTCCAGCTCGAAGGTGGTCAGCACGACCACCCGCACCCCGGCCAGCTCCGGATCGTCCGCGATCCGGCGGGTGGCCGCCAGACCGTCCAGGTTCGGCATCCGGATGTCCATCAGCACGACGTCGGGGGCGAGTTCGCGGGCGAGCCGGACCGCCGCCACGCCGTCATCGGCCTCGCCGACCACCTCCAGGTCGTCCTGGGCGTCGAGCAGCGCCCGGAATCCCGCCCGGACCAGCGTCTGGTCGTCCGCCAGCAGCACCCGGATCATTGCGCTCCTCCCGCGGCCGCCCGCACCGGCAGCACACCCCGCACCCGGAAACCGCCGTCCGCGCGCGGCCCCGCCTCCAGCGTGCCGCCGATCGCAGCCACCCGCTCCCGCATGCCGACCAGTCCACTGCCCGAGCCGCCCGCCTCCGCGCGGCCGGCCGGCCCCGGATCGTCCACCTGGACGACGATCCCGTCCGGGCTGCTCCAGTCCAGCAGCACCTCGGCGCGGCGTGCCGAGGAGTGCCGGATCACGTTGGTCAGTGCCTCCTGCACGATCCGGAAGGCCGCCAGGTCCACGCCCGCGGGCAGCGCCCGGCGGGTGCCGGTGACCACCACGCTCACCTCCAGCCCCGCCCCGCGGGCCTGCGCCGTCAGCTCGTCCAGCCGCGCCAGACCCGGCGCCGGAGTGCGCGGGGCGGCGGTTCCGGGCGAGCGCAGCGTGCCGAGCACCTGCCGCACCTCGCCGAGCGCCTCCTTGCTGGCGCTCTTGATGGTGACCAGCGCCGTCCGGGCCTGCTCGGGCCGGGTGTCCAGCAGCTCCAGCGCCACCCCCGCCTGGAGGTGGATCAGCGAGATGCTGTGCGCCAGGATGTCGTGCAACTCCCGGGCCATCCGCAGGCGTTCCTCGTCCGCCCGGCGCCGCTCGGCCTGCGCCCGGTACGCCTGGTGCGCGGCCATCCGCTCCCGCCGGAAGCGCAGGATCTCGGCGAACGCCACCACCAGCAGCACCCAGGCGCTGGCCCCCAGCTCCTGCTCCCACACCAGCCGGGGCTCCGGCGCCCGCTGCCAGCCCTGCGGCAGCACGAAGGTGATCAGCACATGCGCGAGGTACGCCGCCCCCAGGCTGAGCCAGGCGGCCCGACGGTGCCCGGTCTCCACGGCGACGCAGACCGCGACGGCGAGGCTGATGAACACCGGACCGTACGGATACCCGGCCAGCAGGTACGCCACGGTGGCGACGGCGGTGCCCGCCACCACAGCCGCCGGCCACCGCCGACGCAGCACCAGCAGCGCCGGGCCCAGCAACAGCAGGAAGTAGCCGAGCGCGTCGAGACTCACCCGGCCGGAGGTCTGATGCCGCCCCGCCACGGTGCTGCCCACCACCTGCACCACCGCGATCACCAGCGCCGACGCCACCGGCCAGCCCGCCTTCGCGGCCCGCACCCACGGCGGCCGCCACGGCTCGGGGCCGTGAGCGCCGGCCTCATCCTCTTCAGCTGCCATGCCGCGAGGCTAGGCCAACCCCGCCCCACCGGGCGTCACCCCGGCGAGGCGGTCGCGCGTACTCCCCCTGTAGTACGCGGGCGTGGTACGGCCGGTGGTACGAGGGTGCGCCGCGGTAATACGGGGACGGGTGCGACCGGGTAGCGCGCACGCGGGCGCGCGGTGCGTCCACCCGCCCCCGACCCGGGCCGCCACTACGCTCGCGGCCATGCAGCGGCTGGTGCTCACGGACCTCGACCACACCCTCATCGACCGTCGCGGCACCGTCGTCAACTGGGCCACGACCTTCTGCGACAGCCTCGGGCTCCCCCCGGGCGCCGCCGAACTGGTCCACGCCTCGGTGCGGGCCCGCACCTACCGGCGGACGTTCGCCGAGCTCAGCGCCACCTACGGCCTGGCCGGGTCGGGCGAGGCCCTGTGGGACGAGTACGTCGACGGCGCCGCGTCCCGGGTGGAGTGCTTCCCCGGCGTCCTCGACGCCCTCGCCCGGCTGCGCGCCGCCGGCTGGACCATCGCCGTGGTGACCAACGGGGCCACCGACGTCCAGCGCGCCAAGCTCGCCGTGACCGGCCTGCTGGACGCCGTCGACGCCGTCTGCGTCTCCGAGGAGGTCTGCGCGCCCAAACCCGAACCGGCGATCTTCCACACGGCCGCCGCCCGCTGCGGCCACCACCTCTCGGCCGGCGGCTGGATGATCGGCAACAACCCGGCCACCGACATCCTCGGCGCCCAGGCGGTCGGACTCCACTCGATCTGGATCTCCCCCGACCCCGCCTGGCCCCACCGCCACCCCGCCCCCGACCACACCACCCCCGACGCCACGGCGGCCGCCGACCTGCTGCTCAGCCTGTAGCGCCGGTCGGCCCCCGGGCCCTCAGCTCCCCGGCTGCCCGGCCCGGAGGTCGTACCGCACCCGTACAGCACCCCTGCCCCGCCGTCCACGGTTCGGGTCACCATGTCGGTGCCGACTCCTACTCTCGTCACCATGCCTGACGCAGCGACACGAGTCCCCGGGCGGCCGCCCACGCCGTCGACCAGGACGACCACGGGGAACAGCTCACCGCGCCGCCCGCGCCACGAGGTCACCGGACCACGCGCTGCGAGCAGTGCGAAGCCCGCTACCCGGCCAACGGCCGGTCCCGCTACCGCAGCGAGGACTGCCTGGCGCAGGTCCAGGCACTGCGGACGACGGCCGGCATGTACGGGCTGACGCTCGAACAGGTGCGGGCGGTGCGGGCGGTGCGCGCGGTGGACGCCTGCATGGTCGGTGAAGTCAATCACGCGAATTGCTCGGCCGCCGTTGAGATCGCTCCTGGTGGCTCTCCCGTCGGCGGAGCCGGGAGGTGCGAGGTCGGCCGAGCTCAGCCGGTGTGAGCGGGAGCGTCAGGGAGGGTGCTGGCCGGCCAGAGGTTGTCGGGGAAGGCGGCGGCGTCGGAGTCGCTGTCAGGCATGAGGGTGGTGAGCATCTGCTGGGCGGTCTTCGCGTTGTCGGCGGCGCGGGGCAGCATGACGCCTTCGTAGGCGTCGAGGGCCTCGTCGATGTCGGAGTGGGCAATGACGGCCTGGGCGAGTTCGGCGCCGTCGAGCAGGGCGAGGTTGGCGCCGACGCCGACGGGCGGCATCAGGTGGGCGGCGTCGCCGAGCAGGGTGATGCCGGGGACACGCCGCCAGGAGTGGGAAACGGGAAGGACGAACATGGGCCGGTTGACGAAACCGCCCTCGTTGTCGCGCAGGATGTCCAGCAGGCTCTCGTGCCAGCCCTGGTACTGCGCGAGGAGGCGCGTACGTACTGCTTGGGTGTCTGCGAGGTCGAGGCCGGCGTGCCAGTCCTGGGGGCCGCGGAAATTGATGTAGGCGCGGACGTGTCCATTGCTGTTGCGCTGCAGCACCAGGCTGCGGCGGCCCGCCTTGGCCGACATGGTGCCGCGACCGGCCAGGCGGGCGATGCCGGGGTGACGGTGGTCGACGTCGTCGAAGTGAGCTTCCACCAACGTGACACCAGCGTAGGAGGGTTGGGCTTCGGAAAGCGCGGGGCGCACCCGGGACCAGGCGCCGTCGGCGCCGATGACCAGGTCGAAGTCTTCGTCCGTACCGTCATGGTGGTGCAGGCGGACGGTGCCACGGGGTAGCGGGGTGACGGCCCTTACGGAGTGACCCCAGCGGACCGTGCCGGGGGCGAGGGAGTCCAGCAGGAGCGCGCGCAGCTGTCCGCGGTCGATCTCGGGCCTGGTCAGATCGTCGTCGTCGGCCCGGTCGTGGCGTATCAGGGTCGCGTGGCGGTCGTACAGGCGCCACTCCTGGCCTTCGGGCCGGGACAGGGCGAGGAACTGGTCGAACAGTCCGGCTGCGCGCAGGGCCGCCTGGCCGGTGTCTTCGTGGATGTCGAGAGTGCCGCCCTGCGAGCGGGAATGGGGGGCGGTCTCACGCTCGAAGACCGTGACCGGCACGCCGTGCTGTTGCAGGACGCACGCGCAGACGAGGCCGCCTAGGCCGGCACCGGTGATCGCGATGCGAGGGGTGGTGGACATGAGGGTCACGCTCCGTTCAACGGTTGAGGAGAGTGCTGGTGTCTTGTGACAACGCCCGGTGTTCTGGGCATGGCGGATCAGTCGTTCCGGTGTGGGACGCGTCCCGGGTCCGACAGGTGGGTGCCGGTCAGCCGTCCCCACTCACAGAAACACAGCAGCTACAAAAGTACAACCGCTCTGATTTTCTCCTCGATAGCATTTGCGATCGAATCCCCTCAAGGGGGTAGAGTGGGGGCATGGCCGAGACAACGACAGGACGCCGCGAACGCAAGAAGGCCCAGACGAGGCAGGCCCTGGCGGACGCCGCACTGCGGCTGTTCACCGAGCACGGCTTCGACAACGTCGGTGTACGCGAGGTGGCGGAGGCGGCCGACGTCTCGCTGAGCACGCTCTTCAAGCACTTCCCCAGCAAGGAAGCCCTCGTCTTCGACCTGGACGCGGACGTCGAGAGCGCCCTGGTCGCCGCCGTTCGCGACCGAGCCCCCGGTCAGCCCGTGCTGCACGCCCTGCGCGACCACATGGTGCAAAGCCGAACCGCCGTGCGGACCGACGACCCCACTTTCGTCCTCGTCGAATCCACCCCCGCGCTCCGGGACTACGCCCGGCGCATGTGGTCGCGCCACGAGAGCACGCTGGCCGCCACCCTCGCCGAAGCCACCGGGCTCGCCCCGGACGCTCCCGCCGTCACCGGCCTGGCACGCTTCGCCCTGGAAGCCCCCAGCATCGCCCGTGCAAGCGAAGACCCTGCCCGGACCATGCGCGACCTGTTTGCCCTGCTGGAACACGGCTGGGCCGCCACTGCCCTGACGCGACAGGAAGACCACCCCGGTCAGAACGGGTGACCGCGACCTCTCGAAGGGCTTCCGCCGCGACGCGTTCCTGCCGCACCTGTTCAGAACTGGGTCGACCAGGCGCAGTCAGATCGTGAAGACGGCTTCAGCTTGCGTCGAGTCGTGTATCGCGCTGTGGGCGACTCCGTCGCGGGGCGCGCTACGTCCCCATCAGCCAGGCCGAAGCCGCCAGGGCCACCCGCCCGCTGTCCGCCCGCTGCGGCTTCCCCGTACCGGTCCACCCCGTGATCGCCATCGTCGGAGCCGCGTCCATCGAGGTGAGCTCCGCCCTGTCCCCCGTGCTCCACCTGGACGGGGCAGCCGTGGATCAGCGCCTGTCGGGCCGCACCCCCGCCTCTCCAGCAGCCAGGTCGACAGCATCCACACCGCCGCCCGCGACAGCCGCACCTGGCAAGGCCGAGCGCCCGGGCCGTCGCGACCCGCCGTGGGCCGCGAGGGGTGGAAAGCCTTCAGCGGGCGGCAACCCTGCGGTAGCGGGTGAGGACGAGGGCGCCGACCCGCTCCGCCGACAGGCACTCCAGGTCCGTGTGCGGGCCGTCGGCCGGGAAGATCCGCCGGCCGGCGCCGAGGACGGTGGGGAAGGTCATCAGCCGGTACTCGTCGACCAGGTCCTCGGCCATCAGCTGGCGCACGATACCGAGGCTGCCCATGACGACCACGTCGCGGTCCTCGCGCTTGACGGCGTCGACGAGATCGCCGTCGAGGGGCCGGGAGTTCGCCCAGGCCGAGGTGTCGGTCAGGGTACGGGTGGCGACCAGCTTCGGGACGGCGTTCATCTGCGCGGCGAACGGACCCTCGCGGTGCGGCCAGAGCTTCGAGAACTGCTGCCAGGTCCCCCGCCCCTGCAGCAGTACCCCCCTCTCCAGCGTGCTCCCGATCCGGAACCTGTCGCCGTCGATCTCCTCACGGCCGAACCGGAACATCCAGCCGCCCTCCGGCGTGCCCGCAGAGCCGTCGGGGTCGGAGACGACCCCGTCCAGGGTGGTGAACGCGATGACGATGACGCTCATGACGAGTCTCCTTCGGTGTGGTGTTCACCAGTACGTACCGGCGACACCGACCGGACTCATCGCTCCCGGCGCAGCTCTTCGGAAGAAGTTCGCGAGAGGAGGCCGAAGACCCGCAGCATTCGTGGATCAGCAAAGACCACGTTGTGCGTGATCCGGCCACCGTGGACAGTGAAGACCTGCAGACTGTGGAGTCGGAAGGCGTCCGCTGCCACTGCCTCAGGCAGGTACGTGGCGAGCGCGGGCTGGCCGTTGGCGGTGAGCTGCCGTGTGGCCCAGCCTCGGCCGCGCATCTCGAACACCCGGTCCATGAACCGGCCGTAGTCCTGACGGCCGAGGTACCACAGTGGGACCGGCGGCATCTCAAGGATCGCGTCCTCGGCCAACAGCCGGACCAGGGCAGGGACATCGGCCGCCTCGAAGGCACGGGCGTAGCGCTGGACCACCTCGCGCGCCTCGGGACTGTCCGGTTCGGTGAGCTCGGTGAGATCGGTGCGCTCACCGGCCAGGGCCAGGGTGGCGCGGGCGCGCTGCAGTGTGCTGTTGACCGCCGCGACCGTGGTCTCCAGCTGGCCGGCGACCTCTGCGGCGGTGAACCCGAGCACCTGACGCAGCACGAGTACGGCCCGCTGCCTCGCCGGCAGCAGCTGGACCGCCGCCACCCAGGCGAGTCGCAGGTCGGCGCGCGTCTCCAGATCGAAGCGGGCGTCGGGGAACGGCTCCAGCCAGGGAATGTCCGGGGCCGGCACGAGTGGCACCCTCGGGTCCTCACCGGGCGCGCCGAGACCGGACGGCAGCGGACGCCGCGCGCGGCCTTCCAGCGCGGTGAGGCACACGTTGGTCGCGATCCGGTAGAGCCAGGTCCGTACCGACGCCCGCTCCGGGTCGTACCGGTCCCGCGCCTTCCATGCGCGCAGCAGTGACTCCTGCACCAGGTCCTCGGCGTCCTGATAGGAGCCCAGCATCCGGTAGCAGTACGCCGTCAGCTCGCCCCGGTACGGCTCGAAGTCCACCGGTCCATCATGCCGGACCTCAGTGACGGAAGGCCTGGTCCGGGCCGACGACGGTCCGGAGCAGGCGGGGCACACGGACCGCCCACCGAAAGCGGCGCCGCAAGGCCGGCTGACATCAGCCGTTGCGGTCAGTCAGTGCAGTCAAACGCCCCACAGCGTGATCGCTGCGGGGCATTTCGGCTGGTGGGCGCGGACGGTTTCGAACCGCCGACATCTGCTTTGTAAGAGCAGCGCTCTACCACTGAGCTACGCGCCCCCGTCGCGGCCCGGTGGGGGTACGACGACAGCCAAGAGTACCTGGTCCGCCGGGGGGCTCGGGACAGGTGGGGGGAGGGGGAGCGGCGGGGTGGTGGGAGGGGTGCCGGTGGGGTGGGGTGATCGGGAAGAATGGGTGGTGGATCACCCGCCGGGCGGGCCGTGAGGCGCCGGGGCGGGGCGGACGTCGGAGCAGGGAGCGCGGAGTGAGGGTGGCCGGCGGGAGCGGGCGGGGGCGGCGCCGGGGCGCGGCGGTCGAGGCGCTGGGGCTGACGCTGATGCTGCCGCTCGTACTGCCGGCGGTGGTCGCGGCGTCGTTCGGCAGTACGGGTGGCGGCCGGGGTGGCTGGTGGCGGCGGGGTGAGGCCGGCCGGGCCGAGGCGAAGGCCGCGCGGGACGAGGCGCAGCAGGCGTTCTACGAGCTGGACTCCACCCAGCGCGACGTCCAGCTGGCGGTGGAGACGGTACGGGCGGCGGAGGAGAGCGCGGCGGCGCGGCAGGCGCTGGCGGACTTCCAGCAGATCTCCGGCCGGGTGGACCAGGTCAGCGTGAACTACCTGGCGGCGCTGGACGCGCACGATCTGGACGCGGAGGAGCTGGAGTCGGGCGCGGCGACGCGGGCCCGGCGGCAGCTGGAGGACGTGAAGGGGCAGCTGGGTGCGGCGCAGGCGGAGCTGAACGGGTTCCTGGCGCGGTTGCAGCCGCTGCTGGATCATGCCGAGGCGCAGCTGATGCGGGTGACGCCGGCGGTGGAGAAGGCGAAGCGCGCACTGCTCGCCGCGACCACCGCGCTGGAGGCGGTGCGCGCGGCGGGGTTGCAGGCGGACGACCTGGCGACGCGGCTGGCGGAGCTGGCGCCCGAGCTGAGCCGGCTCAACGAGGGCGCGGCGAAGCACGGGGTGGCGGCGACGCTCAGGCGTGCGGACGACGTGGCGCTGCGGGCGGATGCGATCGCGGCGTCGGCGCAGCAGCGTCCGGAGAAGGCCCGGGAGATCGACCGTCGGGTGGCGAGTCTGCGGACCCGGATCCAGGCGCTGGAGACCAAGGCCGGCACCGTCGACCCTGCGCTGAGCGAGCTGCGGCGCCGGTTCAGCGCGGCGTGCTGGCAGGACCTCCAGCGCGTTCCGGACCAGGTCGCGGAGGCGGTACGGGCGGCCGGGCAGAAGCTGTCCGAGGCGGCGCGGGCGCGCGACGAGCAGCGCTGGGCGGATGCCACCGGCGCGATCGGTACGGTACGGGCGCTGCTGGACACGGCGGACGGTTCGGTGGCGGCGGTGAACGAGCGGCTGCGGCAGCTGAACGAGGTGGAGCACAACCCGAGCCACGAGATCGAGCGGACGCGCTTCGCTCTGCGCGACGCGCAGCGGCTGGCGATGGCGGGGCGGCAGGCGCCGGATCCCCGGCACGCCGGGCCGCTGGACGCCGCGGTCGGCCGGCTGGACCGGGCGGTGGCGGCCCTGGAGGCGGCGGGGCGGCACCCGGACTACTGGCACTTCCTGGGCGAGACGGCTGCGGTACGGGCGTCGGCGGCCGAGGTGGTCTCGCTGATCCGGGGCGATCTGGGCAGTTCGGGGCACCACTGACGGGCCCAGGCGGGACGGGCGTGCCGCGTCGCCGGGCGGCAGCCGCCGGGGAGGCGGGGGCATCCCTCGCGGCCACATCTCGGGGCCGGAATCGGCCACCCGAGGCCATTACTGGCGAGTAACATAATCGGCTAGAGTCGGCCCCATGGCACGAAAGCGCACCATGACGGCCGCGACCTTCCGGCGTGGCATCAACCTCTGGCCGCCGTTCCTCTTCGCGGGCATCCGGGTGATGGCCGTCTCCGAGGACTTCCGCTTCGCGAAGGTCCGGCTCCGGCTGGGCCGGCTCAACCGCAACTACGTGGGCACCCACTTCGGCGGTTCGATCTTCGCGATGACCGACCCGTTCTGGATGCTGCTCATCATGCAGAACCTCGGCCGCGACTACGTGGTCTGGGACGCCGCCGCCGAGATCACCTTCGTATCGCCGGGGCGCGGCGACATCTTCGCGGAGTTCGCACTGAGCGACGACCGGCTCGCCGAGATCCGCGAGCTGACCCAGGAGGGCAAGAAGGCGCTGGTCTGGTTCGACACCGAGGTGCTGGCGTCGGACGGCGGCGTCGTCGCCCGGGTGCGCAAGCAGGTGTACATCCGCGAGAAGCGCCCGCGCGACGTACCCGGCGGCTGAGCGGCTCGGTACGCTGCGGGGTATGCCTCGTTACGACTTCCGCTGCCGCTCCTGCGGAGCCACGTTCGAACTGCGCCGGACGATGGCGCAGGCCAGTGACCCGGCGGTGTGCCCGCAGGGGCACCCGGACACCGTCAAGCTGCTCTCCACCGTCGCCGTGACCGGGGTGGGCGGCGGCAGCAGCTCGCCGCAGCCGCCCTCCGGCGCAGGCGGTGGGGGTGGCGGCTGCTGTGGCGGAGGCTGCTGCGGCTAGCCCGCACCGAAGCCCAGGCGGGCGCGCGCACCCGGCCCCGACCGCCGCAACCCCCCGCTGCGAGACTGCTCCGATGAGAGTCAAGTGCACCGGGATCATCCATCCGATGGCCGACATCCCCGTGGCGGAGTTCGAAGGCGTCCGGGTCGGCGGCGTCTACCCGGTACTGGAGCTGATCGCCGGGGTGGACGAGGTATGGATCCGCCTGCTGGGCGAGGGCGCTGAGGCGCCCGGGCTGCTCTGGGACCCGGTCGACTTCGAGACGGTGGACGACCGGATCCCCGCGAGCTGGACGGCCGTCCTGGCCGACGGCAGCGTGCGCATGGCCCCGGCCAGCTGGCAGCGCCCGGGGTTCTGGGCGGACCACTGCGCCGGCGACCCGCAGGCCCTGGCCGACTTCGAGCACGCGGCGCGCGAACTGCTCGACGGCACCGGTCCCTGAGCCGGGACGCCCGTCAAGGCCGCTGTGGCGGGCGCGCCGCCCGCCACAGCGGCCACCAACCCACCCCCGCCACAGCGGCCGGGCGCGTCAGCGGACCGCGACGGCCTGCGTGCCGGCCCGTACCCGGGCGAGGAACTGGCGGACGATCTCCTCCCCCGCCGCCACACCCACATGGGTGAGCGCGGTGACGCCGGGCGCCGTCCAGCCGGCGTCCGCGAGTTCGCCGTGGCCGGGCCGCCAGCCGGCGTCGGCGGCGAGCAGCAGCTCGGCGTCGAGCAGCGAGTCGCCGGCCGACAGCACGATCGCGCCGCCGACCCGGCGCTCGACCTCCGCCAGAGCCGCGCTCTTGCTGAGCGGGGCGGGCACCGCGTAGACCTTGCGGCCCTGCAGTGAGACCGTCCAGCCGCGCTCCTCGCACCAGCCGGCGAGCTCCTCCAGCCAGCCCTGCGGGAGTTCGGCGCGCTCGACGACCAGGTAGGCGAAGAGATCCTCCGCGACCCGGCGCTTGTGCGTCCACTCCGGGTCCGCCGCGAGGGCGAGGTGTTCGACGACCTCGTTCAGCGGCGCGGAGGCGGCCGCCAGCCGGGAGCGGACCTCGGTGCGCCAGTCCTGGTCGGGGACGCCGTCCACCAGCAGCTGCCCGCCGTTGCTGCAGATCGCGTACTGCGGCACCCAACCCGGTGTCGGGCCTGGCAGGTTGACGCGTTCGTACTGGGTACGGGTGCGGGTGGTGGCGGGCACGAAGACGCTCGCCCGGATCAGCTCGACCAGCAGTCCGGCGGCCTGCTCGGTCATGAACGAGAGCGCCTTGCCGTCGTGCACCTCCACCGACAGCAGCCTGGGGGCCAGCCGGTCGGGGACGTCCAGGGCGAGCGCGCGGTTCGAGTAGATCAGGGTGCGGTCGAGGTCGCTCGCGACCAGGAACCGCGAGGCGGCCGAGCCGGCGCCGGAAGCAGCGGCGGGGGCAGCGGCACTCATCAGGACTCCTTCGCCAGGACGGCCGTACCGGACTCGCCGATCGCGCCCCGGTTGTAGCGGGGGTGGATCAGGCCGACGCAGGAGTACGGCAGGTCGTCCACCTCCTCCACGGGTACGCCCCGCTGGGCGGCCAGCAGCCGCACGTGGTCCAGGTCCGCACCCGCACCGCGCCGGGCCAGCACCCGCCACGGCACCCGGCGCAGCATCACCCGGGTGGTCTCACCGACGCCGGGCTTCACCAGGTTGACGTTGTCGATGCCGTACTCGGCGCTGATCCGCTCGACGGCGGCCCAGCCCTCCCAGCTCGGCGTGCGCTCGCCGTCCGCGTCGGCCAGCTGCGCGGCGGCGGCGAGAGCCTCCTCGCGTACGGCGGCGAAGTGGTCGGCGACCGTCTCCAGGAAGGCGTTGGAGACGTCCGCGCCGGCCAGTTCGGCGTAGTGCTTGGCGCCGTGGAAGTCGTGGGGGCCGATCAGGTCGGCGCGCAGCACGGTACGCGAGATCAGGCCCGAGACCGTCGAGTTGAGGCAGGCGGACGGGATCAGGAAGTCGTCGCGGGTGCCGTAGGTGCGCACGCAGCCACCGGGGTCGGCGAGGACGGCGAGCTCGGGGTTGAAGTCCGTGCCGGCGAGCGCCTCGGTGAGTTCGCGGGTGATCGCGCCCTTGCCCGTCCAGCCGTCGACGAAGACGACGTCCGCGGCGCGGTGGTGGGCGGCCAGGTAGCGCAGGGCGACCGGGTCGATGCCTCGGCCGCGGATGATCGAGACCGCGTAGTGCGGGGTGTCCAGGTCATGGGCGAAGGCCAGCCAGCGGCGGATCAGGATGCCGACCGGCGTGCCGGCCCGGGCCAGCGAGGCGATCACCAGGTCGGGGCCGCGCTCGCGCAGCAGCGTCTCGGCCACGGTGCCCACGGCCAGCGCGATCCGGCGGGCGGAGGCGCGCAGGGCCTGGTGGAACAGCTCCTGGTACTCGGGGCTGGGCTGGTACTCGACCGGCAGGGACTCCGCGTAGTGGGCGCCGCCGGACTGGACGGCCTCCTCACGCTCCTCGGTCGGGGCCTCCAGCGGGACGTCGGAGAGGTCGGTGAGCAGCCAGGTGACGTCGGCGCGTGCGTAGGAGGAGAAGTCCGGTCCGTACAGCGGGCGCGGTTCGGTCGCGGTGCTGGGGGGCGTCGTGGTCATGCTCGCCTTCGGTCTGTTGCTCGGCTGGTGGTCAAAGGCTGTTGATCGAACGAGTGCGCGAACGGCGGCGTTCCCCTCGTCGGACGGTGTTCCCGGCATCAGAGCCCCCGATCGGACGGCCGGTCGGACGGCCGTCGGTCGGACGGTGGCCGAGGGGACGGCGTCGGGTCGGACGCGGGCTGGGTGGGCGCCGGCCGGTGGGACGGGAGGACGGCGAGGACGACCCGGTCGGCGACCAGCCGCAGCTGCCGCAGCAGCGCGCGCTCGCCCTCGTGCAGAGCGGGGGTGTCGCCGGGCCCGTCGACCACCAGGACGATCGCGTCGAAGCGGCGGTCCGGGTCCGCGCCGGGGGCGACGTTGTAGGCGTACCGCTCGCGCGAGCCGTCGTCGGCCGGGTCGTCGTGGGCGGGGAAGGCCAGCCGGGTGCGGATCGCGTAGCCGGGGTCGTCCACGGCGAGGACCGGGGAGCGGGTGGTGGTCGAGAACCGCACGTGCTCGTCGCCGAGCTGCCCGGCGAACCGGTCCGCGAGTGCGCCGGCCAGTCGCAGCGGGGCGTACATCAGCTCCTCGAAGCCGAGCACGAGTACCCGCGGGACCCCCGGCACCGGTCGTGCCTGTCGCGCGGCGGCCTCGACCGGCACACCGGCCCCGGCAGGGCCGGTCACGGCCTGCGCCAGCTGCTCGGCCAACTCGGGCAGTACGGCGTTCAGTTGCGCCCGGTGCTCGGCGGTGAAACCGTGCCGGCCGCCGTCCGGCAGGCCCTCGGGCCAGGCCAGCGCGACCCGGACGAGCGGCGCCGGCGAGCCCGCCGGCGGGGCGGGGGCGGGGCCTGCGGCGGCGATCAGCTCCTGGGCGCGCGGGAGGACGTCCTCGGGCAGCCGTACGCCGCCGACGGCGGTGGCGATGAGGTCCAGCCGGGCGCCGAGCTCGGTCGCGGCCTCCTCGAGGCGCCGGCGGTCGGCCTCGCCACGCAGGTCGACCAGCGAGACGACGACGTAGTGCGAGCGCGGATGACCGGCATGCAGGGCGCGGATGGTGTTGAGCACGGTGTTGCCGGTGGAGAACTCGTCGTCGACCAGGACCAGCGGCCCGTCCCCGGTCAGCAGCGCGGGGTCGGCGGGCAGCAGCAGGTGCGAGGTGGCGTGCGAGTGCTCCTCCTCGAAGCCGCCGACCGCCGCCACGCCCTCGACCGGCCTGCGGGTGGAGTGCAGGTAGGGGGCACCGAGCGCGTCGGCCACGCTGTGGCCGAGGCCGGTCGCGGTCTCCGCGTACCCCAGCACCACCGCGCGGGCGGCCGGCTCGGCGCCCAGCAGTTCGTGCACCCGGCGGCCGAGCTCCAGGCCCGCGCCGTGCACGACCTCCGGGCGCTGCGGCACGTGCTTGCCGAGCACGGTGGAGACCAGCAGGTGGGCACGCCGGGGGTTCTCCCGCAGGGCGAGGCCGACGAGCTCGGGCAGCCGGTCCGAGCCGGTCAGGCCGATGCCGAGCCGGTCCGCGACCCAGCGGCCGGTCCACGGCGCCGGGGTCGCGTCCGGCTGCGCTGCGGCTGGTACTGCCTGTGCTGTCACTGGCCCTGCTTTCGGTGGTACGGCGAGCTGGTGGTACGGGCACTACGGGTACTACGGGCGCCAGGGGTCCCACGGGTGCCACGGGTAGAACTGGCGCCACGGGTGGAGCCGGCCGTACGGGTGGGACGGATGCGGACGGGCACCGCGCCCGCGCAGGCCGCCCGGCCGGGCCTACGAGGTCCGAGGGTACGGGGCGGCTCAGGCGCAGAGGCAGGCCGCCAGCAGCTCGGCGAAGCTCACGTCCTCCCTGGCCACGCCGAACACCTCGGCCCGCACCATCACCCGCTCCGCCCAGGCGCGGTGCGGCTTGGCCTCGTTCATCTTGTTGGTGTACGCCGAGCGCAGCACCCCGCCGCCGCCCCGCTCACGGTCCAGGATGTCGCGGGCGTCGGAGAACTCCTCGTGCGTGACGACCGACAGCGCGTGCACGGCGGGGACGTGGCTGGGGTGGATGCAGGTCTTGCCGAGCAGGCCGTTGGCGCGGTCCAGCTCGATCTCGCGGATCAGGCCGTCGAGGTCGTGCTCGATGATCCGGCGGCGGACGTCCTCACCCGGTGGGTCGGCCTCGACGAACGGGGTGCGGCGCAGCTGCGGCTTGAACATCCGCTCCTGGACCGGGAAGTACTCCCAGACCGGCCCGGTGACGGTGTAGCCACTGCCGTCGGCCCGGCCGAGCACGTTGACCACGTCACCGATCACCCCGGCGACCAGCGCCACGTCGTAGGCGGTCAGGTCCGGGGAGCGGCGCAGGCCGTACGCGGAGCAGAGGTCGGTGACGCCGAGCCGGACGGCGAGGATGCGCTCGCGGTGCTTGCCGAGCAGCCGGGAGATGCCGAAGAGCTGCTCCCGGCGGGTCTCCAGATGGGCGAGCTCGGGGGACTCCAGCACCGGCATGGCGAACAGGCGGTGCCCGCTCACGTTCTCGGCCGTGGTCAGGGCCTCCAGGAAGTCGCCGCCGCTCTCCTCGGTGAACTTCGGCAGAACGAATCCGGTGAGCAGGCGGACGGCCGGGCCGAGCCGGCGGGTGAGGTCGGTGATCTGATCGGCGGTGCGAACCCGAATGAAGAGAAGGGGAAGATCCTGTGTGCTGTCCGTGTGCAATTCGCCAAGCCTGGCGACCAGGTTCTCCTCGGCCGCCGGCACCTCGTGGTCCGCTATCGCGTCCTCCAGGCAGAGCACCATCGAGACCACACCCCGCGAGGCCTGCTTGCGGATGTCCGTGCGCAGGGTGGTCCTGGTGGCGGGGCTGTAGAGGGTGGCGCCGAGCGCGGTGGAGAGGACGGCCGCCTCGCTGTCCCGGCCGAAGTTCCTGGGCTGCTCCAGGAAGAGGCGGTCGCGTACGTCGTCGGCGAGGTGGCCGAAATGGCGCAAGGTGCTCTCCTCGATCAGGTCCGGCCCGCCGGGGCGGCGGGGGTGCGGGTGGCGCCGTGCAGGGCGTCACGGCCGCGAAGTTCGGGTGCTGGCGGTACTGGTGGTGCTGACGAAGCTGGGAACGACGGCGGGAGCCGGGCTGGGTGCGACGGGGGGTACGGCAGGGGGCACGGTGTGCGGCGGGGCGGCGGGATTGCGGCGGTGCGGTCTGCGCGGCAGCGGCCCGGCCGACGTATCGCTAACCGGTCCACGCGGCCCGGTGGTTCCCGGATCGGTGACGGGGTTGCCCCGGCCCGACGGCGTTCTGCGGGACGGCCGGTCGGCGGATGTACTGGACCACTGAACCCCCCGGAGCCACTGGCCGCCAATCGTACGGACCGATCCCAGCGAATGCGGCTCCGAAACATCGAATTCTCGGAAGGTTACCGTCCACTTCACAAAGCGCAAGCATTCGGCAAAGTCCCCCACGGTTCAGCCACCTTCGGCCACGTTGTCCGAATGGGTGGCGAAGAGGCAGGATGGTCGGCTATGACGCACGTGATGGCCAAGGGCGCCAACATCCCGCTGCCGGCGGCCGCGGTCCGCGCCGTGCTGCGCTGGAACGCCACCCCCGGCGCCCCGGACGTGGACGCCTCCGCGCTACTGCTGGGCTCCGACGGCCGGGTTCGTTCGGATGCGGACTTCGTGTTCTACAACCAGCCCCGGCACCCTTCGGGCGTGGTGCGCCACCTGCCCAAGCACCGGGTCGGCTCCGAGGGTGACATCGCCGACACCATCGAGGTGGAGCTCGGCAAGCTGCCCGCCGACGTCGACCGGGTGGTGCTGGCCGGCTCCGCGGAGGGCGGCTCCTTCCGTGCGGTGGCCCGCCTGCGGGTGCTGCTGTACGACGCCACCGCGGGCGACGGCGCCGCCGCGCTGGCGGAGTTCGCCGTGACGGACGCCGAGGAGGTCACGGCGCTGCTGGCGGCCGAGCTCTACCGGCGCGACGGCGGGTGGAAGTTCCGGGCGGTCGGCCAGGGGTACGCCTCCGGCCTGATCGGCCTGGCCACGGACTTCGGCATCACGGTCGAGGACGACGAGCAGGCCCCGGCCGAGGCCGCGGGCTCGACCCCCGCGCCCGCGCCGCACACCGCGCCCGCCGCAGCATCCGCGCCTACCGCTCCCGCACCGGACCCCCGTAGCCACCCCGCGCCGGCGCCCGCCCCGGCGCACCGGCCGGACGCGCGCCCCGAGCCGCGCTCCGAGCCCGGCACGTACACCCTCGCGCCCGCCGTACCGTCGACCACCCCGCTGCCGCCCCCGCCGCCGACCGCGCCGCCCACCCAGCACCCCGCCCAGCCGCCCGTGCCCCCGGCCCGGCAGCCCGGCTACGGCTACCCACCGGCACCCCAGCCGCACCACCCGGCCCCGGCCGCCGCCGCACAGCCGGCGCAGCCCGGAGGCTACGGCTACCCGCAACCGACCCAGCAGCCCGGCTACGGCTACCCGCCGGCACCCCAGCCGCACCAGCAGCCGCAGTCGGCCGGATACGGCTACCCCCAGCCGGCGCAGCCCGGGGGCTACGGCTACCCGCAGTCGCACCAGACCCAGCAGCCTCAGCAGCCGGTCCAGCCACCCCCGCCCGCCGCGCCGCCGGCGGCCCAGCAGCCCTCTCCGGACGGCTTCGCACTGCCCCCGCAGGGACCGCAGTTCCAGCCGCGCTGATGCCCGCACCGCCACCCGCACCCGGGCACCGCGGGAGAGCAGCGCGACCGCAACTACAGCCGTCCCGCTACTCCCCCGACCCCGGGCCCGTCTTGTAGCCGCGCTGCCACTGCATCCCGAAGCCGTACAGCCGGTCGAGGTCCGCCTGGAACCCGTTCACATAGCGGACCTCGCGGCGTACGGTGAGCTCGCCGTCCCCGGTGTTCTCGATCAGCACCACCGCGCAGGAGCGGGCGGCCGGCGCCCGCTCGTCCAGCTGGATCTCGATCCGCGGGCCGGTCTGCGGCACGATCGTGACCACCGCGTGGGTCTGGTCGAAGGCCGGCGTGCCGTCGTAGATGTACACGAAGATGAGCAGCCGCTTGAACTTCTCCTTCTTCTCCAGGTTGACGTACATCGTCTCGCCGGAGGGTGCTCCGTACACGTCGTCGCCACTGAGCTTGATGTACGGCGGCTTCTGGAGGTCCCCGAAGTACTTGCCGAGCGGCTGCACCACCCCCCGGGCACCGTCGGTGAGTTCGTACAGGCAGGCGAGGTCGAGGTCCACGTTGACCCGGGTCGGCTGGTACGAGTCGGGCTCCATCGGGCTGAGGATCCGGGGGCTGAACCAACGCCGTACGGACTCCCGGGCCGAGCGGCCGCCGCCCTCCCTGGTGGTCCAGTGCAGATTGACGTACAGGTAGCCGGTGGTGGCCGCGGCGCCGGCGATCCGGTGCTGCGGCTGCGACTTGGTGAGGGTCACCTTGTGCTGCCCACCGGGATCGAGGGTGTTGCGCTCCCCCCGCAGGTACTCCCAAACCGAGGCCATCCAGTCCTCCCCCAGGTCCGCCAGATGATCTGACGCCCCATGATCCTTCATCGGTCGACCCACGTGCGCATGAATTCATCTACCCAGTGGTGAACGCCGGGCACCGTCCGGCTTCCCACCGGCCGAAGTGGCGGCCGGCAGCGGGCCTCCCGTACGATGCCGTTCCTTCGGACGCGATATCGTCTAGCCGCACAGGTGTCCCGGCAACCACGTACGGGCGCAGCAGTCGCTCACGGTGGGAACCGACACACCGTCAAACCCACCACACTCCCCGGGACCTGACTCCCTGTGCCGCACAGTGCCCATTCCTGCGGAAAGCCGAGGCCCGACCCGCAATGAACCTCTCGTCCATACAGCTGGTCTGGACCGTCGTAGGCGGCGCGGCCCTGCTGTTCACCGCCATCCTGGTGGCCACGCTGCGTTTCAAGAGCACCAAGAGCGAGGAGTCCGGTGACTCCTGGGAGCGCAGCGAGGAGCGCCGGCGACGCAAGGAGATGGTCTACGGGATCTCCTCCTACGTCCTGCTGTTCTGCTGCGCCGGCGTCGCGGCCGCGCTGTCCTTCCACGGCCTGGTCGGCTTCGGCAAGGAGAACCTCGGGCTCTCCAACGGCTGGGAGTACCTCGTCCCGTTCGGCCTGGACGGCGCGGCGATGTTCTGCTCCGTGCTCGCGGTGCGTGAGGCCAGCCACGGTGACGCGGCGCTCGGTTCGCGCCTGCTGGTCTGGGTGTTCGCGGTCGCCTCGGCGTGGTTCAACTGGGTGCACGCCCCGCGCGGCGGTGCCCACGACGGCGCCCCGGAGTTCTTCTCCGGCATGTCGATCTCGGCCGCGATCCTCTTCGACCGGGCGCTGAAGCAGACCCGCAAGGCCGCGCTGCGTGAGCAGGGCCTGGTGCCGCGCCCGCTGCCGCAGATCCGGATAGTGCGCTGGATGCGCGCCCCGCGCGAGACCTACGCGGCCTGGTCGCTGATGCTGCTGGAGAACGTCCGCAGCCTGGACGAGGCGGTGGAGGAGGTCCGCGAGGAGCGTCAGAACAAGCTGGACGCCAAGCAGCGCGCCCGCAGTGCGGACCGCCGTGAGCGGGCCGAGCTGAAGGCCATCTCCCGGCAGGGCAGCATGCTCGCCCGGGCCCGCAGCGGGCGCCAGGTGCCCGCGCTGACCGCTGCCGGGGACGGCCCGAACTCTACGGAGCCTGCTCTAGCCGCGGAAAGCGACCTCTCGGCCGCCGGCCGCTCGGTGCTCGAACCCGCGTCGATGAGCGCGCTGTCGGCGGGCCGCCGCCCGCGGGCCGCCGTCGGCTCCTCGCAGTCCTCGTCCTACTCCTCCTCGTCGTCCATCGACCTGACGATCGACGACGACACCCTGTCGATGCCCAAGCTGGACTCGCTGGAGCGCAAGCTGCGCGCCATCGAACAGCAGCTCGGCTGAGCACCCGGCCTCGCTTCGTCCGTCCGGACGAGGCGAGGCCGGAGCATGCACCAACGGCGGCGGGCCCCCCCCCCCGGGGGGGGGGGGGGCGGCGCGCGGGGGGGGGGGGGGGGGCGGGGCCGGGGGGGGGGGGCG